>NZ_KV825942.1:25553-52294 GCF_001835805.1 Corynebacterium sp. HMSC034B08 | reverse complement strand
GAAGATATAACCACGAACTCACAAACAACACAAACACCCAGGCAGATGGTGGTTTCTGCCTGGGTGGTGTCGTCGATAAGCAGTTGCTTATGCGCGCTTAGCGCCTGCGAAGTTCTTCTTGCCTCGGCGCAGGACCAGCCATGTGCCGTGGAGGAAATCCTGGTCAGACGGCGCCCACGCCTCGTCTTCGACGCGCTCGTTGTTCACGTACACGCCACCTTCCTTGATGGAGCGGCGCGCTGCACCCTTCGACTCTGCAAGACCAGCACCGACGAGAAGCTCCACGATATCCGTGGTTTCGCCGGCTGGGATCTCAAAGACAGAGGTTTCAGAGACTGCCGATGCGAGGGTCTTCTCGTCGAGGTCAGTAAGTTCTGCGCGACCGAACAGAGCTTGCGATGCGAGTTCGACAGCCTCACGGGCTTCCTTGCCGTGGACCAGATCGGTCATCTCCTGCGCCAAGCGACGCTGGGCTTCACGCTTGAATGGGCGCTCCGCCACTTCGGTCTCCAGGCGGTTGAGCTCTTCCTGGTCAAGGAAGGTGAACCAACGCAGGTAACGGATGACATCGGCGTCCGCAGTGTTTACGAAGTACTGGTACCAGGTGTACGGACTGGTCATCTCGGGATCCAGCCACAGCGAGCCGCCACCAGTGGACTTGCCGAACTTCTTACCTTCGGAATCCGTCACCAGCGGAACAGTCAACGCGTGAACCTGCTCGCCGTCCATACGACGATTCAGGTCAACGCCCGCAACGAGGTTGCCCCACTGATCGCCGCCGCCAACCTGCAGCACGCAATTGTGGTTGCGGCGCAGCTGCACGTAGTCATTCGCCTGCAGCAGCATGTAGGAAAACTCGGTGTAAGAAATGCCGTCGTTCTCCAGACGACGCTTCACCGTGTCGCGGCCGAGCATCGTGGACAGCGAGAAGTGCTTGCCCACATCACGCAGGAACTCGATAACGCCAAGGTCTTTAATCCAGTCGTTGTTGTTGACCAGGCGTGCTGCATTGTCGCCATCAAAGTGCACGAAGCGCTTGAGCTGGCCGCTGATCCGGTCCGCCCAATCACGGACGGTGTCCGCGGAGTTCATAGAACGCTCCCCCACATCGCGGGGGTCACCGATCATGCCGGTAGCGCCACCAGCAAGCACGATCGGTGTGTGGCCTGCTTCTTGGAAGCGGCGCAGCATGAGCAGCGGAACGAGGTGGCCGGCGTGCAGCGAGGGACCAGTCGGGTCGAAGCCGCAGTACAGCACGATCGGCTGCTCGGTTTCCTTCCGCAGTGCGTCGAGGTCCGTGGACTGGTTGATCAGCCCGCGCCACTCAAGCTCATCAATGATGTTTTTGCTCATTGGGTTTTTCTCCGTCTTCTACTTTGCCGAGATGTATGGCTCTGCTTCGTCGATGAGCAGAACTGGGATGCCGTCGTCAATGCGATAGGCAATGCCGAGGCGTTCGTTGACCAGCAGCTCCCGCTCTTGGTCATACTCCAGCGTTCCCTTGTCTTTGGGACACGCGAGGACGTTAAGAAGCTTCGGATCCAGACTCATGCTTTCGGATCGTACCCGCTGCCTCCGTGGTAGCTGTCGTCGAGTCCGGGCAACTCACCGAGCTCTTGACGCAGGAACTGCGCTTGTGAATCCATGGCGCGCAGATTGTCGTCCAAAATCCCCTGCTGCACCCGCTCAGCAGCGCGAGTGAGCGTGGTTAAAGAGTCCACAACCACGCTCACCGCAGACTTGTCTCGGTACTGAGGGGCATCAAGGTACGTATCGACGACCTCCGGGTAGTACACATTGACTACATTCCACATCGTCTGCCGGTGCTTAGGCGTCGGCTCGAGGTGTTCCCACTCGGACAATACGAACTTGGAGGCTTTTTCAAACGCTCGCGCCTGCATCATCACCTGACGTGGTGGCTTCGCCGATTCCAACCGATCAGTCGTTTGCCGCAGCGCATTCTCGAGAACTTGCGACGTGGGCAGGGTTGGTGCTGCTGGAAGTTCCTTGGTTTTCCGGGACGGCGCAAGAGCCGCGCCGGCGCCATACGCGGCCGCCGCGGCGACCGGCCAGAACAGTCCGATACCTACCGCAATATGAACCACAACCACGAGGGTAGCCAGCACCAACCCAAGCTGGTTCTTGGGTGAGGCGAAATACCGGGCTGCTTTTCCCGCAGACGAATTATTGGAATCCACGAATCTCCTTAAAGGCAGCAGCCAGGTCGCCACCAAGCGCGTCAAACACCTCACCACCGGTGAGATCTGCAAGTGCTTGCATCTCTATCGCATTAGCATCGCCGTACAAGATAACGAACACAGGCACGTTACGCAGCTGTTCTGGCAATGCTTCATACTGCCTCTTGAATTCGACATAGTCTGGGGCAACGGTGCTTTCACCATCACTCAGCAAAACTATCGACGGAATACCTCCGTTCGGGTCCGTATTCCTCAATGCCTTCAGCAAGGTTTCATACACCGCGGTTCCGCCCTCAGCCTGGAGACCATCGACGAAGTCAGATAGTTTTTCAGCAGACTTCGGATCTTCCCGGGAGAAGCGAACTGTCAACGGTTCGTGTGGTGCGAAATCAAAGGCTTGCAACGTGACGGTTTCCCGGTCGCGTAGGGAGACGTCACCGGTGAGTGTTGAAGCGGAGCCGTCGATAAGCGATTGCATGATGCTTTTCAGCGACGCCAACCGCTGCCCTTCCATCGACCCGGAAGTATCTAGCACAAACGTTGTTCGTCCTGGTTTGCGGTAGGAGTTGTCGTACGCATAAAGCAGCTCATCGACGACTCCCTCGTTGGCTGGGAACGGCAGCTCGATGACGTGTTGGTTGGCTATCTCCACCGGCACGTTATCCACGCCGGTCACAGGCCTGCGATAGGTCTGAGCGATGTCCTCTTGGTGTTCCAGGAGCCAGCGCGACAGCTCTTCTACCCGACCCCGCGCGTCTGCATGCGCAGGGTTAGCCAGTGCCGATAACGGGTAATCTGCGGAAATCACGCCATCGGCGGGGACAACAACCTCAATAGGCACACCTTGGGCCTTTAGCTGGTGAAGTGTTGCTTCGTAGTTGATGATGCCATCGCCTCGGGACGAATCATTGACAAACGTCTCAGCCAGCCACCCGGAAGAACCGGAAACCATAGATTGCGCTTCGAACATTTCCTTGAGCTGTGGCCCAACGCGCTCCAAGTCAGTAGGGGAAATCGCATCGCCGGTGTCTGCGAGCGCAGTCGCCACCGAGACGAGTGCGGAGAATCCCGAGTTCGAGGCTTGCGGGTTGGTCATCCCGAACGTGAACTTGCCGCTTGCGGCAGCGTCGGCAAACTCGGCCCAGGTGGGCTGCTTGGTGTCCCAGCCGAGACGCTTTGCGCTGTCCTCCCATACACCGAACGCGACGGGGCTTGTGGCAATCTTTGTCTCACCGTCCAACTTGTCGGAGGCGCCGATCAGGTTGACGTAGCGGTTCGTAGCAAACCATGTGGCATCCACTTCCCCATCGAAACCTCCCTGTTTGAGCGTTTGGGAGTTTTCTAAAGTTCCGCCGGGGAACTGCATGTCGATAGTGAAGCCGAGCTCCTCTGCTGCACGATCAACCAATTCTTCGAGGTCTTTGAGCTCGGTTGCAGCGACAATGGTCAGATCGGCATTACCGCTGGGCCCTGCGCCGGATGTATCAGGAGTATTGGAAGTGCCTTCTTCGAAAGTGCTACACGCGACGAGCACCAGAGACATGAACGCAGCAAGCGCCGCGACGAGGCGATTCATTATTCCTCCTCCTTCACCGGTGCGGGTGCTCCGCCATAGCGTTGACCGACACCGTCGATGAGTTGTTCAAGCCTGTCGTAGGAGGGTGGGTCGATGGAATTGACGTAATCCGCAGGCGCATCGAGCCCTCGATCCTCCATCTCTTGGGCCAGGTTGCCTGAGGTCGCGGGCCGGAATCCGTGGTACGCGGCCAGCCTTTGTAGCTCGGGGTCGTTGGTGAGCAGACGACCGAGTTCTCTACCGCCCTCGCTCACCCCGACGATGCCGTGGTTAGCCAGCACTGTCGGACTGAGTTGCAGCAGCACCATATCGTCGCGGATTCGGGAATTATCTCGCATCTGCTCACCAATGAACTGTGCTTCGTACACCATCACCATCGGTACCGCTCCCATGCCTTGGCTGAGGTAGTCCGCAAAAGGGCCAGAGGATGAGGCTTCGCTGTATCCCTGAGCGGTGAAGAAGGGCGCGATCTCGTCGACAAGAAAACCAACGTCATTGGCGCGATCGGGTTCTCGCTGTGCTACCTCCCACGCCAACAGCGACAGATACATCGCGGCGGAGTTTGAGGTGCGGATATCTGTCGAGCGGACCTGTACATTGCGTGGCGACGGAAACGCGTCCCCGAGGTCGCGCCATCGTTTTCCGGAGCGGGCCAAGTCCATGTACTTGTTCACGTCCAGTGTGTAAGCGCCGTTCTGCTCAGCCACGACTCCCTCAGCTACCAGTAGATCCGCAATCGGCTTCCAGCTCGCTACCGCCATCGGGGAGAAAAACGGGAAATCCACCGAGTAACCACTGCCCTGTTCGCGCACCTTTTGCGTGGCAGGCCCGGAAGACGGGAAAACGAAATCTTGTGCGGCAATATCCGTGGTGGTAGCTATCTGGCGGGACCCCGCTGTTGTCACGCTGACGCTGTAGCCCAACGCTGCAAGTCTGTCCTTGACCTGGGGATCTTCAAAGAAGGCCCGCTTTTCAGAGCCGATCACTCCGTGGAGTTGCTGCACGTCTCCATGAGACTGGCGATTTGATTCAGCGCCACTGTCTTTTTCGTCGCCATCACTGCCAAAGGGAAGAAGCCCCCGGCCTAACGCAACTGCGGCGATGACCACTGCAATAAAAATGAGGCCAAGCACCACGGAGACTGACCGTCCCCGGGGCTTGGCTTCATAGGTATTTGGCGCATCCATATCCCAATGCTAAAGGGAAACTCTGAACTGCGCTCTGCGAACGTGTATTTACTTCTTCCGAACTGGCTGCTCTGCCCACTGACGCGCAGCCTTGTTCGCTTCGCGGACACGCTCCCGCTGCTCCACCACACGCGGTTTCGCAGTACCGCCGCGGGTATCGCGGGATGCGACCGCCCCATCGACAGTAAGTACCTCGCGCACTTCGGGGAGCAGACGCTTATCGACGCCCGCTAGCTCCTCATCCGTCAGATCCACGAGATCGACACCACGGGATTCTGCGATGCGAACGCAGGCTCCCGAAGCCTCGTGTGCTTCGCGGAATGGAACGCCCTGGCGCACCATCCATTCGGCAAGGTCGGTGGCCAATGTGAACCCTGCTGGAGCCAGTTCGCGCATGCGGTCTTCGTGGAACGTCAACGTGGAAACCAGTCCAGTGAACGCCGGCAGGAGGATGGAGAGCTGCGTGACCGAGTCGACCAACGGCTCCTTGTCTTCCTGAAGGTCACGGTTGTACGCCAGCGGCATGGCCTTCAGCGTGGCGAGCAAACCGGAAAGGTTACCGATCAAGCGACCAGCCTTGCCGCGGGCAAGTTCCGGAACGTCCGGGTTCTTCTTCTGCGGCATGATCGACGAGCCAGTCGACCACGCGTCATGCAGCGTGACGTAACCGAACTCTGGCGTGGACCACGCGATGATCTCTTCGGCGAAACGAGAGATATCAATCGCAATCTGTGCCAGGACGTACGCGGATTCTGCAGCAAAGTCGCGCGATGAGGTGCCGTCGAGCGAGTTGTCGGTTGCAGAATCGAAACCAAGCTCCTCTGCGATCGCCTCTGGGTCGAGGTGCAGCGACGAACCAGCCAGCGCTCCAGAACCGTACGGCGAGACTGCCAGTCGCTTGTCGGCATCCTTGATCCGGTCCAGGTCACGCAGCAGCGGCTGGGCATGCGCCAACAGCGAGTGCGCAAGCAGGATCGGCTGTGCAGCCTGGAAGTGGGTCTTGCCAGGCATGATCGCGTCTGGGTGGGCCTCCGCCTGTGCGACGATCGCGTCGATCAGATCGCTGACATCGAGTGCGACACCCCGCAGGGCATCGCGCAGCCACATCCGGAACATGGCCGCAACCTGGTCGTTGCGGGAACGTCCAGCACGCAGGCGACCACCGATCTCGGGCCCGACACGGTCGATGAGTCCACGCTCCATCGCACCATGGACATCCTCATCGGTCGGCAGCGGACCGAACGAGCCGTCGGCAACGTCGCGGCCAAGTTGGTCCAGGCCGTCGAGCATGACGGCAAGGTCGTCGTCGCTAAGCAAACCTGCCTTGTTCAGCACCTTCGCGTGTGCCTTGGATGCGAGCACATCGTACGGCGCAAGCACCCAGTCAAAATGGGTAGACACGGACAGGGCGAACATGGCTTCCGATGGGCCGCCGGAAAAACGACCGCCCCAGAGCGCACCTTCGTTTGTCTTGTGCTGCTCCATTTACTTGCCGGCCTCGCGGTCGCGCTTGTTCGCGATCTGGGAGGACAGACCGTGCAAACGCACGAAGCCCTTGGCCAGGGTCTGGTCGAAGGTATCGCCGGTGTCATAGGTAGCCAGGTTGAAGTCGTACAGCGAGTGGTTGGAACGACGGCCGTTGACCGTGATCTGGCCAGCGTGCAGGACCATGCGGATATCGCCGGTGACGTGCTCCTGGGTGGACTCGATGAACGCATCCAGGGAGCGCTTCAGCGGGCCGAACCAGAGGCCGTCGTACACCTCCTCGGACCAGCGTGCATCGATAAGACGCTTGTAGCGAGCCAACTCGCGCTCAACGGTGACGTCCTCAAGAGCCTTGTGAGCGGTGATCAGCGCGACGGCGCCCGGCGCTTCGTAGACCTCGCGGGACTTGATGCCAACCAGACGGTCCTCAACCATGTCGAGACGGCCAACACCCTGGGCACCTGCGCGACGGTTCATCTCTTCGATTGCTTCGAGGACCGTAACCTTACGGCCGTCGATAGCCACCGGCTTGCCGGACTCGAAGGAGATGATGACCTCGTCCGGAGCGTTGCCGAGCGCCGGGTCCTCGGTGTAGGCGTAGAGGTCCTTTGTCGGCGGGTTCCACAGATCCTCAAGGAAGCCGGTCTCAACTGCGCGGCCCCACACGTTCTGGTCGATGGAGAACGGCGACGCGGCAGACTGCTCAATCGGCAAGTTCTTGCCCTCTGCGTACTCGATGGCCTTATCGCGGGTCCAGGCATAGTCACGAGCCGGAGCGATGATCTCCAGGTCCGGATCCTGGTTCAGGAATCCGACCTCGAAACGAACCTGGTCGTTGCCCTTGCCGGTGCAGCCGTGGGCGACGTGGGTGCCGCCGTACTTGTGACCAGCCTCAACGAGATGCTTGACAATCAGCGGGCGCGAAATCGCGGAAACCAGCGGGTACTCGCCCTGGTACATACCGTTTGCCTTGATGGTGGGCAGGCAATACTCCTCGGCGAACTCATCCTTGGCGTCCACAACAATGGACTCCACTGCACCGCAGTCCAATGCGCGCTGGCGCACTGATTCCATGTCCTCGCCGCCCTGTCCAAGGTCGAGGGAGACCGCGATCACTTCACCGCCGGTCATTTCAGCCAGGTACGGGATAGCAACGGACGTGTCCAAACCGCCTGAATATGCAAGAACAACGCGATTAGTCATGGTAGAACGATTCTCCTTCAAAAGATTTCATGAATAGTATGAGGTTACCTGCAGGGTAAAACTTTTTAGTCGCTGCCCCGGGCGTGTCCGCCGAAGAGTTCCACGGCAAGTTCTACGCCGGTGAGCGGTTCGCGTGCAAGAACAAAAATTGTGTCGTCGCCAGCAATGCAGCCGACAACCTGGTCGAGGCCTACGCGGTCAATGTAGCTGGCCAGGTACTGCGCCGCACCTGGGGGCGTGCGCAGCAGTGCAAGTTGACCCGAGCCATCCGCGGATACGACCAACTCGTCGATCATGCGGCGGAGCTTTTCACGGGGCCAGTCTGCGCGTTTTCAAATCCATCGGCATCGCCGTTGATCGTGTAGTAGGCACGGCCGCCGCCAGATGGGCGGATCTTCTTCGCACCAAGTTCATCCAAGTCCCTCGACAGGGTCGCCTGCGTAATGTCGATGCCTTCTGCGAGCAGCAGCTCTGACAGCTGAATCTGCGAGGAAACACGAGTCTGCTCAAGCAACTCGAGGATTCGTGCTTGGCGTGCGGTACGGGATACAGGTTGGGACATTATTGGTGCTCCAGAAGCCAGGTCAGCAACGCTTTCTGCGCATGTAAACGGTTTTCAGCCTCGTCGAAGACGCGCGACTGCGGGCCATCAATGACCTCCGCGGCGACCTCGTTCCCGCGGTACGCGGGAAGGCAATGCAAGAATATTGCATCGTTTGCCGCGCGCGCCATCAGGTCCGCATCAACCTGGTAGGGCAAGAACGGTGTGCGACGATCCTTGCCATCTTCTTCCATGCCCATCGAGATCCAGGTGTCGGTGATCACGACGTTCGCGTCTTCAGCAGCTGCAACATCATCAGTCACGGTGACTCGGGCGCCGGTTTCTGCGGCGCGCTTCTCGGCGCGCTCGACAAACTCGGCACGCGGCTGGAATTCCTTGGGCGCGATAACAGTGATGTCCATCCCCGCTGTAGCGAAACCGATCAGGTACGAGTTAGCCATGTTGTTGTCACCGTCGCCGAGGTACACCGCTTTCAGCCCCTTCAGGCCAGCGGCGCCTTCCTCGGGGCAGAACTCCTCGATGATGGTTTGCAGGTCCGCCAGGATCTGGCATGGGTGCAGGTCATCGGTAAGTGCATTGACCACAGGAACGGTGGCTGCCTCAGCCATGTCCACGAGGTTCTGGTGATCGTAGGTGCGCCACACAATTGCCTGTACGTAGCGGGACAGTACGGCACCGGTGTCCTGGAAGGATTCGCCCTTGCCCATCTGTGCGTGCCCAGTCTCAGTCACGATCGCCTGGCCGCCAAGTTGCGCAATACCGGCGTCGAATGAGAACCGCGTACGCGTCGAGGTCTTGTCAAACAGGACTGCCACTGAAAGCGGCCCTTCCAACGGCCGGTGCGACAGCGGAGCCTTTTTCAGCTCCGCTGCGAGTGCAAGGACTTCAGCCTGTTCTGCTGGGGTGAGATCGTCGTCTGCGAGAAAATGACGAGCCATTGGTCTAGTTCCTTTCTGCGGCTTGTGCGATTGCGGCTGCGAGACGCTCAACCGCCTGCTGGATCTCGTTGTCGCTAATTACCAGGGGTGGGGTGAGTCGGATGACGGTGTCGGACGGCGCGTTCAGAATGACGCCGTGTTCGAGCCCATGCTTGACGACGAGCTTCGCAACCGGTTGCTCCAGCACAACGCCCAGCATGAGTCCCCGGCCGCGCACTTCCGCGACGCCGGGAACGTCCGTGGTTTCGTCGATAAGCACTGCTGCTTTGCGACGAACATCGGCCAGGAACGCATCGTCAATAGTGTCCAGCACCGTGTTGGCCGCAGCACACGCGACGGGGTTGCCACCGAAGGTTGTGCCGTGGCTGCCCGGAGTGAACAGTGTCGCGGCTTTACCGCGGGCTATCGTCGCGCCGATGGGCAGTCCCCCGCCGAGACCTTTGGCCATGGTGATGACATCCGGCACGACCCCTGCGTCTTCGAAGGCGAAGAAGGTGCCGGTGCGGCCGACTCCGGTTTGGACCTCGTCGGTGATGAAGAGGATGCCGTGCTCGTCGCAAAGCGAGCGCACCGCATGCAAGAAGCCTTCGGGCGCCGGGATGACGCCGGTTTCGCCCTGAATCGGCTCCAAGATGATGGCGGCAGTATCGGTAGGGTTCTGCTCAACCAGAGCCGTCAGCGCATCAATGTCGCCATACGGGTAGAACTCCACACCGGCGGGCAATGGCGCGAACGGGGCCTGCTTCTCTGGCTGTCCGGTCAGCGCGAGCGAGCCCATGGTGCGGCCGTGGAAACCATGCTCGGCTGCAAGAATGCGCCCCCGACCAGTGAGACGGGCAAGCTTAAACGCGGCCTCGTTGGCCTCTGCGCCGGAGTTACTGAAAAACACACGGGCGGTCTCGTCGCCGACGCGTGCACGGAGCTTCTCCGCGACCTCAACCACCGGCTTCGAGCCGAAGAGGTTGGACACGTGGCCGAGGGTGGCCACCTGCTGCGACACCGCCTGCACGATGGCTGGGTTGGCATGTCCCAACGCGTTCACGGCGATGCCTGCGAGCATGTCGATGTACGGTTTCCCGTCGGCATCGGTGACGGTAGCGCCATCGCCAGAGACGAGTTCAACCGGCGGGGCTGGGTACGTGTCTAGCAGTGACTCCGACCAGCGTGTAGCGAAGTTGCTCATGCCTCATCCTTCCTAAAGATTGTGCCGTCTGGGTAGTGGGTGCGGTCGTAATCGTCTGGAAGCACCATCGTGCCCACACCACCCATGGTCAGTAGTTCGAGAAGCACTGAGTGGGCCACACGACCATCAATAACGTGTGCCGCTTTCACCCCGCCCTGGACCGCGGTCAGGCAAGCTTCCATCTTCGGGATCATCCCGGTGTCTAGGCCCGGCAGCATCTTCTCAAGCTCGGCCGCCTCGATCTTGGACAAAAGCGAATCGCGGTTGGGCCAATCGGTGTAAAGGCCCTCCACGTTGGTGAGAACTACGAGGCGTTCCGCGCCGATCGCAGCTGCCAGCGCACCCGCGGCTTCGTCAGCGTTGATGTTGTACACTTCCCCGTTCTCCCCCGGTGCAATTCCGGAGACGACCGGGATACGGCCGGCGTCGATGATGTCCATCACCGCTGCCGGGTTCACGTCGGTGATCGTGCCCACGAGACCGATGTCAACGAGCTCACCTTCCACTTCAACCTGGCGGCGCTTGGCCGTAAACAAGCCGGCATCCTCGCCTGAGGTGCCTACCGCGTACGGGCCGTGGGAGTTGATCTTGCCCAGAAGATCCCGTCCTACCTGCCCAAACAGCACCATGCGCACAACGTCCAGAATCTCCGGGGTGGTGACGCGGAACCCACCCACGAACTCACCACCGTCAAGGCCCAAACGCTTCAGCATTGCACTGATCTGCGGGCCGCCGCCATGTACGACCACGGGCTTCGCGCCCACAGTGCGCAGAAACACCATGTCTGCGGCGAACGCCGCCTTGAGGTCTTCATCAATCATGGCGTTACCGCCGTACTTCACCACCACAATCTTGTCGCGGTAGTGCTGCAGCCACGGCAGTGCTTCGGCAAGGACGGTGGCGCGCTGTTCACTCGTTAGATTAGGCATCAACTCACCCACCTCCTAGCTCGAGTACGCGGAATTGATCTCGACGTAGGCGTACGAGAGGTCGGTTGTGCGCACGGTTGCGCTGCCCGCTCCCCCGGTGCCCAGGTCCACAACAACGTCGATGTCGGCTCCGCTCAAGTCAACGTCGCGGGCGCCCGGTGCGCCGGTCGACTGTTCGCATACGGTCTGACCGTTGAAGGTCACGGAGATGTTCTCCGCATCCATCTCGGCATCGGCCATGCCTACGGCTGCCAGCACGCGGCCCCAGTTCGGATCGGAGCCGAACATCGCAGTCTTGACCAGGCTGTCACGGCCGATCGCGCGCGCTGCGTTGAGCGCTTGTGCATCGTCGAGCGCTCCTTGGACGGTGATCGCGACACGCTTGGTCACGCCTTCCGCATCCGACTGCATCATCGCCGCTAGCTTCGCGCACGCTTCGTGCACTGCGGCGTTGAGTTCTGCTTGCGTTGGGGTCACGCCACTGGCACCGCTTGCCATTGCGACGACCGTGTCGTTGGTGGAAGTCGAGCCATCAATATCCAACGTGTTAAACGTCATGGCACAGGCTTGCTCGAGCGCAGCCTGCAACGTGGCGCTGTCAGCCTTTGCGTCGGTGGTGATGCAGACAAGCATCGTCGCCAGCGACGGCGCCATCATGCCGGCACCCTTTCCCATCGCCCCCACAGTCCAGCCGTCGCCCTTGACGACGGCTTCTTTCGCCACCGTATCTGTCGTCCGAATCGCATCTGCAGCACCCGCTCCATCATCGCCGAGTTGCTTGACGACGACACCGATACCGGCTTCCACCTTGTCCATCGGAAGTGTGTCGCCGATCAGCCCCGTCGAGCAGACCGCAACGTGGGCTGGGTCGACCCCGATGCCTTCTGCGGTCAGGCGCTGCATGGCTTTTGCGTCTTCGTATCCTTGTGCGCCGGTACACGCGTTCGCGTTTCCCGAGTTCACAATCAGAGCCTTAATGGTGCCGCCAGCTGCAGTCTCACGGCTCACTTTCACTGGCGCTGCAAACACTTTGTTCCGAGTAAATACGGCTGCACCAGCAAACTCCGGGCCTTCGTTGACAACCAATGCGAGATCACGGTTGCCAGACGCCTTGATCCCGGCGCTGATACCTGCAGCGCTAAAGCCCTTCGGCGCGGTTACTCCGGTGGTGGTCATGAATTGTTCGTTTTCCTTTCAACAGGGGTGGAGAGTCGTTGTGAAGTGGCGGTTACGGAGCCACCGCAGCTCGCGATAGTCCTGCCCCTTCGTCCCACCCGAGTGCAAGGTTCATGCATTGCACAGCGGCACCACCAGTGCCCTTGGTCAGGTTGTCGATGGCACTAGTCGCCACCAACTTGCCGGCGTGCTCGTCCACTTCAACCTGCACGGCACACATGTTCGCGCCCACGACATGCTGGGTCTGCGGCTGCGAGCCTGCCGGAAGCAGCCTGACAAACTGTTCTCCCTGGTACGCCTGTTCGTACGCGCTATTTACCGCCTCTGCTGTAACGCCCTGCACCAATGGTGCGGTCACTGTGGTGAGAATCCCGCGCGGCAGCGGTGCTAGTACCGGGGTAAAGCTCACGGCAACGCTGGTGCCAGCAACCGACTCAAGGCTTTGTTGGATCTCTGGTGTGTGCCGGTGCGTCCCGCCGACGCCATAGGCTTTCAAGGAGCCCATCGTTTCCGCGCCAAGCAGATCGACATTGGCCTTCTTGCCGGCACCGGATACACCGGTAATAGCAACGATGGTCAGATCAGGCTCCACGAGCCCCGCTTCGAGTGCCGGCCAGGCCGCAAGCGTTGCCCCAGTGGGGAAACACCCCGGGACAGCGACACGGTTTGCCCCCTGCAGGGCGGCCCGCTGACCCGGCAGTTCGGGAAGCCCGTAAGGCCAAGATCCTGCATGCTCAGAGCCGTAGAAACGCTTCCATTGCTCGGCATCGCGCAACCGAAAATCTGCAGCGCAGTCAATCACGACGACGTCCTCGCCGAGAGCCTGACCGATCTCGGCGGAGTGGCCGTGCGGCAAGCCGAGGAACACAACATCGTGGCCAGCAAGCACATCGATTGTTGTTGGCTCAATGACCCGATCTGCAAGTTCCGGCAGATGAGGCATTAGATTGCCGACCTGCTGGCCAGCGTTCGATGCTCCGGTAAGAGCACCGATCTGAAGCGAACCCGCAAGGTAGGCGGGGTGGCCGAGTAGCAGACGGAGAATCTCACCGCCTGCGTACCCGGTGGCTCCGGCGACCGCAACCTTGATCACACTTTCTGACATAGCGGACAGTGTATCAGTTATGCAGTGCGCCGTAAGTTATTCACGGATTAATATTTACCCGCGCATTTCTGCGCCGAAGCGCTCCTTAGCCAACTCGGCTGCCTTGAGGCGAGCCTCCGAGCCTTCCTCTTCCTTCAGCGTGCGATCGGGCGCACGGAAGGCCAGGCCGAATGCGAGAGACTTCTTGCCCTCGCCGAGGGATTCCGAACGGTAGACGTCGAAAAGCGTTACGTCCTCGACAAGCTCACCTGCGCCCTCAACGAGAGTGCGACGGACGTCTTCAGCCGGAACTTCCTCATCGACGACGAGCGCGATGTCCTGGTGCAACAGCGGGAACGACGACAGGCGCGGCGCCGGAAGACGCTCCTCCAGCGGGATCGCAGTCAGGTCGAGCTCCATCGCGCACGTGCGCGCTGGCAGGTTTAGCTTCTCCAGAATCTGCGGGTGCAGCTCGCCAGCATGGCCAACGACGATACGCTCGCCAGCAGCATCGCGGACAGAGAGTTCCGCACAGCGCCCCGGGTGCCACGGCAGAACCTCGGCAGCGACGATGTCGAGTTCAACACCGCATGCGCGGGCGACGATCTGCGCAGACTGGATCGCGTCCGACCACTCATAGGCGCGCCCATTGCCCCACGGCCCCTCGAGCTCGACGTTGCCGAGCGCCACCGTTGCGGCATGCAGATTCTGCTTTGGCAGCGACTGAATAAGTTCTGCGACAACGTCGTCTGCTGGACGCTGGGTAACGGCCGGCAACGGCGAAACATCCGCGCGCTTCTCAGAGGTCTGTGCAACCGAGTAGAGCGCAATATCGCCACGGCCGCGGGCAACATTGCGGCCTGCTGCCTCGAGCATCGACGGCAGAAGCGTCGTGCCCAAGATGCCGTAGTCAGCATCCAACGGGTTCTGCACCTTCACCGTGTTGCGGCGCGGATCGTCTGCGTCGAGCCCCCACACGTCGAACGTGTCGTTGGCAATAAACGGCGTCGGGATGATCTCCGCGTAGCCGGAGTACGCCAGCGCGTGCGTGACCGCGCGACGGCGACGCTGCAGCGGGCTCAAGCCGCGACCACCACGCGGTGTTGGCAGGATCGACGGGATATCGTCGAGTCCCTCAAGGCGCACGACCTCTTCGACAAGTTCCACCGGAACGGTGATATCGGTACGCCATGTCGGCGGCGTGACCTGAAGGTTCTCACCCTCGCCTGCGATAGTGCAGCCGACTTCCTCAAGACGGCGCACAACCGTATCGCGGGAGTAGTCCACACCGATGAGCTCCGACGGGCGCGAGGCACGCATGGCAATCGGCTCACGCGGTTTAACGTCACCGACAAGCGTACGGCCAGCCTCGATCGAGCCGCCAGCGATCTCGACGAGGAGCGCACAAGCGGCATCCAGAGCGACCTCGACGATGGCGGGGTCAACGCCGCGCTCAAATCGACGAGAGGCCTCCGAGCTCAGCTTCAGGCGACGTGCAGTACGAGCAACGGTCAGCGGATCCCAGGTTGCAGCCTCGAAGTGGACGTTCACGGTGTCGTCGGAAATCTCCGACGTCGTGCCACCCATAACGCCGGCGAGGGACTGGATGCCGTTGTCGTCGCTGATCACCACATCGTCTGCGGTCAGCGTCCGCTCAACGTGGTCGAGCGTTTCAAACTTCTGACCGGCCTCAGCGTTGTGCACCCGCAAGCCGCCGGAGATCTTGTCGGCGTCGAATGCGTGCATTGGCTGGCCAAGCAGCAGCATGACGTAATTCGTGACATCCGTTGCTGCGTTGACGGAACGAACACCGCTGAGCATGAGTTCACGCTGCATCCAGAACGGTGCCTGCGCCTTCGGGTCGATGCCCTTCACGGTGCGCAGACCGAAGCGCTGCGCCTTCGTCGAGGCCTCAACCTCGACGGGGATGCTCTCGCCTGCCGGCTCCGGAACAACAGACATATTAACGCCTGCGATCGACGGATCCTGCGCGACATCCTTAAACGCCAGGTCGAAGGCGGATGCGATCTCACGGGTCAGGCCGCGCGCAGACAGTGCGTAGCCACGGTCCGGGGTGACGTTGACCTCGAACACGGTGTCGCCGGAGCCGAGGATCTCGCGAGCGTCATCGCCCGGGGTCGCTGCCCCCGCCTCCAGTGTGATGATGCCTTCGCTCTTTGTAGCCAGGCCAAGTTCTGCTGCGGATGCCATCATGCCGTTCGAAATGTGGTCATAGGTTTTGCGCGCGGAGATAGCAAAGCCACCTGGCAATACCGCACCCGGAAGCGACACGATGACTAGGTCGCCTTCCTTGAAGTTTCGCGCGCCACAGATGATGCCCTGCAGTTCACCTGTGCCGTTGGCCTGTCCGACATCAACCTGGCAGTAGCGGATGGGCTTCTTAAACCCGGTCAGTTCCTCGATCTCGGCTACTCGGCCAATGACGAGCGGGCCGGTCACCTCAGGCAGCGGCTCGTAGCCCTCGGTCTCAAAACCGACGCGGACAAAACCGGCGTCCAATTCCTCGTCGGAGGGATTGAAGCCCTGGTTGCCTGCCTGATTAAGCAGGCGGGTGATCCAATTCTTGGAAATAAGCATTCTTGGTTCTCCTTTTACGCCTGCACGCCGAACGGAATAGTGAAACGGACATCGCCTTCGACCATGTCGCGCATATCCGACAGGCCATTGCGGAACTGCAGCGTGCGCTCAAGGCCCATGCCGAACGCAAAACCGGTGTACTCCTCCGGGTCGATGCCAACAGCACGCAGCACGTTCGGGTTGACCATGCCGCAGCCGCCCCACTCAATCCAGCCAGCGCCGCCCTTCTTGTTCGGGAACCAAACGTCCACCTCGGCAGACGGTTCGGTAAACGGGAAGTAGTTCGTACGCATACGGGTCTTGGTTTCCGGGCCGAACAGCACCTTAGCCAGGTGGTCGAGCGTGCCGCGCAGGTGCGCCATCGTCAGTCCCTTGTCCACAGCGAGACCCTCCACCTGGTGGAACACAGGGGTGTGGGTGGCATCGAGTTCGTCCGTACGGAACACACGGCCCGGGCACGCAATGTAGATCGGCACATCGCGCTCAAGCATCGTTCGCACCTGCACCGGCGAGGTGTGTGTACGCATGACCTGCTTGGAGCCTTCTTCGCCAATGTAGAAGGTGTCCTGCAGTGTGCGGGCCGGATGGTCCGGAATGAAGTTCAGCGCGTCGAAGTTGAAGTACTCCGCTTCAACCTCGGGGCCTTCGGCCACTTCCCAACCCATGCCGATGAAGATGTCGGCGATGTGCTCCGACAGTGTGGTGATCGGGTGCATCGCGCCGGCGTGAGCGCGTGCGGTAGGCAACGTAACGTCAACCTTTTCCTCACGCAGCTGCTTCTCGCGGTGCTCTGCTTCGCGGACCTGGCGCAGCTGGGCATAGACCTTTTCGGCGCGGCCACGCGCCATGTTCACAAAGCGACCAGCGTTCTTACGCTGATCCTTCGGAATGGACCCCAGCGACTTGCGCGCCTGCATGATTGGGGCCTTCTCCCCCAGGTGCGCGCGATGTGCCTCTTCGAGTGCTGCGAGATCCGCAGCTGCTTCGAAAGCAGCAACCGCGTCGTCTGCTGCCTTGTTCAGGGCTTCCTCGGTCAGTTCAATATCCGGAAGTTGTGTTGCGTTGTCGGCCACGCTTACGCTCACCCGCGCCTTTCCACAAGTGCTCTGCAGCTCAGGGCGTCTGCAGCGATGTCGGTTCAAAAGCGTCCACCACTTTACCCGTGGAGCCGACACATGAATGCGCTAGGGGGACATGCGATAGGTGTCGGTATCGTGATTACCTTTCGTCTGCGTCGAGCGCCTTGGAGGATTCCCAGAGGCACATGGATGCAGCGGTAGCGAGATTCAGCGATTCCGCGCTGCCCTTAATCGGGATGGAGATCCGGTGATCAGCATTGGTGAGAAGCTCATCGCTAAGCCCGTGGGCCTCGTTGCCAAACAGCCACGCTGTTGGGCGTGCAAGCACCTCGTCCGCTTGCGCGAGGGATGTCTCCCCCGACGCCGAGGTTGCCACCGTAGCTAATCCTGCAGAATGCAGCTGCCCAATTACCCGGTGGACATCACGGTCACGTGCCACTGGTACGTGGAACAACGATCCTGCGGTGGAACGCACCACTTTCGGCGACTCTGGATCGACGGTGTCCCCAGCGAAGATGACTGCATCCGCACCCAGCGCATCTACTAGGCGGATGATCGTGCCTGCGTTGCCCGGGTCGTTGGTCTCCACACACACTGCGACTAGACGGGGCCGGCCCTTGAGGATCGACGGCACCGTCCACAGCACCGGCCTACACACCGCGAAAATACCCGTGTTGGTCACCGCGTCGGCGAGGTGCTGAGCAGCTTTGTCGTTGATGGCATGCGTGTAGACATCCATGTAGCCAGCGGCGCGAACGATTTCCTCGAAACGCTCAGCCGCTGCTTCGGTGACAAACAAGTCTGTTGCTGCACCCGTAGCCACCGCCGCTTCCACGGCGTTCTCCCCTTCCGCGAGAAAAGCTTTTGCTTTGCGACGACCCGCCGCGCGTTTCAGCTTCGCAGCGTTGACCACACGCGGGGTGCGCTCAGTAAACGGCTGCTCAAAATCCAATGCCATGGCCGATACCTTACCGCGAACAAAAACCGCCCCGTCCCACCTGGTGTGGTGGGACGGGGCGGTGTGTCGTCGAAAAGCGAAAGCGCTTATGCGGCGTTCTTCGGAGCGTTGACGTCCTCCGGCAGAGCGTTCTTTGCAACCTCGCACAGGGCGGAGAATGCAGCGAAGTCGCTGACAGCGAGCTCGGCGAGGATCTTGCGGTCGACCTCAACCTCAGCCAGCTTCAGGCCGTGGATGAGGCGGTTGTAGGTGATGCCGTTCATGCGTGCACCAGCATTGATGCGCTGGATCCACAGCTTGCGGAACTCACCCTTGCGCTTACGACGGTCGCGGTAAGCGTAGGTCTGGGAGTGCAGCCACTGTTCCTTAGCCTTGCGGTAGAGGCGGGAACGCTGGCCACGGTAGCCCTTCGCGGACTTGAGGATTGCGCGGCGCTTCTTCTTAGCATTGACTGAACGCTTCACACGTGCCATGAGTCAAACTTCCTTTTCTTATCTCGTAATCGGTTGATTGATCGGGCAGTGCTTAGGACATGCCGAGGAGGCGCTTTGCGCGCTTGACGTCAGCCTTAGCGACGTCGGTGGTGCCGGAGAGCTTGCGGCGACGCTTCGAGGAGAGCTTCTCGTTCAGGTGGCGCTTACCAGCCTGCTCGCGGCGCAGCTTGCCCTTGCCGTTGACCTTGATGCGCTTTGCGGTGCCCTTGTGGGTCTTCTGCTTCATGGTGAAAGCCCTTCAGAGTGTCGGTTATTTCAAAACTTACTTTTTGCCCTTGCGAGCCGGTCCGAAGACCATCGTCATGTTGCGGCCGTCCTGCTTCGGGCGGGACTCGACCACACCCAACTCGCCGATATCCTCAGCGAGACGCTCCAGCAGGCGGTAGCCCAGCTCAGGGCGGGACTGCTCGCGGCCGCGGAACATGATGGTGACCTTGACCTTGTTGCCCTTCTCCAGGAAGCGCTCAACATTGCCCTTCTTGGTCTGGTAGTCGTGCTCATCGATCTTGGGACGGAACTTCTGTTCCTTGACCACGGTCTGCTGCTGGTTCTTACGGGCCTCGCGGGCCTTCTGATCCTGCTCGTACTTGAACTTGCCGTAGTCCATGATCTTGGCCACAGGCGGCTTAGCGTTCGGCGCCACCTCAACCAAGTCGAGATCCGCTTCGTACGCCAGCTTGCGGGCATCATCCGTACGGACAATGCCGACCTGCTCGCCGGACGGGCCGACAAGGCGAACTTCGGGGACGCGGATTCGATCGTTAATCCGAGCTTCAGCGCTGATGAGAACTCCTAGAGACTTCGAGAAACAATGTCGTTGCCGCTCTGGGTCACATTTGGGGTGATCTCACGCGAAAAACCCGCTCACCGAAAAACGGTGGCGGGAGATCGTCCAGGCATGCCAACATCTGGCACACCGTTTGACCCGTATCCAACTCGGCTCAACGCCAGCGGCTTGGGGTGGGATTCACTCCTCTTGTGGCCCGCGCATCCGTGAAATGGACACGCTGGGCGGTGCGAAGTGAATAGTACACGCATTACACGCGTGCACCAAATCGAGCTCTCCTACCCTTTTATCAACACATCCTGGAGGAACTCGCCGGTGAAGGACCCTTCGACCTTGGCCACGTCCTCCGGGGTGCCCTGCGCAACCACGGTGCCGCCGCCTGAGCCACCTTCCGGACCCATGTCAATGATCCAGTCAGCGGACTTGATCACATCCAGGTTGTGCTCAATGACCAGCACGGTATTGCCCTTCTCCACCAGCCCGTTGAGCACCAGCATGAGTTTGCGGATGTCTTCGAAGTGCAGGCCGGTGGTCGGCTCGTCGAGAATGTAGATCGTGCGACCGTTAGAACGCTTCTGCAGCTCCGCGGCGAGCTTCACGCGCTGTGCCTCACCGCCGGACAGCGTGGTTGCGCTCTGCCCGAGTCGGACGTAGCCGAGACCGACATCTACCAGCGTTTGCAGGTAGCGGTGGATCGAGGTGATCGGCTCGAAGAACTCGGTTGCCTCGGAGATCGGCATGTCGAGCACCTCGGCGATGTTCTTGCCCTTGTAGCGCACTTCGAGCGTCTCGCGGTTGTAACGTGCACCCTGGCACACTTCGCACGGGACGTAAACGTCCGGCAGGAAGTTCATCTCGATCTTGATCGTGCCGTCGCCACGACAAGCCTCACAGCGGCCGCCCTTGACGTTGAAGGAGAATCGCCCGGTCTTGTAACCTCGAACCTTCGCCTCCTGAGTCTCGGCGAACAGGTTACGAATTTTGTCAAACACGCCCGTGTATGTCGCGGGGTTCGACCGCGGCGTGCGCCCAATCGGGCTCTGGTCCACCTGCACGAGTTTGTCCAGGTGCTCCAGGCCTTCGACCTTCTTCACGCGCCCGGGCACTTGGCGCGCACCGTTCAGTTGGTTTTGCAGGGTTTTCGCCAGAATTTGGTTCACCAGCGTCGACTTGCCCGAGCCCGATACACCCGTGACAGCCACAAGTACGCCCAGCGGGATACTCACATCGACGTTGTCTAGGTTGTTCTCGCGGGCACCAACAACCTTGAGCATGCGCTGCTTATCGACGACACGTCGCTGCTCCGGAACCTCAATCTTCTTACGTCCCGCCAGGTAATCACCAGTGAGCGAGTCCTTCGCCTTCAGGATGCCCGCCGGATCTCCCTGGTAGACCACCTCACCGCCATACTCGCCAGCCTTGGGTCCGATATCGACGAGCCAGTCGGCCTCACGGATCGTGTCCTCGTCGTGCTCGACAACAACGAGCGTGTTGCCGAGGTCGCGCAGCTTCTTCAGCGTTGCGATCAGGCGCTGGTTGTCTCGCTGGTGCAGTCCAATGGACGGCTCGTCAAGCACGTACAGGACGCCGGCCAAACCGGAACCGATTTGCGTCGCCAAGCGAATGCGCTGTGCTTCACCACCGGACAGCGTGCCGGCAGAGCGCGCGAGCGTCAGATAGTTCAGGCCGACGTCGAGCAGGAAATGCAAGCGCGCCTGGATCTCTCGCAACACTGCACCAGCAATCATCTCCTCGCGGTAGCCCAGCACGAGGTTGTCCAGGTACTCGGAGGCGTCCTCGATGGAAAGCTCCGTCAGGCCCGCGATGGACTTCTCGCCGTGCGTCGTTGATGCGAGACGCACTGCGAGGATCTCAGGCTTCAGGCGGGCACCCTTACAGGTCGGGCACGGCACCTCGCGGGTGAATGCGAGAAGCCGTTCCTTCTGCGTATCCGATTCGGCCTGTTCAAGCTTGCGCTCGATGTAGCCCACAATGCCCTCGTAGGCGGCGGTGTAGGAACGTTGACGGCCGAAGCGGTTCTTGTACCGGACGTTGATCTTGGTCGACGAGCCGTGAATCAGGTGTTTCTGCTGCGTTTTCGTCAGCGAACTCAGCGGAGCGCTTGCGTCGAAACCCTCTTCCTTCGCCAGTGCCTCGATGAGTTTGGTGAAGTATTTCTTGTTCGGGCTCGAGTTCCACGGCTGGAACGCATCAACCGCAGGCGCATCCGGATCGGGAATGATCAGGTCAACATCAATCTCTTTGCGCACGCCAAGGCCGTCGCAGGCCGGGCAAGCGCCGAATGGCGAGTTGAACGAGAAGGCACGTGGCTCGTACTCCTCCACGTTGAGCTTGTGCCCGTTCGGGCAGGCCATCTTCTCGGAGAAGATCTGTACGCGCTCCGGGTCGTCAGCGTCGAGATCCACAAAGTCGAAGCCCACGAGGCCGTCCGCCAGCTTCAGCGCTGTCTCCACGGAGTCAGTGAGACGCTGCTTTTGGCTCGCCTTGACCATCAAGCGGTCCACCACAACGTCGATGTTGTGCTTGATCTGCTTTTCCAACTTCGGCGGGTCGGTGAGTTGGTAGGTCTCCCCGTCCACGTTCACACGCGCATAACCCTGGGCGGCGAGGTCTGCAAACAGGTCCTGGAACTCACCCTTACGCTTGCGCACGATAGGCGCAAGCACCTGGAATTTCGTGCGCTCTTCGTACTCCAGGATCCGGTCAACGATCTGCTGTGGGGTCTGTCGCTCAATCACAGCGTCACATTCCGGACAGTGGGCGGTACCCGCACGCGAGTACAGCAAACGCAGGTAGTCGTAGATCTCAGTAATCGTGCCTACCGTCGAGCGCGGGTTGCGGTTGGTCGACTTCTGGTCAATGGACACCGCTGGGCTTAACCCATCGATGTAGTCGACGTCGGGCTTGTCCATCTGCCCCAGGAACATGCGGGCATAGGACGACAGCGACTCAACGTAGCGGCGCTGGCCTTCGGCGAAGATGGTATCGAAGGCCAGCGAGGACTTGCCCGAGCCCGACAGTCCGGTGAACACCGCCATTTTGTCGCGGGGCAACTCGACATCTACGCCCTTGAGGTTGTGTTCCCGAGCACCACGCACAATAAGTTTGTCGGCCACGTCTTCGCCTTTCGTCGATTCGTACTCCCAAGAAACTACCAACGTCGCGCGCTATACAAACATTCCTTACTACTGTGGCGGGCATGAGTACTTCGCTGAAGCTGCACCAGGTTTCCGTATCCGCCATGGACAACAACTGCTACCTTCTCTCTTCCGGGGAGCAAGGTTTGCTTATCGACGCCGCCGATGAGCCCGACACCCTCCACGCCATGGCCCGCGACGCCAGCGTGGATATTACCGCGGTTCTCACAACACACCGCCACCACGACCACACCCGCGCTCTGGAAGCAGTGCTGGAGGCAACCGGCGCCACACACTACGCACCGTTTTTGGATGCCCCTGCACTTCCCGTCGCCCCCGATGTGGAACTGCGCGACGGTGACACCATCGAGTTCGCCGGCCATCGCATTCCTGTGGGTATCTTGCGCGGGCACACTCCCGGCGGCGCGTTTATCGCGGTAGACATCGACGGCACCCCGAACCTTTTCGTGGGCGACTCCCTATTCCCGGGGGGCTTGGGCAAAACCCAGTCCGAGGGTGATTTCGTGCGACTCTTCAACGATGTGAAACAGAAGCTTTTCGACGCCTTCCCCGACGACGCAATCGTTCGCCCTGGCCACGGAAAACCCACCACGCTGGGCGCAGAACGGCCCCACCTTGACGAGTGGTGGGAGCGTCGCTGGTAAGTGGCGTTGTGCAATAGGACACAGCTGGCCTGGCGCAAAATCGCTACACTCGGTGGGAGCACAATCAGCTACAAAACGTAAGGATTTGGGTACATATATGATTCGCAAAATCGCACGCCCAATGCTGGCATCGGTCTACGTGATCGACGGCGTTGAGACGTTGTTGAACCCGGCAGCCCACAAGGACTCCGCAAATACTGTCCTGAAGAAGCTGCGCACCGCTGTTCCAGCCGAGTACCGCGGCTTCGTTCCGGAGGATCCGGAATCCGCCGCAAAGATTGTCGGCGGCGTTAAGGCTGGCGCTGGCTCCCTGTTCGCAATCGGCAAGTTCCCGCGCCTGTCCGCCACCCTGCTGGCTGCAACCGCGATCCCGACGGTGATTGGCCGCCACGCATTCTGGGAGGCCGACAGCGAGGAAGAGAAGGCTCGTCGTCGCAGTGGCGCCCTGACCGACCTCGGTCTTGCTGGTGGCGTGCTGCTGGCAACTGTTGATACGGCTGGCAAGCCGAACATGAAGTGGCGTGCACAGAACGCCGCTTCCGTTGCGCAGAAGAACATCAAGCAGGCGCTGCCGACCAAGTCTGAGACCGAGAAGGCCTTTGACAAGGCTGGTGACTGGTTCTCTGACCGCACCGACCAGGTTGCCGATTACATCGACGACAACAAGGGCGACTGGAAGAAGGCCGCTTCCAAGGCCGGCGATACCGCTAGCGACTGGTTCGACGACGCTAAGAAGCAGGCTTCGAGCTTCCTTTCCGACGCTGGTGACTGGCTCGATGACGCTGCAGACAAGGCAGAGGGCAAGGTCGATGACCTGAAGCCGTCGAAGATCCAGCAGTTCAAGGCGAAGCGCAAGGTCAACAGCGTTGTTGGTGACCTGCAGGATCAGCTCAACGATCTGCAGCCGTCTACTCTGGACAAGTTCAAGGCGAAGCGCAAGGTCAACAAAGCAACCGCGAAGGCTCAGGACAAGGCGCAGGGTGCCATCGACAAGCTGGAGAAGGCTTGGGACAAGCTCGATGCTGATCCGTCCTGGATCACCAAGCTGAAGTGGAAGCGTAAGGCCAAGAAGGCTGAGAAGCGCGCGAAGAAGCTGGTGAAGAAGGCTCAGAAGAAGCTCAGCTAAGCACTGAACTTAGTTGAACGTTACGGCCCCGAGGCGTTGGGAATATTTCCCGCCTCGGGGTTGTTTGTTTTGGGGATGCAGGATTTACAGCACAATCTTTCACCTGACCCCGTCGCCGACGAGCAGTCTCACGCGGATACGTTGTTCGCACACCTCGACGCCGAGGTGGCTCGTGCCCGTGCGAGGCTCGAAGAGGTTCAGCGTGATGTTGACCCGGACAACCCGGATTCGGACGCTCTTGTGCGGCGAGAAACTGAGTACCACGGCCTCAATGCCAAATTGGACACGCTTGGCGTTGCTGAAGCCGGGCTTGTCTTTGGGCGCATTGACGTTGCAGACGATGAGCCCGAAAATCCAGTGCCGGGGCGTGAGGATTTGGACCGGCGCTACATTGGTCGACTCGGCATTGACGACCGCGAGGATAACTACCGCACGTTGTTGCTCGATTGGCGTGCCCCGCTCGCACACCCCTTCTACCTTGCGACGACCGCCCACCCAGAGGGCGTGGAGACGCGCCGAAATATCCGCATGCGGGGGCGCAAGGTTACTGCGGTAGATGACGAGGTGCTGTCCGGCGACAACGCAGACACATCGGTGGCCGGGGTTGGCTCTGAGGCTGCGCTTCGCCGTGCGATGAATGAAGCGCGCACGGGTCATATGCGCTCAATCGTGGAGACCATCCAGCGCGAGCAGGACGAGATCATCCGCGATCCAACCCGCGGCGTGATGGTTGTACAGGGCGGTCCGGGTACGGGCAAGACTGCGGTTGCCCTGCACCGTATTGCCTATTTGATGTACACGTGGCGCGAGCAGCTCAGCCGCACCGGCGTGCTTATCGTGGGTCCGAACCCGGCGTTTTTGGAGTACATCTCCCGTGTGTTGCCGGAGCTCGGCGAGACTGGCGTAGTGCTTTCCACTGCTGATCAACTCGTCCCCGGGTTTACGCCTACGGGCAGCGATTCGATCGCGGCTCGGGAGGTGAAGGGGTCGGAGGAGATGGTGACGATTCTCAAGCGCGCCGTGCAAGCCTACGAAACTGTTCCCGACAAGCCGGTCGTGCTGACGATTGATTCAGTAGCCATTGAGGCCACGCCCGCCATGATCAAGGCCGCGCGCACTCGCGCACGTCGCTCCCGCCGGCCGCACAATCAGGCGCGTCCGTTCTTTGCAGAACACCTCACCCAATCGCTGGCGGAGGCTTTGGCCCAAAAGATTGGTGAAGATCCCCTCGGTGGTGCCAACCTGCTGTCTGCTGCAGACGTAGATCAGCTCCACGATGACCTCGCCGATGAGCCACAGGTGCTAGCGCTTATCGACGAGCACTTCCCCGAGCTCGACCCCACCGACGTACTCGGTGAGTTCCTCACCGATGAGGATGCGATTGCGCACGCTGCTTACGACTACGACGACTACACACGTGCGGCGCTGCTGCGCTCCCCGGAGGAGGACTTCTCCCCCGCCGATACTGCACTTGTGGACGAACTGGCGGTGCTGATCGGCACCGTCGATCCGGAAGAAGCCCGCCGCAAGGAAGAAGCCGAGTGGCGCGAACTCGTGGAGGAGGCCGAAGACGCGCTGGATATCCTTGCCTCGTCCGAGTCCACCGATAACGATGACGACCAGTTTGAGGCGGAGATTCTTTCTGCGGCTGACGTGATCGACGCAGAGACGCTCGCTGCTCGTCAGCGGGTCACTGATAATCGTTCTACCGCGCAGCGCGCCAGTGCGGATCAAACATGGGCCTATGGACACATCATCGTCGACGAGGCGCAGGAGTTATCCCCAATGGAATGGCGCATGGTGTTTCGCCGGTGCCCGGCAAGGTGGATGACCCTTGTCGGAGATACCGCGCAGACTTCCTCGCCAGCAGGCGTGGACGATTGGACCGCAGCACTCGAACGCTTTGTGGGTCAGCGCTTCCGTCTCCACGAGCTGACGGTGAACTACCGCACGCCGAAGGAAATCTCAGATTATGCGGCGGAAGTTCTGACACAAATTGATCCGGAGGCGACTGCACCGACGGCAATCCGATCCACCGGCATTCCGGTTGATTTTCTTCCGGCAGGTGCGGAGGTCGTCGACAAGCGGGATGGGTTGCATGCGGTGATCGATGTGCACAACGTCGACGAGATGAAAGGCCTCGAATTCGACCACGTCACCGTGGTGGAGCCACAAAAAATCGTAGAGGCCTCGCCACAAGGGTGGCAAGACCTCTACGTCGCTGTCACCCGCGCCACGCAGACGCTGACGGTGATCGGGAACTAAGCGGGAAACCGCTTAGTTCACGGTGTGGACGATCATGACGTCGCAGTTGGACTGACGCGCGACATCAGCCGGCACCGAACCGAGCAGACG
>NZ_KV825942.1:0-25453 GCF_001835805.1 Corynebacterium sp. HMSC034B08 | reverse complement strand
CATCAGCCGGCACCGAACCGAGCAGACGGCCGGTCAGCGAGTTGATGCCACGGTTACCGACGATGAGCAGGTCAGCGTTGTTGTCGTTGACGATCGCCATGAGCGCCTCAACCGGGGTACCCGGACGGGTCGCGGTCTGGACGTCGGGTGCACCGAAGGAACGTGCGTGCTCAGCGGCACCCTCAAGGTTCTCTAGAGCCTTCTGGTCACCGAGGATGGTCACGGAGTCCTGGCGCAGGGCCTTGGCAGCCTCATCCTCGTTCTCGTAGTAGGCGGTGCCGATAACGAGGGTGGAGCCGAATGCAGCAGCCAACTTAGCGGCACGCTCTACGGCCAGGAGGGACGACTTGGACCCGTCGGAGCCAACAACAATGGTCTTGTACGGGGAATCGGCCATGTGGAAATCACCTTTCAAGATTACGGCGCGGATATCGGGGACATTCTACCCACGAAGGATTTAATTGTGTCCCTCAGACCGGGTATCGACGAGCATGACATCCACCGGCGCCTTCTTCGCCACGTTGCCCGGGATATTGCCGAAGATCCGGCCCGCCATGGAACGCATGCCCTTGTTACCTACAACGAGCAGATCAACGTCATATTCCTGCACCGATTCCACCAGCACGGTCGCGGGTTGGCCGCCTGAGGAGACCAGGTTGATTTCCTTCGCCTGCTCCTCTTCAGCAATCTTCTTTGCCTCAGCCAAAATGTTGCGCGCGTTCGTCTCCGTCACGATGTCGACACGGCTGAGCTCCGCGTTGGTGGAGTTCAGCATCGACCCAGACGCCGTGTAGTGCGCGCAGATAATCGTGAGTTTCGCGTCGTACACGCGTGCAAGGCTTGCGGCGGCACGCACGGCGACCATGGAAGTCGGTGAACCGTCAGTACCGACGGCGATAGAAGTGTAGGTGTGCATGAGGATTCTGTCCTTTCGCTAATTTCCTGTGTCTTTAATACCACGCAGTTCGCGTTTGAGGTCAGCGATCTCATCCCTGAGGCGTCCCGCCAGCTCAAACTTCAGTTCCCGAGCGGCGTCGCGCATCTGGACGGTGAGGTCGTCGATAAGCTTTTGCACCTCGTCAGAGGCCATGTTCGCCAGATCTGGCTTCTCCGCGACAGCGGTGTCTGAACTCAGCGACGCTGGCGCGTCCGCATCCGCGTTCTCGTAGACCTGATCCAAAATGTCGGCGATAGCCTTGCGCAGTGGCTGCGGGTCGATGCCGTGTTCCTTGTTATATGCGATTTGTTTTTCGCGGCGACGCTCGGTCTCGTCGATTGCTTCCTGCATCGATTCGGTGATCTGGTCCGCGTACATGATGACCTCGCCGGAGACGTTTCGGGCTGCACGACCGATCGTCTGGATGAGCGACTTCGTCGACCGCAGGAAACCTTCCTTATCGGCGTCGAGGATGGCGACGAGCGAAACTTCAGGCAGGTCGAGGCCCTCACGCAGGAGGTTAATGCCGACCAAGACGTCGAACTCGCCAAGGCGCAGCTGGCGTAGCAGTTCGACACGCTGCAGGGTATCAATGTCCGAGTGCAGGTAGCGGACCTTGATGCCGTTATCCAGCAGGTAATCGGTGAGATCCTCGGCCATGCGCTTTGTCAGTGTGGTCACAAGCACGCGTTCGTTTTTGTCCGTGCGGCCGCGGATTTCGTCGATAAGGTCATCGATCTGTCCCTTCGTCGGCTTCACGGTGACCTTCGGGTCTACCAGGCCAGTCGGGCGGATGACCTGCTCGACGAACTCGCCTTGCGCTGCCTCAAGCTCGTAGTCGCCCGGGGTCGCGGACATGTAGACCGTCTGGCCGACGCGCGCTTCGAACTCATCAAACGTCAGCGGGCGGTTATCCACCGCGGACGGCAAACGGAACCCGAACTCCACCAGGTTGCGCTTTCGCGACATATCACCCTCGAACATGCCACCGATCTGTGGGACGGTGACGTGCGACTCGTCGATAATGGTGAGGAAGTCTTCCGGGAAGTAGTCGATCAGTGTCGCCGGCGCAGAGCCCGCGGGGCGACCATCCATGTGGCGCGAGTAGTTCTCAATGCCGGAGCAGAACCCGACCTGCTGGATCATCTCCAGGTCATACTCAGTGCGCATACGCAGGCGCTGAGCCTCCAACAACTTTCCTTTGTTCTCCAACTCCTCGAGGCGGTCTGCAAGCTCTTCTTTAATCGCCTCGATCGCCTTTTCCATGCGCTCGTCAGTGGCCACATAGTGCGTTGCCGGGAAGATCCGGACCTCGTCTTCCTGGCTGAGCACATCGCCCGTCAACGGGTGGATGTAGTAAAGCGAATCCACTTCGTCGCCAAAGAACTCCACACGCACCGCGACTTCTTCGTAGGCCGGAATAATGTCCACGGTGTCGCCTTTGACGCGGAAGGTACCGCGCTTGAAGTCGATGTCGTTGCGTTCATATTGGACGTCGACAAGCAGGCGGAGGAAGCGATCACGTTCCACCTCTTCCCCGACGCGCAGGACAACGGAGCGATCCAGGTACGACTGCGGGGTACCCAAGCCATAGATGCAGGACACCGAGGACACCACGACGACGTCGCGGCGCGACAACAATGCGGAGGTTGCGGAGTGACGGAGGCGCTCGACGTCGTCGTTAATGGACGAATCCTTTTCAATGTAGGTATCCGTCTGCGCGATGTAGGCCTCCGGTTGGTAGTAGTCGTAGTACGACACGAAGTACTCCACCGCATTGTTCGGCAGCAGTTGGCGAAGCTCGTTGGCCAACTGCGCAGCCAACGTCTTGTTCGGCGCCATCACAAGGGTGGGGCGCTGTTGCTTTTCGATCAGCCATGCCGCAGTTGCGGACTTACCGGTACCGGTCGCACCCAGTAGCACGACATCGCGCTCGCCGCGGTTGAGGCGTTCATCCAACTCGGCAATGGCGCGCGGCTGGTCGCCAGAGGGTTGGAACTCTGACACCACCTCGAATGGTTTTTCGCGCCGCTCAATCTCACCGACAGGGCGAAACTCGGACTGCGCGAGGACTGGATGTTCAGCAGCAAAAGCCATGCTCGCCAGTGTATCGACGAAACCAAAAACTGGATCTATAAGTAAATCTGCTTGCAGGCAATCACTAAAGACAATACCTTTGTACTTATAGATTTAACAGCGCACTACCAGCGCACGTCGGAAAGTACAGGTGAAGCGTTCTATGCAGATGACTCGAAGACAGATGCTGCGGGCGACCGTGCTGGGTGGAGCGACCCTTGCCTTGGCGTCGTGTACCACCGCCCCCGTCGAGGAGATAAACACCTCTGGTCCACCTCGTCGCGGCGGCAGGCTCCGGGTGGGGCTCGTCGGAGGTTCTTCCACCGACACCGTAGATGCGCACATTCCAACGAGTGCTTCTGACGGCACGCGTTTGATCAACATGTACGACTCGCTCGTACGCTACGACTCCAACTACGACCTGCAGTACCGCCTCGCCACGGCTATTGAGCCAAACGACGACGCGACGGTGTGGACCATCACGCTGCGCGATGGTGTGCAGTTCTCAGACGGTCGACCGGTGCGCCCTGAGGACGTCATATTCTCCTACGACCGTATTCGCGATCCCGACAACCCGAAGTCCGGTGCTGCATCGATCAACCACATCGAATCGATGGAGGTCACCGGACCGAATGAGTTGCGCATCTACCTCAATGCCCCGGACGCGACGCTCATTGACAGTCTTGCCGAGTATCAAATGGGCATCGTGCCGGAGGACTACGATCCCAAGAACCCGATCGGCAGCGGCCCTTTCAAGCTTGAGCACTTCTCCCCCGGCCAGTCGACGAAGATGGTGCGCAACGAGAACTTCTGGGGAGAGACTCCCTACCTAGACAGCGTTGTCATCATCGACTTCCAGGAGGAGGACGCCATGCTCAACGCATTGCTGTCTTCCCAGGTTGACGCAATCGGCAGCCTGAACCACTCGCTTGCACGTGTGATCGATGCAGACCCGCGCTTGGACACCCTCATTTCGCAGACCGGCATGTGGTTGCCGCTGACGATGCGCGTGGACGTTGCACCGTTTGATGATGTCCGCGTGCGCCGCGCCATGCGCCTTGCCGCGGACCGCCCGCAATTGGTGGACCAGGTCTACTCCGGCGAAGGTCAAGTGGGCAACGACATGTTCAGCCCGTACGACCCCGCCTACCCGGAGGACATTCCCCAGCGTGGGCAGAATATCGAGGAGGCCAAGCGTCTTCTCGCGGAGGCGGGCTACCCGGACGGTATCGATGTCACCCTCAACGCCGCTGAAATCCAGACCGGCGCGTTACGTAGCGCCCAGGTATACGCAGAGCAGGTCCGTCCTGCTGGCATCAACGTAACTATTAACCAGGTTGATTCCTCGACATTCTTCGCCGACGGCAACTACCTGGAGTACCCGTTCGCGTTGTCGTTCTACTACACGCGAAACTTCCTCCAGCAGGTCAACCAGTGTGCAACGGCGGATTCACCGTTTAACGAGACCCACTGGGTGGACCCGGAGTTCACTGCGTTGGCCAACGAGGCCCGAACGATTGTCGACGACGAAAAACGCAGCGAAATGATCCACGAGCTGCAGCAGCGTCTCTACGACGACGGCGGCTACATCATCTGGGGCTTTGCCAACCAGATTGACGCGTACCACAAATACGTGGTGGGGCTTCAAACCCACCCCGGCGGTATGCCGCTGGGCCAGGCCATGTTCGAGCGAGTTTGGATTGCGGAGGCATAAGCACACATGGGCAAGTTCATTCTTCGCAGGCTCGGGGTGAGTGTCTTCATCCTGTTCGCTGTATCCGTCATCATTTTCTGCGCGACGTTGCTTCTGCCTGGCTCGCCGGCTACGGCAATTTTGGGCCAGCAGGCAACGCCGGAACGTATCGCGGCGCTCGAGGCAGAAATGAATCTCGACCAGCCTCCGGTCACCCGCTACTTGCTGTGGCTGGGAGGCATTTTCACCGGTGACTTGGGCACATCGACGTCCACCGGTGGCCCAGTTTCTGAACTGCTTGGCGAGCCACTGGTGAATTCGCTGGTACTCATGCTGCTCGCCGCGGCAATTTCGATCCCTGTCGGCGTGCTCCTGGGTGTGTATGCGGCGTGGTGGCGCGGTTACAAGCGCGATTCGGCGATCACCTGGGTGACGTTGATTCTCGCTGCGCTGCCGGAGTTCGTCATCGGTATCGCACTGGTCACGTTGTTCGCTACCTCGGTGTTCCAAATTTTGCCGGCAGTGACCATGTCACCTCCGGGCAGTCGTGTGTGGGAGTTCCCAATGCAGCTGGTGTTGCCAACCTTGACTCTCGCGTTCGTCGTCACGCCTTATGTGGCGCGTATGACTCGCGCAACGATGATCGAGGCACTGGAATCGGGCTACGTCGAGATGGCGCGACTGAAAGGCGTGCCCGAGCGTCGCGTGGTGTTCCGTCATGCGCTGCCCCACGCGGTCGGGCCCATTGCACAGGTCGTCGCAATCCAGCTCGCGTGGCTGGCTGGCGGCATTGTGGTCGTCGAGTATCTGTTCCGCTACCCCGGCCTCGGCGTCGCGCTCATCGATGCGGTGAACTACCGCGACGTACAAGTTGTTCAGGCTGTCTCACTGCTGATCGCCGCGGTATATGTCGTGGTCAACCTACTGGCGGATCTTGTCAGCATTGCGGCTAACCCGAAGTTGAGGAGTAACTGATGTCTGCACCAGTACACCCCCAAGAACCAGGGAAAACCCCGAAACCCGTGGTCGACGATTCTGAACTGAAAACGTCGGTGTCCAAGCCGGAACCATTGCTGTCCCGAATTTGGGCACAGTCCGAAGGCAAGGTCGGACTCGTCTTGACGGGGCTTGTCATCGCGTTGGCGGTCGTCGGGTATTTCTTCGCCGAGCAGATCACCGGTCGCAGCACAACGGAGTTCATCGGCCTGCCATTTACGGACATCGGAGTGTTTGGCACCGATAACCTTGGCCGTTCGGTGCTGTCTCGCTTCGTTGCCGGTGGCCTCATCCTGTTGGTGACCGCGTTTTTGGCCACGGTCCTCGGCATGGTTGTCGGCACCATCATCGGCATGATTGCGGGATACGCAGGTGGCAAAGTCGATTCGGTGCTGATGCGGCTCAACGACGTGATTTTGGCGTTCCCACAGCTAATTTTTGCCATGTTGGCCATCGTTATTTTTGGCCCCTCAGCAACCGTGCTCGTCCTGGTCATTGGTTTGACGCACGCGCCTCGCATTGCCCGTGTGGCACGTGCTGCGACGATGTCCGTGACAAACGAGGACTACATCCGCGCCGCCCAGATGTATTCGGTGCCGCACTGGAGAATTCTCATCCAGGAGATCGCGCCCAACATCACCGGCCCGCTGGCTGTGGAGGCGGGTCTGCGTCTGACCTACTCCATTGGTTCGATTGCCTCGCTGTCCTTCCTTGGCCTTGGCATCCAGCCGCCGGCTGCGGACTGGGGTTTGATGATCAACGAGAACCGCATCGCACTATCGCTGCAGCCGTGGGGCGTGCTTCTGCCGGTGGCTGCGGTTGCTGTGCTGACTATCGGCACCAACATGTTGGCCGACGCCACAGCGCGCGCCACCGCAACCACTGCTACACCGCCAAAGCGCGGCCGCAACCAGACCATCGACCCGGAACGGGTGCCGAAGCACGAGCCCATCCGCCACAACGGATAGCAGCAAAGGGGAATGACGAATGACTACCGCGATATCCGCGAACCAAGACGGCAACACCAAGTCGTCAGATGATTTTGTGCTCAGCGTGAGCGACCTTCGCCTGGGCACGTTGGAAGGCGCTGAGATCCTCCACGGTGTGGACTACACGCTGAAACGGGGCGAGATTGTCTGTCTAGTCGGCGAGTCCGGCTCGGGCAAAACTACTGCCGGTTTGGCTGCTATGGGTCATCTTCGCCCGGGACTGATGCTTTTCGACGGCACCGTGACCCTCCATTCCGCAAACGGAACCGACTATGACGTCCTCAACCTCAGCGAAGCTGATCTGCGGGAACTTCGCGGCAGCCGCATCGCGTATGTGCCGCAGGATCCGGCACTGAGTTTGAACCCGACGATGCGTATCGGTGAACAGATCCGTGAAGTGCTCGACGTGCACTCCTTCGATGGCGATGCTGGTGCTCGTGTCCGCGAAGTCATGCGCGACGTGGATTTGCCGGACACCGACGAATACTTGGCCCGTTGGCCGCACCAGCTCTCTGGTGGCCAACAGCAGCGCGTCGGTATCGCAATGGCGTTCGCCATGTACCCGGACGTGCTGATTCTCGACGAGCCTACGACCGGCCTCGACGTATCCACCCAAGCCCACGTGCTGGACACCGTGCGCGAGATGACGCACAAGAACGACATCGCTTCGTTGTACATCACGCACGATCTTGCAGTGGTGGCTGAGTTGGCGGACCGTGTCGTGGTTATGCTGCGCGGTGACATCGTCGAAGAAGGCCCTGCGCAGGCGGTGCTGTACAACCCACAGCACCCGTATACTCAAAAGCTTCTCGCCGCGATTCCAGATTTGCCGGGTCGAAAGAACATCACCGGCCACGGCATCGCCTCTGCCGTCCAGGTTGAGGAGCGCGATAGCGCTGCCCCGCTGCTGCAGGTGAACAATCTGGAGATGGCCTACGGCGACAACAAGGTCCTCCACGGCATTGATCTCACGCTCGAGGAGGGTGAGTCGATTCTTCTGCTCGGCGAGTCTGGCTCCGGCAAGACAACGTTGGCTCGATCAATCGCAGGTCTCAACCCTGGCTACACCGGAGAGGTGCGCCTGCGGGGCGAACTGCTTGAGCACGGCAGCCGCGAGCGCACCGTGGATCAGCGTCAGTACGTTCAGTACATCTTCCAGTCGCCGTTTTCCTCGTTGAACCCGCGGCGCACGATCGGTGAGTCGCTGAGCGTGCCACTTGTCATGTCGGGCAAGTTGTCGCGGAAGGAGCACCGCAGGGTCGTCGAGGACGTCTTGGAAGCTGTCCAGCTCGACCGGAGTTTCTACGACCGTCGCCCGGGTGATCTGTCCGGTGGTGAGCGCCAACGCGCTGCGATTGGGCGTGCGCTCGTGAATGCTCCTGACGTGTTGGTGTGCGACGAGATCACGTCGGCTCTCGATGTGTCGGTCCAGGCATCGATCCTCGAGCTTCTTGCAGACCTTCGCGCAGAGCGCGGTCTATCGATGCTGTTTGTCACCCACAACATTGCGCTGGCACGTCACACCGCCACGCGTATTGCGGTGCTGAACAAGGGCGTTATCGTGGACGAAGGGCCAGTCGATGATGTTCTTGAGCGGCCAACGCACGAGTACACCAAGTCCTTGTTAGCAAATATCCCGGAACTTTAACTCTCTTTGAAGAAAGGCTTTTAAGTGCCCATTACTCCGCACCCGTTGACGCGCGATCTGAAAGCTTTGCCAGTTCCGGATCTTTCGTCCACGCTCGAGGCTTACATTCATGCGCTTGAGGCGGTTCTCGACGAGACCGAGCTTGCAGAAGCGAAGGCGATCGTCGCTGACTTCGCGCAGTCGCAAGCCCCGCGTCTCGACGAGGCACTGCGGCAGCGCGCAGCAACCCGTGAGGCCGAAGGCACGAACTGGCTTTCCGACGAGTGGTATTCGAGCTACCTGGCAACCCGTGGGCCACTGACACTGACGACGAACGTGGGTTTCCAGCTGGCGCTGCCATCTGAGGAGACTGGCTTGGACCGTGTGGTTGACGGCATCCGGCGAGCGTTGGTTGTTCACCTCCAAGCTGCGGGAGATGACTTGCCGGACTACGTGGACGCGCGCGGCAACCGCATTACCCAAGACCAGTGGTTTGTCTTTGGCGGAGGGCTGCGCCACCCGAGTGCCGGTGTGGATGAGATCATCGTCGCCACCGCAGGCACTGCCAACCGCGAGATCGGCGTGTTTGTCGATGGGCACCTTTACGCAGTACCCGTGACCGACGAGGCTGGCGAGCCGATTGCAGCTCCGAACCTGCGAAACGCGCTTGAGACGGTTCTGGACGCCCCGCGCAAGCAGAGCGTGGACTTCAACGCGGCATCGCTGCTCGGCTCCGAAACGCTTGCAGAAGTACTGCCGGACATGTTGGCACAGGGCGACAACGGCGATGTGTACAAACGTCTGCAGGAGTTCCTCTTCACCGTCGACCTGATCGACTACGGAGTAACCACACACGCTTCCGACGAGGAGCGGATCAACGAACTGACCTTCCTCCCCCGTGGTGCATGGACGTACAAGCCGCTGAGCTACCAGTTCAGCCTGACAGATCCCTGGAGTGCAGTGCACGTTGAGCACTCGTGCCAGGACGGCGGAACCCTCGTTACCGCGATCACGCGCATGCAAGAAGCGGAGATCGGTGTCGGCGCAGATTTCGTCGCAAAGCCGCAGGAACTGCGCTGGGATCTCGATAACGCGCTCACCACGCGCATCGAGAAGAGCGTTGCCGAGGTTGCGGACGCGGCGGAGAAATTGCGTACCCGCATCGTGCACGTGCCGTTTGACCAGCCTGCGGACCTGCCGTTGAAGTTCAGCCGCGATGCTTCAGCGCAGTTAATGATGACTATCGCGCAGCAACTGACCTACGGCCGAGTACGCGCGGCATATGAGGCCGTTGACATGCGTGAGTTCCGTGCCGGACGCACGGAGTGCTTGCGCGCCGCCACACCCGAGGCTGCTGCTTTTGCGCGAGCGCTTGTGGAGGGTACGGCTGAACAGGCTGGCCTCGAGGCCGCTATTAACGCGCATCGGGCATGGGTGAAGCGGTGCAAGTCTGGCAACGGCTTCGACCGACATATCCAGATGATGGCGACTATCGACGACACTCACGCATTCTTCAACGACACGCGTGTAACCGCTGCTCGTCGCGATTTCTTATCCACGACCTCGATCGGCGGCGCTGCTCAGATCGTTCGCTACTGCTTCGCACCGGCGTTGCCAGAAGGGTTCGGCATCGCGTATACCCCGCTGCACGACGATACGGAGTATTGCGTCTCCTGGAACGCAGCGACTGCCGAACAGCCGGAAGAGTTCCTGGCCAACCTGACAAAGGCCGGCGAGTTGCTCTGGCAGTTCTGCGCTACGTTGAGCACAAACGCTGAGTAAGGACAGTCAGACGGCGTACTTTCGCACTTCGGCAAGCCACTGGTCAAGTTCGCCTGCGTCCTCCCACATGGAGTAGAGCTCCGAGCCACCTGGTCGAAGAATCGAACGGGCGCGCCGTCTGATCCACTGCCGATCGTCGAATGTGAACGGCGAATCGACGCCGGCACCACTATGTCGCTCGGGGAGATGTCCGTTAAGCATGGCAGCAAGCGCGATGACGGATGCAGCCTCATCAGTTCCCAGCGACCCAAGCCCACAATCGAAACGGAATTGGGCAATGTCGAATGTGCCGTTGACCACTGCGTCAACCGCTTCGATTGCGGGGTCGTTATCAAACGGCCCTGTATCCCAAGTTCCCATACCGCGTCACGCTAAAAGGCGTAGGTAAATCAATGATTGCCATAGAGTGAATTTCTGCGGTATTTCCAGTGAGAAACTCACGCGTCAATCATCCGTACGACCTTTTCTACCTGTGCTGCAAGTGCCTCGAGCGGCCCGTTGTTATCCACAACGATGTCGGCTGCCGCCCGTCGGGTGTCGTCGTCAACCTGCTGCGCGATGCGCGCCCGCGCGTCCGCTTCAGTGAGCCCCCGCTTGTCGACGAGCCTGCGTACCCGCTCGTCCACATCAACATCGACGACGACCGTCATGTCCATGTCGTGGTGTAGGCCGAGATCCACAAGCAACGGCATGTCGTAAATCACCGCGCGAGCGCCTGCCTTCTCTGCCTCATCGAATCGCCGGTTGGATTCAGCGCGGATGGCCGGGTGCGTTAAAGCGTTCAATTTCTCCGTTTGCTCCGTCGAAGAGAAAGCGCGTTTCGCCAGCTCTGCGCGGTTTAAGGCGCCGGTGTCGTCGATAAGGTCCTCGCCAAAAACCTCCGCGACCTGTGCGAGCACCGGTGAGCCTGGTTCCATGATCTCTCGTGCGATCTGGTCGGCGTCCACTACTGGGAAGCCTTCGTCTGCCAGCATTCGTGCGACTGTGGATTTGCCGCTGCCGATTCCGCCCGTGAGTCCAACTTTCTTCATGCATGTGAAGATAGCAAAGCGCCCCGCCCACCATGACGGTGATGCGGGGCGCTGACGCTGATTGCTTAAAGGCAATCCCTAAGCACGAACTCGTCGTGGCTTAGTTGCCAGCAAGCTTGTCGCGCAGAGCAGCGAGCTGCTCGTCGGAAGCCAGCGAGCCGATGTTCTCCTCAGCCTGGTCAGCTGCCGGAGCTGCAGCTGCAGACTCAGAGGAGTAATTGGCCTGATCGCCAGCCTGCTCTGCAGCCTCGGCTGCAGCGGCGCGGTGACGCTCGATCTGGGCAGCGTGTGCCTGGTGGCGACGCTCTGCCTCGGCGTAACGAGCCTCCCACTGCTGGCGAGCCTCGTCGTAGCCTTCCATCCACTCGTTGGTCTCCGGGTCGAAGCCCTCCGGGAAGATGTAGTTGCCCTGCTCGTCGTAGGAGTCGGCCATGCCGTAGCGGGACGGATCGAACTCTTCGACGAAGTCCTCGTCAGCCTGCTTGAGCGACAGGGAGATACGACGACGGTCCAGGTCGATGTCGATGACCTTGACCATGACCTCTTCGTTGACGTTGACAACCTGGTCCGGAACCTCGACGTGGCGCTGAGCCAGCTCGGAGATGTGGACGAGGCCCTCGATGCCCTCTTCGACGCGGACAAACGCACCGAACGGAACCAGCTTGGTGACCTTGCCCGGGACGATCTGGCCCACAGCGTGGGTGCGGGCGAAGACACGCCACGGATCCTCCTGTGTCGCCTTCAGCGACAGGGAGACGCGCTCGCGGTCGAGATCGACGTCGAGCACCTCGACAGTGACCTCGTCGCCAACAGCGACAACCTCAGACGGGTGGTCGATGTGCTTCCAGGACAGCTCGGAGACGTGGACGAGGCCGTCAACGCCGCCGAGGTCAACGAATGCACCGAAGTTGACGATGGAGGACACGACGCCCTTGCGGACCTGGCCCTTCTGCAGCTGGTGCAGGAAGTCGGAGCGGACCGCAGACTGGGTCTCCTCCAGGTAAGCGCGACGGGACAGGACCACGTTGTTGCGGTGCTTGTCCAGCTCGATGATCTTTGCCTCGAGCTCCTGGCCGATGTACGGATCCAGGTCGCGAACACGACGCATTTCGACCAGCGATGCCGGCAGGAAGCCGCGCAGGCCGATATCGAGGATGAGGCCGCCCTTGACGACCTCGATGACGGTACCGGTAACCGGCTGGTCGTTGGCCTGCAGCTCCTCGATGGTGCCCCAAGCACGCTCGTACTGAGCACGCTTCTTGGACAGCATCAGGCGGCCTTCCTTGTCCTCCTTGGTCAGGACAAGCGCGTCGATCTCATCGCCGACCTCGACCACGTCCTCCGGGTCAACGTCGTGCTTGATGGAGAGCTCGCGGGTGAGGATGATGCCCTCGGTCTTGTAGCCGATGTCGAGCAGGACCTCGTCGTGGTCAACCTTGACCACGGTGCCGGTGACGATGTCACCGTCGTTGAAGTACTTGATGGTCTCGTCGACTGCGGCGAGGAATTCCTCAGGGCCACCGATGTCGTTGATGGCAACCTGGGGTGCGTTGGTAGTGCGCATAAGTAGTATGTGCTCCGAAAAAATAGGAGATCGTGATTGGACAGAAGCGTCTCTCTCAGCAGCGTAAGCGCCGAAACGCTCGCGAGTGCTGATCTCGCAGCGGGCTGGTCGCCACACCCTCCTATTACGATGGACGCCAAGCTCGCGCGTAGACACGCCCGCACGAGTGTAGACACTTTCCGCAGCTAGAGCAAATGATCTGGACCCCGGGCACTGCAACGCAGTTTATAAGCAAGGGACTACCATGACGTAAGTCCATAACTCTACAACTCAGAAAGTGTGTTCACCCTATGTGGAAACGCAGCCTTGCCGTCGCAGCATCGTTCGTCGGCATCGTCGTCGGAGCGGGTTTTGCCTCCGGCATGGAAGCACTCCAATACTTCGTCGCCTACGGCACCCAGGGCTTTTGGGGTGTAATCGTTGCTGGCGTGACCATGCTGCTAGCCGCCACCGCGTTTGTCACATTCGGGTCGTATTTCCTCGCCGACGAACACAATGAAGTCTTCTACAAGGTGGCATCGAAGCCTGCCGCGTTCCTCATGGACTGGTCTGCGGTTATCTGCATGTTCTCCGTTGGCTTCGTCATGTTTGCTGGCGCAGGCTCGAACCTGAACCAAGCATTCGACTGGCAGATTTGGGTGGGCGCGGTACTCATGCTTGCACTGATGCTTATCGTCGGCCGATTCGACGTTGACCGCGTCGCCTCTGTCATCGCTTGGGCAACTCCCCTGCTGGTGATCTTTGTGCTCATCGGCGCGATCTATTCGTTCACCCAGATCAGCGTCGACTGGTCTGAGGTGGATAACTTTGCGCGCAACGAAGTAAACCGCGCTGACGGCACCCCGTACTGGTTCTTGGGTGCACTCAACCACACGGGACTAAACGCCCTATGCGGTGTCTCGATGGCGATCGTGATGGCCGGTGATGAGTTTGACACTAAGAGCACGCGGATTGGCGGAGTCCTTGGTGGACTCATTTACGTGGCACTTCTTGCCCTTCTTGTAGCCGCGCTGCTCATGCAGGTCGAGGCAGTAAACGGCCACGACATGCCACTTTTGACCGTGCTGGATAACGTCCACCCAGTACTGGGCTTCATCATGACCTGGGTGATCTTCCTCATGGTGTTCAACACCTGTTTGGGCATGTTCTACGCGCTGGCAAAGCGACTCACCAGAAAGAACCCAGAGCGCTTCTACCCGGTCTATGCCATCGCCTGCATTGTCGGTTTTGGCCTTTCCTTCGCCGGCTTCCAGCCGCTCGTTTCCAACCTGTACCCGATCCTGGGCTACCTCGGCCTGTTCGTGATGACAGTGATGACCGTCGTCTACTTCCGCCACCGCACCCGCCTGAAAGAAGAAGGCGAGCGCCGCGCTCAAGCTGTTGAGGCCGCGCTTGACGACGACACCTCGGACGAGATTGAAGATCTCGCTGAAGACTCCAATCTCGAGGAGGATGAATTTAAAGAAGCAGTTGAAGACGCAGTCGAGGATGCCTCCGACGAGAAAACCGTCAGTGACGTGTAGGCCAATCAGGCCTCGCTAACACCCCAGCGGGGGTAGGTGTCGGGGGTAGGATTTTGGCACTTACCCCCACGTAACTAAAGGATCCAAAAAGCCGTTCACCTGTCCACATAAGCTGCGACTTATTAGACATTCCGTCACATGCTTAACAGTTACTGTGTATTGCTTGTGCGCCCGCTCAGTAGCAATTAAGGTTTTACCTGGTTCTTGAGGAATAGCCCCAGAACAGAGTGAAATCTAAGCACTGCCTGAGGCTCGGTACCTAATCGAGAACCCCGCCGCTAGGTGGTAACAAAATAGAAAGAGGAAATGGCCTGGGGGGTTGGGCCACGTCGGGGGATACGGTAACTGGGGACGCCGTACTCGAGGCGGGCATCAGATGAAGTTTTCGTGCTTCACGTGATGCCCGCCTCGTGCTTTCCCGAAACGTACTCGCGGCTAGTGCGCCGCCTCTTCCCAGTTTGCGCCAGTACCTGCAGACACCTCTAGCGGGACGAGGAGTTCGATTGCCTTGTCCATTTCGCGCTCCACGATCGCTTGGACGGCGTCTAGCTCGCCCGGGGCAACCTCGAGCACCAACTCATCGTGCACCTGCAGGAGGACACGTGATGCGTAGTCGCGCAAGGCGTCGTCGACACGAAGCATCGCAACCTTGATGATGTCCGCAGCAGTGCCCTGGATCGGGGCGTTCAGCGCCGCACGCTCGGCGTTCTCCCGCGCGATTCGGTTGTCACTTGTGAGTTCCGGCAAGTAGCGGCGGCGACCGAACACCGTCGAGGTGTAGCCGTCGCGACGCGCCTGCTCGACGACCTCATCAAGGTAGCGCTTTACCCCGCCGAATCGTTCGAAGTAGTTCTCCATAATGCCCTTCGCCTCACCGGCAGAGATCGACAACTGTTGCGACAGGCCGTAGGCAGACAAGCCGTAGACGAGGCCGTAGGACATTGCCTTGACCCGGCGACGTAGCTCTGGCGTGACCTGATCGATCGGAACATCAAACACGCGGGAGCCAACGAAGTTGTGCAGGTCCTCCCCCGCCCGGTACGCCTCGATCAGGCCCTCGTCTTGGCTGAGGTGCGCCATCACACGCATCTCAATCTGCGAGTAGTCGGCGGTAAGCAGGCATTCGTAGCCCTCGCCAACTACAAATGCAGAGCGGATCTTGCGCCCGGCCTCAGTACGCACCGGAATGTTCTGCAGGTTCGGCTCCGCCGAGCTGAGACGCCCCGTCGAGGCCACAGTCTGATTAAACGTGGTGTGGATCCGGCCATCCGGCTGCACCGTCTTAATCAAGCCTTCCACCGTGGACTTCATCTTCTGGTGCTCACGGTGCGCGAGCAGATAATCGAGGAACGGGTGCGGATTCTTCTCTGCGAGTGCTTCGATCTCAGCCGCAGCAGTCGAGTAGCCCGTTTTCGTCTTCTTCGTCTTCGGCAGCGCAAGCTTGTCAAAGAGCACGACAGAGAGCTGCTTCGGGCTAGATAGGTTCAGGTCCGGCTCGTCGACCAGCTGACGCGCCTGCTCTTCGACCTGCTCAACCTTGTGCGTCAGGTCCTTGCGCAGCCCCTCCAGAACGTCCAGATCAACGGCGATGCCAATGTGCTCCATTTCCGCGAGCACCGTGACCAGTGGCAGTTCGAGGTTCGCGTACAACTCGTAGGAGTTGATCTCGCGCAGGTCCTTGGACAACTCTGCGGCAAGCTCCAGAATCGCCGCAGCCGCATCCACGTCGCCCGAATGATCCAGCAAGCTCAGCTGATCAGAGCTGGTGCTGAGCTGGCGCTGCAGGTGACGCTGGTACACATCCTCGAGCGCATACGTGCGCTGGCCGGGACGCAGCAGATACGCCGCGATCGCAGTGTCGTGTGCGATACCGCGCAACTCGATGCCACGGCCACGCAGCATGTGATAGGCAGCCTTGGCTTCGTGCAGGAACTTCGGGTCATCCGACTCGAGCCAGGTCTTCAGCGCCTTGTCCTCATCAGCCGACAGATCGGCGGCAAGTTTCGCAATGCCGTGGCGCTGCTTATCGACGATAGCCAGCGCCGTCAGATCACCCGATCCAGGCGTCGCCGTACCGGAAAGGTACAGGGCAAGGCCTTGACCTTCATGAGACTTCAGCCAGGTGTCCAGAGACTCGTTATCAACCGTCACGTCAGCCAGCTCCACCGTCTCAGGTTCGGGTGCGCTGCCATCGGTCGGTACCGCGGCGAGCACGCGTTCGCGCAGATTCACGCCGAACTCGAGGTCGTCGAAACGCGCCGCAACCTGGGCGACATCGGCTGGCTTGAGTTCGAGATCACCCGGCGCCACGGGCAGTTCCACATCGGTGACCATTGCGGTGAGTTCGCGGTTCAATCGCACCTGGTCAATGCGTTCGCGGAAGTTGTTGGCTGCTTGCCCCTTCAACTCATCCGCATGCTCGATAAGTCCCTCGAGCGTGCCGTACTGCGTAATCCACTTGGTGGCGGTCTTCTCCCCCACTTTCGGCACATTCGGCAGGTTGTCTGACGGGTCGCCACGCAGGGCCGCGAAGTCCGGGTACTGCTCAGCCGTCAGGCCATATTTCTTCTCCACCTCCGCCGGGTTAAAGCGCGTCATCGTAGACACGCCACGCATTGGGTACAGGAGGGTCGTAGTGTCGTCCACAAGCTGGATGTAGTCGCGATCACCACTGACCAGAACAATCTCGTAGTCACCATCTGCACGAGCCTGGGTCACAAGCGTGGCGACGATATCGTCCGCCTCAAAGTTCTCCTTGCTCAAGGTCACAATGCCGAGATCCCCCAGCACGTCCTCAATCAGCGGAACCTGGCCTTTAAACTCAGGTGGAGTAGCCTCACGCTGCGCCTTGTACTCCGGGAAACGCTCCGTACGGAACGTCTTTCGGCCCACGTCGAACGCGACGGCAGCGTGCGTCGGCTTTTCGTCGGAAAGAATATTGGCAAACATGGACAAGAATCCGTACACCGCATTCGTGTGCTGCCCACCCGACGTGGAGAAGTTCTCCGCAGGCAACGCATAGAACGCGCGGAAGGCCATCGAGTGGCCGTCGATCAACAGCAAGCGCTTGGATTTTTCCGATGTTGTAGTCACGGTCAGCCAGTCTAGCGGGCGCCACGACACGACCTTCCGCACCTAATCAACCTGCGATTTCACACATCGGGGTGAACTGCGATACACTTTCGCGCGTCGCCCCAGTAGCCCAATTGGCAGAGGCAACGGATTCAAAACCCGTCCAGTGTGAGTTCGAGTCTCACCTGGGGCACCACTTAGGGAGGGGGTTGCGGAAAACTTTTACCGCAACCCCCCACTTTCGTTTTCAGCAAGAAGTGACACAACCCTCAGGTAAAACCTTTTTTCTGAACGTCAAAACCCGGGAATTCATCAGCACCAGGCCGAGCCGGAAGCAATCAATAATAGTCTGGTACTCGGTTACGAGGAATGACGCTCCCGCCTGACTAGCGATCCAAAAACATGTTCCCCTCGAGCCGAATTTTCTTCGGTATCTGTCGCTGCCCCGGCTACCATAAAGTGCGAATTATTTAACAGCCCCGACAGACGAAACGAGGCAGCGAAACGGTGGCCGGCGCGAAGCAACTACTTGAATTGACCTGGTTCAACAAGGACAAGGCGCTCATTCCCAGCGAAGAGGGACGCTACGCATACGAGTGGGTTGACCCTAAAGATCCTCGGTACTGCGAGACTCGGGCACTCGTCGTTGACGAGGTGGTCACCGGCAAGCAGTCGCCGAAGGACAAGGACACGCAATACTCGGAGCGGGCTGAACTGGACCCGACCAAGGACAATTTGCTGGTCCTTGGTGAGTCCGGCGACGTGCTTGAAGGTCTTACTCGCGTGCCTGAGTTACGCGAGAAGTACCTCGGCAAGGTGAAGTGCATCTATATTGACCCGCCGTTTAACACCGCACAAACATTCACCAACTACGAGGACAACCTCGAACACTCCGTATGGCTCACCATGATGCGTGACCGCCTCGTTCACTTACGCAAGCTTCTTAGCGACGACGGGTCGATCTGGGTTCACCTGGACGACGTGGAAAACCACCGCATGCGCGTGCTCATGGACGAGGTGTTTGGGAGCGGAAACTTTGTGGCGGAGGTGGTTTGGGAAAAGACTTATTCGCCCAGAAACGATTCGAAGGGCATCCCCGCAGTCACTGACACCATCCTGGTCTACGCCAAGTCGGGTGGGTTTGTTCCAAATCGTTTGCCGCGGAATGCCGCCATGAACGCTGTTTATAAAAATCCGGATCAGGACCCAAAGGGGCTATGGAGAAACGACAATCCGAATGCTCCTGGAGCGGCAACTCACCTGGGAATGATTTACGGTATCCAGCATCCGCTCACAGGTGAAATGATTTATCCGTCTATCGGTAACTGCTGGCGGTATTCGCAGGACAAAATGCTTGAAATCTTCTCCGGTTGGGGTCCCTATGAACGCGGAGAAATCACTGACGAAGAACTCGAAAATCAGCAACGCGTCGCGGGTTCTAGCGTGGAAGCGAGAACCGACGTCCCACCACTGGTTATGCAAGACTGGAGCAGAAACAAAGTCCATGCCCAGCAACGTTATGAGGAGGGGAACTGGCCCCAGTTTTACCCAACCAGGGGTGGTACTGGTGGGTTCGGCCGGAAGACTTATTTGGCCGACGTAGATTCGGGACGGCTTGCTACGAACTTCCTACCCAACAGTGAAGTCGGGCATACAGACACCGCGGCCAAGGAGATTCGCGCAATATTCCCGGGAACTTCAGCATTCGCTACGCCAAAACCGGAACGGTTACTAGAGCGCGTCATCCGCATCGCCACGAACCCCGGAGATGTCGTGCTCGACGTGTTCGCCGGTTCGGGAACGACCGCCGCGGTAGCCCAGAAGATGGGACGTCGCTGGGTCACCTGCGAACTCGTGGAAGACACCTTCAACCGCTTCACCCGCCCACGCCTGGAGAAGGTCGTGCATGGCGATGACCAGGGCGGAATCAGCATCCAGAAGCCAGAGCGCGTTGACGCGACCGAGGATGGTCTGCCGGAAGGTCTCTCCCCGGAGGACGCCCAGAAGTTCAACAGCGCGCTGAACAAGGTGCTCGCAGCGAACCCCGAATTGAAGACCGAAGCGGTAATCAAAGCACTCAAGACCGCGACGAAGACCAAGAACCAGAAAGGCGTCGTCAACTGGCGCGGAGGCGGTGGTTTTGCAGTCGCCCACCTTGCTCCACAATGCTTCGACTACGTCCCCGAATTGGGTCTCGTGACGCTCACCGAAGCGGCAACCGGCGCGACGCTCGTCAATTCTGTCGCAGCGAACCTCAACTTCTCACTCACCCAGGACAACCGCCATTTCGACGGCAAGCGCGGCTCGATGTTTCTCAAAGTGGTCGAAGGCCGGCTCGACAAAGACAAAACCGAAGAGCTTCTCGCACACCTCGACGACGGCGAAGGCGTCACGCTTGCCGCAACGGAGCTCGAACCGGGAATCAGGCAGTTCGCAAGGACAACGGACAAGCCGTGTCAAATTGTCCACATTCCCAACGACATCTTCACCTACTCGGAAACGCAGGAGGGCAAGTAGACATGGCACTTCCAATCGCACTTGACCAAGGACTCATCGAAAGCATTGCGACGGAGTTCCAACTGCGAAAACCCAACAAGCGTGCTCTACGCGAGCTCATCTACCACCTCACTGGTGACTTTGACCCGCTAGAGCCCATGGTCATGCACATGGCCACCGGCGCGGGCAAGACCTACCTCATGGCGGCGTTCATTGAGTATCTGTCGCGCTTCGGGGTGAAAAACGTCATGGTGGTCGTCCCGCCTTCCACAGTGTTGGAGAACAAGACGGTCCAGAACTTCACCCAGGGCTCGCGCCGCTACGTTGACGGCTTCTCTTCTGCTCCTCAGGTTGTTTCGCCTGGCAATTACGGCGCGTGGCGTGCCGGCCAGTCGGAGCTTTTCCGCAATGCCGCAGACGGTCCGATGGTCTACGTCTTCAACGTGTCGCAACTTATTGAGCCGAAGAAAGTCAACGCTCGCGCTGGCACCGAGGAGGGCATGCGCCGAAAGATTCGCGACCATCAGGAAGAGTCCGGCTCGCTCTACGACTACCTGGTCAGCCTCGATGACCTCGTGGTTATCGCAGATGAGTCCCATTTGTTCGGAACCTCCGCTAAGGCATTCAACCAGGCGCTGAAGGACCTCCGTCCCGCTGCGACGATTGGGTTGACCGCTTCGGCATCCGATACCGACCACGTCATCTTCCACTACCCGCTCTTTAGCGCCATCGAAGACGGCTATGTGAAGTCGCCGATGCTCGTCTACCGCGAGAACGGCTACCCCAAGGACTCAGCAGAAGAGAGACAACTCCTTGACGCTGTGTCGCTGTTGCGAAACAAAGAGGCGGCCTACGAGGCGTACGGTAAAGCGAACTTCCCCGGAGAATCAGGTGAGCGAAAGCGGACGAAGCCACTGCTGTTCGTCGTTTGCGAAAGCGTCGCCCACGCCGGAGACGTCACCAAGATCCTCCAAGGCCCGGGCTATTTCGGCGACCCGGAGGCTGTGCTCCAGTTCGACAACAAACACAACGATGCCGTCACCCTGCGTCGCCTAGACGAGCTCGACAGCCCAGCCTCAACGGTGCGTGCCATTGTCTCGGTTGACCGCCTCAAGGAAGGCTGGGACACCAAACGCGTCGCAGTGATGTGTGCGCTGCGCGCCATGTCATCGGACATTCTTACCCAGCAAACGATGGGCCGCGGCCTGCGTCTGCCTTTTGGTGCCCGCACTGGCGTGGCTGAGCTCGACCAGTTGGACATTTTGAGTCACAAGTCGTTCAAGTCCCTCCTCAAGGACGAGGACGTTCTGCGATCCTTCGGCCTCGGAGATGCCGCCCAGGGCGCTATCTCCGGCATGGACGTGGAAGAAAGCTTCCGCAAGGGTGAAGAACAGGTGCAGTCAAACACGGATGACCCATCGACCGAAACCCAAAGCGGGTCGGCTGCCGGCTCGACTGCGTGGCCGACAACCTCTTCAGGCGAAGCAGCGGACGGCCCGAGCGTCATTGGCAACCCGGCCGGCGAAACTACCCAGGTCACTGGAGGCAACGCCGGAGGTGTCTCATTCCGACGAGTCGGTGACAACGAGACCATGCAGCGCGCCGACTACATCCCGGCAACGGAAATTAGGGTCAATGAGCAGTTCGCCGGAAAGACCTTCCTGTTTCCATCCACGGTTATGGCGAAATCAACCACGCCATTTTTGCTCAGCCACATTGACGACGAAGACATTATCCGGGCAGCGCACCGTGTCGCCGACTCGAAGGAAGCGCTCACCCGCGAAGAAATCGTCGTGCGCAAGTCTAAGCTCGACACGAAACGCACCACCGACGCGGAAGTCGAATCGGCGCCCGTGGCGGAAGACGCTGTCACCAACGAACTCACCCAGCGCGTATTTGGCCTCGGGGTTGTCACCCAGGACACGAAGAACACGGTCACGTTTGCGCAATACGTCCTTCCAACCTTCACGGCAAACGCCGGTATCGACCACTGGACCGAGAAGGCGAAGCAGTCCGCTGTAGACGAGCTCGTTGCACTCGTAAACGAAAAGTCGCGGCAGCACGCAAGTAGCCTGCAAACCGAAACGACTATTTTTCCGGTCGAATTGCCGATTGACGAGGTTGTGACCTTGCCGTTTGGCAAAGAGGTGCTTCAGCAACTCTCTAAAGACCAACAGGCGAAGTTCAAGCCCCGCCAGTTCTACGACGGCTGGAACCGCGGACTGTTCCCCGCGGCGAGTTTCGACTCGTGGGGCGGAGAGTACCTCCTCGCGCTGTTGCTGAACTACACCTCGGACATCGTGTGGTGGAAGCGCCTCTACTCCACTGACGGCGCGTCGATCATGTACACCACCCGCGACACCTACTACCCCGACTTCGTCGCCCAGGACTCCGACGGCACGATGTGGATTATCGAGGGCAAGTCCGACAAGGGACGAGACGACGAAACGGTGCAAGCGAAACGAGCCGCGGCCCGGGTGCTCGTCCGGGAACTGCTCGGCGAAGAGGACTTCGTCGGTCAGAAGTGGGGCTACGTCATTGCCTACGAGTCGGATATTCGAGCGTCCGAATCGTGGGAAGACTTGAAGCGGAAGTCGAATACGGCACCGTAAACAACGAAAGGAAGATTTTGATGCCAAAGAAAGTTTTCTACAGTTTCCAGTATCAACCTGACAACTGGCGGGTTCATCAGGTAATTAACGCAAGGGCTATTTCCGGTGGTGCCGCTTTCATTCCGCAGGAGTGGGAGAAAGTTCGACGCCAGACTGATGCAGCCATTGAGCAATGGATTCATACGCAAATGAATTACTCCAAAGCGGTCATCGTTTTAGTCGGTGAAACCACAGCCGAAAGTCGTTGGGTCAGGTACGAAATCGAAAAGGCTTGGAATGACCGGCGACCGCTCATCGGAGTGAGAATCAACGGCCTGAAAGATTCTAATGGAAACACCCAGCGACGAGGCATCAATCCCTTCGACATCGTCACGGATCAGCATGGATTTTCACTTACTCAACACGGAGTGAAGCTTATGGACCCTGGGACTTCGTCGCTGACACCATTCAGCGACATCGAGCAAATCTTGAGAACTGGGTCGCCTGGTATGCGCGAACAAGGTTCTAGTTGTCCGTTTTGCGAGATTGCGAATCGCACCGACCCAGACGTTCGCGAAGTCTTTCGCGACGCGAGCATAGTTGCTTTTCTTCCCACAGAGCCAGCGGTTTTAGGCCACCTACTGGTGGTACCGAGAAGACATATTCCAGACATCTGGGATCTTGATGAAGAAACCGCAGAACGGGTGGCGGTGGCAACAACCGCACTTGCCAGGTTGGTCAAGGAGAGTCTCCAGCCAGATGGACTTAACATCATCCAATCCAACGGTAAAGCTGCTACACAAAGCGTATTCCACCTCCACGTTCACATAGTCCCCCGATACGAAGGAGATTCGATGGGGCCAATATGGCCAGATGAGACGGGGTACACGGAGGAGCAAAAGAATGATGTTCAATCCCTACTCCGAAGGAAAGCGAAGGAGATCCTCTGATGGACTCATCGAACCCAGAAGATAGAGAAGACCGTCGCAAGCATCTCGAATTCATCCAGGCGATCATTACGCGAATGTCATCGGCTTCTTCGAACACCAAGGCGTGGTTCCTACCCGTGGCTACCGCGGCCTTCGGTTACGCGATAGCACAGGACAGCCCGTGGGTAGCACTGCTTGGAGTCGGGGCCACGATCCTCGCTGCGTACATCGACGCAAATTATCTGCGCCAGGAAAAAGCTTATCGGGCCATGTACCGAGTGGTAGCTAAGGATGATGAACCCTTCTCTTCTTTCTGCCTACAGCCCGACGAACTTCCAGATTGCGTTCCTCAAGGTGAACGTGGTTCGTGGTCGGCTTCGAAGCCAGACTGGATCAATCGTCTTCTTCCCGGGCCAAGCGTGTGGCTTTCGTGGTCGATACTTGCTTTCTACCTCCCCATTTTTATTACCGGCGTCGTGGTTTCCGGGCTGCTCTTCTGGAAGTAACTTTCCCGTGACCGGCGCTCACACAATTTTCACGGGCCTCTTCGACCCTCGACGGAGGGTTATGATTTGGGCTGGCGTGGATTCCACTACAGCCTGACCGCCTCGCATCTCCGACTCGGCGTCCTCCGCGGGTTTCGCTTCGACAAGCACTATTGGCCTAGTCGGCAGTTCAACCGCGTACTGGAGCTGAGCCGACACACCCCCAGCAGAAGTAGAACCCACCTATTAGCAGGTACGTTCTAGTCTCCTTCCTCTGCGTCGACTCGTCATGCACACTGGCCGCATGACCACACCTCACGAACACGACGAAACCCCCAACGACCCGAAGACCGGCACCGACTTTCCCTCCGGCGACTCCGGCCAAGACAGCACCAAGGACTCCAGTGCGTCCGCAGCCGACTTCCGCAACCGTCGACTTGACGACTTCGAGGGCGAGAACCTCGACGACATCTGGCGGAAAAACGACCCGGAGGGCTACGCAGCAATGCAGAAAACCGTGCAGCCCATAGTTGAAAAGGCTTGGGCGCAGTCCCTGCGCAAACTCGACCCGGACTTCGTCACGAAAATTGCCGGGAAGCCGTTCAGCCTGCCGCCAAGCGTCTGGGAAACTTGGACGAAAGCGAACCCAACGTTCTTCTCACCTGCCCTGAGTGAGACCGTTGCCCGCCAGTTCGCATCCTTCGACACGAGTATTACCCACACGGCCGCCGAGAAGGCGAGACTCAACCTCGCCCCGTCGATGGCGAGGTGGCTCAATGCGGGAAACATTGCCGACTACGGGCCGCTCGTACCGCTCCACGAATTGCCCGACCTCAGCGACACCGCGCAGCGACAATTCGACACGCTATTCGCCTCGCTCAACGAACAACTAAAAGACCTCGCGTTCCCGCCGCACTTCCTCGACACGGTCAAGAAGCTCTCCAAGCCTTATGCGAAGACCCTGCCCTTTGCTCGTCAAGACCCCCTGCCGTTCCTCAAACGTTTCGACAACGACTTCCTCGTCCTCTACGCCTCGGTTGTCCTGTCCGCGTCCCGAGTCGAGAACCTTCTCGCAGACCTCGCCGACGTGCTCCTGCCCGACAACGAGCTCGCGGGCCGTTCATCTGAGGCTCACTCCTTCGGCGACGACCTCCGAAAGAGCATTGCGAAGAACGACATGTGCGACACCTGCGCAGCCATAGCCAAAGAACTAACAAAGCCTTTCGAGGCTAGAAATCTCTACGTCCACGCCAAGTGGAAAGTCGGCAAAGACATAGCCAGCAAAGAAGAAAAGTCCCGCCGAGCACTCGAATTCACGCTCTTTCCAGACACCGTTGTCACAAAACGCGAGCGAATGGTCAAAAACAAGATCAAAGCGCTTGTCGACCAATGGGAAAACGGCAAGAAGGACGCTTTCGACGCACTCTTCCACTCTGAGGTCGTCTCGCTAGGCCTTGTCGCAGCGCTCTCCGAAACGTTCGCCGAAGCGGGTGACGCTTTGGAACGCGAGCTGGAAGTCCATGAGCAGGCGCTCGCTGATAAGGGCAACTAGAACGGTTGATTTAAGCCAGTTCTTCTCAGTCCGCCTTCCGTTGCGTCTCGCGCTACGAGTGGTGTTTCGATACGGGGTGTGTTTTGTCAAGTTGTTTTAGGCCGTTTCGG
>NZ_KV825941.1:0-218 GCF_001835805.1 Corynebacterium sp. HMSC034B08 | reverse complement strand
GCGGGTTTTTGGTACCGGTGTTCCGGAGACCCGGTACTGCTGTGTTCCGGGTAGTTGGTACCGGGGCCGGGCCGACGGAGTCGGCCCGGCTGTTTGTCTTATTCGTCCGGTTCTATTGGGGCGGTGGCCTTGCGCATGTCGAAGTCTCCGATGCGGATTCGGTGGCCGTTGTTGAGGCGGCTAACGAGTGAATCGGCTCCGACTCTGTCGGGGAGGGC
>NZ_KV825940.1:0-350 GCF_001835805.1 Corynebacterium sp. HMSC034B08 | reverse complement strand
TTTTGTGTTACGGGCGTATGGTGGATGCCTTGGCATGCTGGGCCGATGAAGGACGTGTGAGGCTGCGTTAAGCCTCGGGGAGTTGCCAACAGTGCGTTGATCCGAGGATGTCCGAATGGGGAAACCCAACACCAGTTGTGTGGTGTTACCTGCAGGTGAATGCATAGCCTGTGTGGAGGTGACGTGGGGAAGTGAAACATCTCAGTACCCACAGGAGAAGAAAACAATTTGTGATTCCGTGTGTAGTGGCGAGCGATAGCGGATGAGGCTAAACCGTGTGCGTGTGATACCTGGGTAGGGGTTGCGTGTGCGGTGTTGTGGGGTGTGATCGTTGCGGGCTACCTGACCGT
>NZ_KV825939.1:73546-77352 GCF_001835805.1 Corynebacterium sp. HMSC034B08 | reverse complement strand
GAGTAGGTTACCGCCGACCCAACAACTTCACACAAAAACACCCAGAGCCCAGCACCACCCGTGCTGCACTCTGGGTGTTTTTTCACATTCCCATCCCTCTACATTTCGTTGGTGACCACCAACTAGTCCGCAACACAGAATGCGAGACGCATCGAGCATCACTATGCCACTGCATAGTTGGCGTACACCCATTAGTCCGCAATGCAGAATCAGGAACAGTGCGGGCGTCACTATGCCGCCGCATAGTCGTTGCGGCACCCCCAATTTTCCACAATGCAGAATCAGAAACATTGCGTGCCTGACTATGCGACTGCATAGTCGTTGGCGTACACCCGTTAGTCCGCAATGCGGAGCGGGAGACTGAACGGGTTCCACTATGCCGCTGCATAGTCGTTGGTGTCCACCAACTTGTCCGCAATGCAGAGTCAGTGGCAGAACGGGCTGGCCTATGCCACGGCATAGTCACCGGCGATCACCGGGCTATTCCGCAATGCAAATTGGGAGACGCCACGGGCATCACTATGCCGCCGCATAGTTGGTGCCCACCCACTTGTCCGCAATGCGGAGTCGGTTCCCACGGTGCTTGGTTGCGCTCTTTGAAAAGTAGCCCAAAGCGCTCCGCCAAAAGTAGCCCACCACCCATGCCGAAATAGATGGTGGGCGCCCACTAGTCCGCAACGCAGAGTCCATAACGCCACGGGCACCACTATGCCGCTGCATAGTTGTTGGCTGGAGCCATTTGTCTGGAATGCGGAGACGGAAACGGGATTCGATATGCTATGTCGCTGCAAAGTCGTTGGGGTTTCACCAACTTGTCCGCAATGCGGAGTTAGAAACTGTGCGGGCCTGACTATGCGACTGCATAGTGGACGCTGACTTGTCTCAACTATGTCGCTGCATAGTCATTGGGGTTCACCAAATTGTCCGCAATGCGGAGTGAGAAGGGGATCGATACCCACCAAGCCAATGCATGGGCATCGGGAGAGGGCAGGGGGGAGGTCCAACTGTCCGTAACGCGGAGTCATCGCCTTCACACCACCGAAGCCCCCACTAAAGCCACCTGCGCACTTCTGTGAATGCAAAATGAAGCTCAACTGGCTGCAGGATTTTACACTCCGCCCAGGTTGGCGAATGGTGTGATGTGGGGTTTTGCATTGGCGTGCGGGGCAGGGTTGTCGGCAAGGCCAATGGGGGCTGCCGGCGTGGCGCAGAGCGGACGAAACGGCCGGCGCGGGGCGGCAGGGGCCGAACAGCCCCCCAACAGCCAAGCGCTCCCAACAGCCCCAACAACCTCAAAAAACAAACAGAGAACTACAACTCCACGACGGTGTTCTTGGACTGCTCGAGGAGGTCCTTCTTCTTGCGGGCGCGCTCGAGTTTGGACCACTGGTCGCCGGGTACGGCGTTGCGGGCCTCGTCGATGACGGCGACGTCCGGGGTGCCCCAGGCGATCGGCATCGGGGTGACCATCTGCCACATCTTCTTGTTCTGGGCGGAGCGCTGCGCACCGACGGCGGCGACGGGGACCTTGGTGCCCACCTTGTCGGAAGTGTTCGGGATCGGGTGATAGACGCGGGAGGTGATGCCCCAGCGGGGCGGCAGGGAGGGCTCGACGTTCATGTTCACCAGGGCGGTCAGAGTGATGGTGGTGCCGACGCGTTCGGTGATGATGGCTGGGGCCAGCGGGTTGGCGTCGTAAAGTTCTTGCGTCTTGCCTACGCTGCGGGGGATGAGCAGGCCCACGACGAGCATCATGAGGCCGAAGAGAGCGAGGCCGAAGGTGCCCAGGGTGTGCCAGGGGGATTCGGGGTCGACGAAGAACCAGACGGCTGCGGCGCCGAGTAAGGAGATCACAAAGAGGGCGACGCCCGAAGCGACGAGGCTGCGGGTGTCGCGGATCATTTCGTTGTGTTGCTTTGCGTACTCTTCGTCGACGTCGAACTTGAAAACCTTCATGGGGAAGAGTTTAGAGGTCGGAGGCGTCGACGAGTCGATACGCGTAGCCCTGCTCGGCGAGGAAGCGCTGGCGGTGGATGGCGTATTCGGCGTCGAGGGTGTCGCGGGCGACAACGGTGTAGAACACGGCCTCTGCGCCGTCGGCCTTCGGGCGCAGCAGCCGGCCCAGGCGCTGCGCTTCCTCTTGGCGGGAGCCGAAGGTGCCGGAGACCTGGATGGCCACGGCGGCTTCGGGCAGGTCGATGGAGAAGTTCGCCACCTTGGACACCACAAGGGTGGAGATTTTACCGTCGCGGAAAGCCTGGAAGGCTTGTTCGCGTTTCTTGGTGGTGGTTTTGCCGTCGACAAGTGGGGCGTCGATGCGCGCGGCGATCTCCTCGAGTTGGTCGACGTAGGCGCCGATGATCAAGGTCTGCTGACCTTCATGTTTTGCAAGCAGCTTATCGACGACCCCAAGCTTCGCCTTCGAACACGCCGCCAACCGGTAGCGTTCGCGGGTTTCGGCGGTGGCGTAGGTGAGGCGTTCGTCGTCGCCAAGTGTGGTGCGCACTTCGACGCATTCGGCGGTGGCGATGTAGCCGGCCATTTCGAGTTCTTTCCAGGGGGCGTCGTAACGCTTGGGGCCGATGAGGGAGAACACGTCGTCCTCGCGGCCGTCCTCGCGCACCAGCGTGGCGGTCAGGCCCAGGCGCCGGCGGGACTGGAGGTCGGCGGCCATGCGGAAGACGGGGGCGGGCAGAAGGTGGACTTCGTCGTAGATGATGAGGCCCCAGTCGCGGGAGTCGAAAAGTTCGAGCGCGCGGTATTCACCCTTCGTCTTGCGGGTGACCACCTGGTAAGTGGCGATGGTGACCGGGCGGATCTCCTTCTTCTCCCCGGAGTACTCGCCGATCTCCTCGGGCGTGAGCGTGGTGCGGCGCAGCAGCTCGTCGCGCCACTGGCGGCCCGCGACGGTGTTGGTGACCAGGATGAGCGTGGTGGTCTGCGCCTGCGCCATCGAGGCCGCACCCACAATGGTTTTGCCCGCGCCGCACGGCAACACGACGACGCCGGAGCCACCTTCCCAGAAGGACTCGGCGGCGTACTGCTGGTAGTCGCGCAACTTCCAACCGTCGTGGTTGAGCGCGATCGGGTGGGACTCGCCGTCGACGTATCCCGCGAGGTCCTCCACAGGCCAGCCGAGTTTGGTCAGTTCCTGTTTGATTTGGCCGCGGGCGGATGGGTGGACGGGGATGGTGGTGTCGTCGATACGCGATGCGACCAGCGGAATGATCTTCTTGGAGCGGGTGACCTCGGTGAGGATCGCTGGGTCGTCCGCCTCGAGGATGAGCCCGTGCGCGGGGTGCTTGACCAGCTTGAGGCGACCGTAGCGCGCCATGGTCTCCGCAACATCCACGAGCAGCGGCTGCGGGACGGGGAAGCGGGAGAACCGTTCGAGCACGTCAACGGCCTGCTCCGCGTCGAAGCCGGCAGCGCGTGCGTTCCACAACGCGAGCGGGGTGATGCGGTAGGTGTGGATATGCTCAGGTGCTCGCTCGAGCTCCGCAAACGGGGCGAGCGCGGCACGGGCCTTGGGTGCGTCCGGGTGCGCGACCTCGAGCAGCACAGTCTTGTCCGACTGGACGATAAGCGGGCCGTCGCCGAGAGCCATGTGATCTACTCCTCCTGTTCGTAGGCGTTGGTAGTCTACGGGCATGGCTGCGAAAAACACATCCGTTGTCCTCGGCGAACGCTACGACAAATTCATCGCCCAACTGCTCGAAGACGGCCGCTACGCCTCCGCCAGCGAAGTCCTGCGCGAAGGCCTGCGGCTAGTGGAGGAGCGAGAGCAGAAGTTTAAGGCACTACGC
>NZ_KV825939.1:31437-73446 GCF_001835805.1 Corynebacterium sp. HMSC034B08 | reverse complement strand
GGCCGCGGAGAACGGCGACATTGACGCGAAGGCGTTTATCGACGAACTGCGCTAACCCCTGCTACAGCTCATCACTTGCGTCCAAGTGGTGTCGGTGCTCATCCAGCCGAAACTGGGAATGTAGGCGGTGGCCATGATCATCAGAAGGATCGGCATCTGGTTGGACTGCAGGTCCTCGGTGAGCTGCACCATCGTGCCCGCCGCAGCGTAGACGGCACCGAAAAACTGCTTCGCCAGAAGCCAGACCACCAGGAAGAATAGGCCGGAGACCTTCAGTCCAACACCGCTGACCATGGGCAGTAAGGTCGTTGCCAAGAGCCCAGTACGAGCGTGCCCAGCAGCTTGCCGGGCAGAAAATGCAGCGGGGAACTGGCCTCGGTTGCGAGTGGCTTTACGCGGCTCAGCATTGAGAGATTCGATTAATTTGGTGGTGTAGACCAATCGTCGAGCAGCCGGCGGGAGCTGCCGAAACGGCACGAACCGTTCTCATGCGTCGCGCGAGAGATTGACCGACTGCGTGTAGATGGACGTGTAGTTAGTCGGATGACAACTAGCAGGGTTCTTTCGTTTTCTCGAGTCCCAGCGAAAACACAATGAGTGCTAAGACGGCCAGCGCGAGCGGAATAAATATAGGGGTAGAATCCGCTACGAGAACAGAAATGGAAGCTAGGGCCAAGACCGAACTTAAAATATTAGTTTTCTTCATAGGTCGCTCTAGAAGCAGTAATCTCGGATGCCGGCGATACCAGTCAACTCAGCTGCTAGAGAGGCCAGCATTCCGGTAGTAGTGTTCTCATTAGCGTGCTTGCCTGCGACCTTGCCTAAGCCACCCATCTCTTTAATCTTCTCAGCAGTTTTCCGGGGGCCGCCGAGCTTTTTCACGATCCTCACTATTTTCGCGAGTTTAAACGCTGGAAACGCTGCACCTGCAATCGCTGAAGAAATCGAAGCCGCACACCACAACGGATCCACGCTAGCTGCGGCCATGCGGGGGGAAGCGGTAGGGCGAATTTCCATTGTTCGGATATACTCCACAATTTCATCATCCGTAGAGTTTTCCAGTACTTCGTCAGGAATGTCATCAACGAAAGCGAAAGCCGTAGCAAACTCTTCTGCCTGTTTGTCAACGGAAATTGTCGAGCCGTTTTTTTGAGCTGCCATACTCAAGGCAGGCCCTTCTGTACTGGCGACCGCCGGCGTAAAACTCACAGAAAGCGCTGCTGTTAAAAGCGTGGCCAGCATCTTGTTACGTGTACCCATCATATTTCTCCTGCTTCTCGAAGCCGTACAATTATCTGGACCTAAGCCTATCGTGTCCTTATCGGTACAGCAATCCTTTGGTGTTGCCTCTGTGCTTTCGGGTTGCGTCCCTCAGCGTGGTGTAACGCTTGCTGATGGTGGCTCCCGGAAAATGCCAGGATTGCCATCGCCAATAACCTTTTGCATCGCTAAGATGCGCGAACGCTCCTAACCCCTCCGAAGCACCTGTGACCACTTGGTCACGCTGCCGTTGTTGAGGATCGTGCGCTTGTAAATGCCGGCGGCACCCCACACGACGAGCACAGTGGTGACCGCAGCGAGCGCGAAGGAGCCCGCGAGCTGGATGGCGGTGAAGTCGCCAGCTGCGTAGGTCAAGGGCGCGGCGAAGATGGAAAACGGCGGGATCCAGCTGACGACCTGCATGAAGGTTGAGTCGGTGTTGGACCAACCAAACGACGAGATGTACACGCACGCCATCAGCAGGATCAGGATCGGCATCTGGGTGGACTGGAGGTCCTCGGTGCGCTGCACCATCGCGCCGGCGGCGGCGTAGAGGCCGCCGAAGAACAGCATGGACAACAGCCAGGCGACAAGCAGGATGGGGAAGACGGACCAGTCGATTTCGACATCGTCGATAAGCCCCGAGACCTTCAGACCAATGCCGCCGACAGCAAGCAACACTGCGGTGGCGAGGAAGCCGAAGATGACGGTGCCCAGCAGTTTGCCGGCGAGGAAGTCCAGCGGGCGAACGGAGGCCAAAATCAGCTCGACGACGCGCGAGGACTTCTCCTCGGTGACGCGGCTGCCCACCTGGGCGGCAAACGTGATCACGGTGAACATGACGATGATCAGCGCGAAGAAGGTGGTCAGCAGGCGGGTCAACTGCTGTGCGGTGTCTTCGTCTTCGGTGTCGTTGATGTCCACCGGCACAACGTTGATCTGCGGGGAGGCAGCCTCGTAATCGGCGGGGCTAATGCCCAGGGTGCTTAAGGTTTCGGCGCGCGCCTGCTGCTGGGAGAGGGCGTCGAGGCCGGTGAGGATGGTGGTGGAGGGGGAGCCGTCCGCAAGGACCTCCCAGTTGTCGTCCTCGACAATCAGGGCGGCCTCCACGTCGCCGTCGCGGACTAACTGTTCGGCTTCGGTGCGGTCGGTGGCGGTGCGAGCGTCGTAGCCGGCGTCGTCGAGAAGCTGCTCTGCGATACCCACAGTGGCAACGGCCGGGCCGCCGGCCTCTGCCTCCGCTTCGTCCTTGTTTTTCATCCAGGTGCCGAAGCCGATCATGCCGAGAATGGCCAGCAACATGATCACGAGCGTGACAATGACGCCCTTCTTCAGCAGCAGGATCTGCACCTCGCGCTTCGCGGTGGTGGTGATGGTGTGCATGGGGGAGTAGGTCTTCATTACTTCACAACCTCCTTGAACAGCTCGGCCAGATCCGGCACGACGCGGGTGAACTCGTGGACTGGGCCGGCGGCCATTGCGGCGCGGAGGATGTCCTGGTCGTTGTCGGCGGAAGTGGTTTCGACGATGACGTGGGTGGGGGTGTCGCTAATAAGCGTGGCGGTTGCGGGGATCCAGCCGCGCGCTTGCGTGCCGACGCGGAAACGCACCGGGCCGCCCGAGCGCAGCTCATCGACGGTGCCTTCGGCGACCATGCGGCCGCGGGTGACGATGCCGATGCGGTCGCACAGCCGCTGCACCAAGTCGAGCTGGTGCGACGAGAAGATCACCGGCACGCCGGCACGGGCGCGGTCGGTGAGCATCGTGCTCATCACGTCCACGGCGACGGGGTCGAGGCCGGAGAACGGCTCGTCAAGGATGAGCACCTCCGGGTCGTGGATCAGCGATGCGGCCAACTGCACGCGCTGCTGGTTGCCCAGGGAGAGGTCGTCGAGCTTGTCGCCCAGACGCTCGCCGAGGCCCAACTCCTCGAGCAGTTCGGTGCCGCGCTGCTTGGCAGCCGCGCCGTCGACGCCGTGAAGTTTGGCCAGGAAGACCAACTGATCAAGGATCTTCTCCTTGCCGTAGAGGCCACGTTCTTCGGGCATGTAACCGATGCGGCGACGGGAGTCGTCGTCAAGCGGTTGCCCATCGAGGAGCACCTCGCCAGAATCGGCGCTGAGCACGCCCAACGCGATGCGCATCGTGGTCGATTTTCCGGCGCCGTTGGAACCGACGAAGCCGTACATCTCGCCATCGCGGACGGTGAAGTCCATTCCGTCGAGGGCCTGGACGTCGCCGAAGCGCTTGTGAAGGTCCTGAATCTGAAACGTAGTCACCCGACAAAAACTACCAAAAGATACGACATCGCTCAGGGCGGGTTTACCATGAACCCATGACTGCAACCATCTCATCCCCAGCGGCGCATCTGGCCCGCGAACTCGGCTCCGACGAGGCGCTGTCCACGCGCCCGATCGACCGCATCAAGTACGCCCACGACGCATCCCACTTCCTCTACACCCCCGATGTGGTGGTCGAAGCGCGCAACGCGAATGATCTCGCGGCGGCGTTCCGCGCGTCGGCATCCTCCGGCGCCCCAGTGGTGCTTCGCGGCGGCGGTACCTCCCTGTCCGGCCAGGCAGGCGGCGCGGGCATGCTGGTGGACGTGCGCAAGCACTTCCGCGGCGTGGAGGTACTTGACGGTGGCAAGCGCGTGCGCGTCCAGCCCGGCTCCACGGTGCGCCAGGTCAACGCGCACCTGGCCGCGTTCGGCCGCAAGATCGGCCCGGACCCGGCGTCCGAGGGCGCCGCGACGATGGGTGGCGTGATTGCCAACAACTCATCCGGCATGGCGTGCGGTACGGAGTTCAACACCTACAACACCATCGAGTCCGTCACCTTCGTCCTGCCGTCTGGCACGGTGATCGATACGGCTCACCCGGATGCGGAGGCGCAGTTCGCGCGCCAGGAGCCGGAGCTCGTGGACACGATTGAGAAGCTCAAGCGACGCGTGCGCGACAACAAGGAATCCGTAGACATCATCGAGCGCCACTTCGCGCTGAAAAACACGATGGGCTACAGCCTGAATTCGTTCTTGGATTACGACTCGCCGCTGGACATCTTCATGCACCTGCTGGTCGCATCCGAGGGCACACTCGCGTTCATCGCGGAGGCCGTCCTGCGCACCATCGAGGTGCCGAAACTGAAGACGACCACCATCGCGGTCTACCCGACGCTGGATGCGGCGACGCGCTCGCTTCCGGCACTGTTTGAGTCGAAGGCGGCGACGCTGGAGTTGATGGACTCGCGCTCCATCAAGGTTGGCCGCACCTTCGATTCGGTGCCGGAGCAGATCACCGGCTTTGAACTCGGCGGCCAGGCGGCGCTGCTCATCGAATACCACGCCAACGAGGCCGAGCAGCTGCGCGAATACGAGCAGGCCGGCTCCAAGCTCCTGCGTGAGTTCGACCTGCAGACCCCGGCGCAGTTCAGCACCGACCCCATCGAGGCCGCCAAGGCGTGGGCGTTCCGCAAGGGCCTCTACGCCCAGGTCGCGGAGGCTCGCCCGTCCGGCACGACCGCGTTGCTCGAGGACATCGCGGTGCCCGTCGAGGACCTCGCCGACACTTGCGGCGGGTTGCAGCAGCTTTTCGACGCCTACCGGTACGACGACGCCGTCATCTTCGGCCACGCCAAGGACGGCAACATCCACTTTTTGATCACCGACCGCTTCGAGGGCGACGAGAACCTCACGCGCTACGACGGCTTCAACGAGGACATGGTGGACCTCGTGCTCGGTGCCGGCGGCAACCTCAAGGCTGAGCACGGCACCGGCCGCGTCATGGCGCCGTACGTGCGCCGCCAGTACGGCGAGGAACTCTACGACGTGATGGCGGCGCTCAAGCGCGCCGCCGACCCTCGCGGGGTGATGAACCCGGGCGTGATCATCACTGACGACGAGCGCGAGCACATGAAGAACTTCAAGCTCAACCCGCAGGTGGAAGACGAGATCGACTCCTGTGTGGAGTGTGGCTACTGCGAGCCGGTGTGCCCCTCGCGCGACCTGACCATGACCCCGCGCCAGCGCATCGTCGTGCGCCGCGCACGTGCGAAGGCGCTGCAGGAAGGCGACACGGAGCTGGTTAAGCACATTGACGAGGCCTACCAGTACGACGGCATCGACACCTGTGCGGTGGACTCCATGTGTGTCACCGCGTGCCCGGTGGGTATTGACACCGGCAAGTTCATCAAGTCACTGCGCCGCGGCCAGGCCGGTGCTGTGAAGTCCGCTGGTTGGGCAGCCGCCGCGAAGGTGTGGGGCCCGGGCAACACCCTGGCTTCTGCAGCGCTAACCGGCGCCTACGTCATGCCGACGAGCCTGGTGCAGAAGGTTACTGACGTCGCCCGCGCCCTCGTAGGGGAAGACACCGTTCCGCAGTACCGCCCCGAACTTTCCAAGGGCGGCGCGAAGCGCTCCAAGGCGTTTGGCACGAAGGTCGGCGCGCCGGGCGCGGAGCCTGTCGGTGTGTTTGTCCCGGCGTGTGTGAACTCCATGTTCGGCCCACAGGGCGAGGGCGTGGGCGCCTCCGAGGCGTTCGCGAAACTCGTCGAGCGCGCCGGGCTCGCCCTGACCGTTCCGGAGGGCATCGACGGCATGTGCTGCGGCACCCCGTGGACCTCAAAGGGCATGAGCACCGGCCACGACATCATGCAGCGCCGCGTCAACGACCAGCTCATCGCAGCTACCGACGGCGGGCGCCTGCCGGTTGTGGTGGACGCGTCGAGCTGTACGCACGGCTTCCGCGACATGGCCGAAAACATCGGCATCACGGTCATCGACGCCATCGAGTTTGTCGACGAGCACGTGCTCGATCGCCTCACGGTCAACCACAAGGTGCCATCGGTGACGCTGCACCCGACGTGTTCGGCGACCCACCTGGGTATCGTCGATACGCTGAAGCACGTTGCGGCCGCCGCGGCAGAGGACGTGAACGTTCCGGCCGAGTGGAACTGCTGTGGTTACGCCGGGGATCGCGGCATGCTGCACCCCGAACTCACCCACGCCGCGACGAAGCGGGAGGCTGCACAGGCCAAGGAGTTCGGCTCGGCGTGCCACGCGTCGTCGAACCGCACCTGCGAGTTGGGCCTGACGGCCGCGACCGGCGCGGACTACGAGCACATCCTGGAAATCCTGGAGCGCGCCAGCCGCTAGGCCAGCACCACTTTTGTCACCCGCGGCAGGGCGATGCGCACGACCCGGTCCTTGGCCTCGTCGAGCGCGTCCACCTGCCCCGCGGTGACACTCAGCGGCAGGACGGTGATCGTCTTGCCGCGCCCCTGCTTGTCCACGTAGCCCACCGTGACATGCCTGCGCGCCCGCGCCGCCGCGCGAAGCGTTTCAAACGCATTCCCGCTGCCAGCATCGGTGGTCTCCGCAGAGCGCAGCTTTGCGACGATCGCACGCACCTGATCCGGCGCCACCCTCCGCGACTTTGGAAGCGTCGATGGCGTTGGCGGAACCAGGGCGGGCTCAGGCGCCATGTTGACGGAAACCCCCTGGTCGTCCTCGGCGGTGGGTTGGAGGCCTGCGGTGCGCAGCGCCGTCATGAGCTTTGCCAGCGGCAGGTGCGAGATGGCCACGGTGGGGGCGAGAATGCGCAGGCCTAACTTCTCTGCTGCGGTGGCGATCAGCGCCGGGTCCTCGGAGCGGATGTAGGCGAGTGCTTCGCCGGCGCGGATGGCGCCGTGGGTACGCGCGGTGTCGTCGATGATGAAGGTGATGGCCTGGGGGACCTCGCCAAGCACGTGGTCTGCCAGCCAGGAGTGGATCTCCGGGGCGGTGAGGCCACTGTCCAGGCCGCGGCGCACCGAGGCTTCCGAGATGCGCCACACGCTGGCAAGACCAGGCGACTCCAGATCCGCGATGCGCTCGATGAACCCGGCCATTGCGGGCTCGAGCGGGCCCGGGGCTAGCACCGTCATGTCGGCCTGGGCGATCAACGTGTCCACCGAGGCGGGCACGAGCGTGGCGGTTGCTGCAGCGACGTCTTCGCCGTTGATCAGGGCTAACGTCGGGGTCGGCTGCGCTTGGTTGGCCAGCGCGCCGACGAATTCGGCTTCCCGGACAACCGCGGCGATGAGGTTGTCGGAGAACCCCGACGATTCCAGCGGGGCGTGGAAGAGCATCCGGTCCATGTCGCCCGCGTGTCGCAGCATGGTGAGGCGGGCGTGGCGAAGCGCTGGGGCGTGGGCGTCGTCGCTCAGCAAATTCGCCCCTGTATCCACGCGCCACGGGGAGGCCACCCAGCCGGCGAGCACGATCGCCCACTGATCGGACAGTGTCGCGTCAAGCCAGGTCAGGGCGTCGCGAGTGGCGGCGAGCACATCCTCGTCGTCGACGTTGCCGCGGCCGACAAGACCCGCGGACTCGCCGACGGTGACAAGCAAGCTCGGGTCGAACCCAAGTGCCTTCTCCAGGTTTGCCGCCGCGCGCACGCCGACAGTGCCGTCTTTGTTCAGTACCACCGGGGTATCCATCAGCGTCATGACCAGTTGGCGCATCTGGCGCACCGCGTCGAGGCCCTGGGCGGTTGCGGTTTCGTCGATAGTGGCCTGATCGATCTCTGGTACGGCGGGTGGTGCAAGCGGGAACACGCGCGGCGTTGCGCCACGCATCGCGTCGCGGACCGGGCGGGGCAGGCGCACCGTGGTCTCGTTGACGCGCACAAGCATGCCAAGCGCGAGCAACTTGGCCACCGGCGCATCCGGGCCCGCATCGGGTGCAGCCGCCGCGGTTGTGCCCACCCCGCCGGACGCCGCAAGGGTGTCCAACACCTTGCGCTCACGCGCAGGCAGTGACGCCAGCGCCTCGGTCGCGCCGGGTGGCAGCGTATCGGTCACGCGCCAACCGGGAGGCAGGGCAGTCAGCGTGCCGGGGGCGATACGCAACGCCTCATCCGGACCGAATACGAGCGCCAACTCGCGCAGGTGGTGAGTGGAGCCGAAGCCGGTGGCGTTCACAGGCTCAAGCTCCGCTCCGGCATCCGCGAGCTGCTCGAGCACCGCCAGATCCGCGGCGTTGAGGAGACGCAACGCGCGCGATGCCGACCCGGGAAGGCCGAGCCTGGTTGCGAGTGAGCCCACCGACGGCGGGGCGGGGAAGAAGGCATCCGGGCGTGCCTCGATGAGGGCGTGCAGCGCGTCGTCATCGAGCGAACTCAAGAATTTAGGGAACGTAGACATTGCGGGGGTGAGTTTACGTGCGTTTTTGTCTCCGGCGTGAAAGAATGAGGGGCATGGCTAAAGATGTGAAGAAGATTGGGCGCGCAAACCCCGCATGGCCCGCTAATACCCCAGGTAACCTGCACCCGGTCACCGAGATCACCTCGACGTTAACCGGTGCTTCCAGCCCGTTCGGCGACGACCTGATCCTGCCGATGCCGGCAGAAGAGACGGGCTACGTCCACCCGACGACGCGCATCAACCGCTAAACCAGCGGAACTTAAAAAACCGGCACGGTGCCTGACCGTGCCGGTTTTTGTTGTGCCGTAAAGCAAAACGCCCCGTTCACAACCTGAACGGGGCGGACGATTGCTGTGCGCTATTGCTTAGCGAGCCTGGAAGGACTGCTGCACGGAAGCAACGGTGTTGTTGACCTGGTTGGCAAAGTTAGCGCCGACCAGGTTTGCAACGGCTGCGAAGTCGCCGGAGAGGGCAGCGTCGATCAGCGGCTGGTTTGCAGCGTAGAACGCGCTGTAGTCGTTGCGGTTAGCAACGTAGTTGGACTGCACGGAAGCCGGAACCTGGAAGCCGAATGCCTGGATAGCGTTACGCACCTGTGCGTAAAGGGCATCGACCTGCGGGGACTGTGCGGCCGGAGCCTGGGCCTGTGCTGCCGGCTGAGCCGGAGCGGCCTGCTGTGCCGGTGCCGGTGCTGGCTGCGGGGCCGGCTTGGATACCTGCGCGTCGCGGTTGGTCGGTGCGGAGTTCAGGCCGTAGCGAGCGGAGCAAGCCGGCCATGCGCCCCAACCCTGACCTGCTAGGGTGCGCTCGGCGACAGCGATCTGCTGCTCGCGGGTAGCCAGGTTAGCGGTCGGGGCGAACTCGCCGCCACCGTATGCCAGCCAGGTGCCGTAGGAGAACTGCAGGCCACCGTAGTAGCCGTTGCCGGTGTTGATAGCCCAGTTGCCGCCGGACTCGCACTGTGCAAGCTTGTCCCAGTCGGAATCCGGTGCTGCGGTTGCCTGCGGGGCAACAATGCCAGCCAGTGCAGCTGCTGCTGCAGAACCTGCCAGAGCCTTCTTGCCCATGGAGGTGGTCTTCTTAGAGTGGCGTCCCATTGTTTCGTTTCCTCTCGTCGTTGACCGCCAATATCTCGGGACAGCCTAACGTTGTATAACGATTGTGTCACGTAACGGTGTCGTTTTGGGGCGCAATACTCAAAAAAGCCTCACATTTCCCCAGCTCGAAGGCGCGACATGCAAAATATGTGTTCTGGGTCACACTGGCGTGAACTGCTTGATTTTCGGGCGGAAATAGTAAGGTTTTGATTTTGTTTTACTTACTGGCGGTACATCTGCACGAGTGATACTGCATAAGTGATGCGTTACGGAAGGAGAGCGCCATGCCTGTCGGAAAGGTGAAATGGTACGACGCCGAAAAAGGGTTCGGCTTCGCATCCAACCCGGGAGACGAGGATGTCTTCATCGGTAAGTCCGTGCTGCCTGAGGGAGTTGAGGAGCTGGTTGCGGGCCAGCGCATCGAGTTCGACTTCGCCGCAGGCCGTCGTGGCCCACAGGCGCTGCGCGTGAAGGTGCTGGACACCCCGAAGCGCCGCCCAGTGCACCGCCGTAAGCCGGAGGAGCTGGGAAGCATGCTCGCGGACGTGATGACGCTCATCGAGACCCAGGTCCAGCCTGCTTTGACCAACGGCCGTTACCCGGACCGCAAGGAAGGCCGCCAGGTGGCGGAGATCCTGCGGGCCGTGGCGCGCGAGCTGGATGCGTAATTAGTTAAAGCCCACGGACCAGGTGGCGATGACAGGGGTTTCCTCCCCGTCATCGCCTTTTTTAATGTCCAGGGTGGTTACCTCGGCAACGACGAGCTTCGCGCCCGACTCGGTCGTAGCCGGCACGGTCTCCTCGGTTGCCTCGCCGGAGGTGAAGACGCGCTCGGAGTTGGCGTTGGGGTCGTCGTAAATGAGCAGCAGGCGCCAGCTATTCGACGCAATCTCGTCCGGAACCGTAACCACCACATCGCCCTCGCCGCGCTGCATGGTGGGGGCATCACCGCCGGCGCACTCCTCGTCCAACTCACACACGGTGTACACACCGATGTCCTCGCGCTCACCGTTGGCAGCCACCGACACCGTCAGTTCATCGACCGGAGTGGTGGGGCGGGTGCGCTGGTACTCCATGACGGCGTAGACCACGCCGACGAGTGCCAGGACGCCCACGAGGGCGACCACGATGGTTTTCCACTGCTTGCTGCCTGAACGTTGTGCCATGGCGAGAAATCCTAACTAGTCAGCCTGGGCAAAGCGCACCCGGTACATGTCCGGCCAGCGCTTGCCGGCAAGGAAGAACTCGTCAGTGCCCGGGATGTGGGCGATGCCGTTGAGGACGTGGTTCGGGTCGTCGGTGGCGTTATTGGGCAGGGCGGAGGCGTCGATACGTGCGGTGACCTCGCCCGTTTCCGCGTCAATGCGCACGATGTCGGTGGTGGTGAACACGTTGGCGTAGACATCGTTACCGACGCACTCCAACTCGTTGAGGCCCGCCACCGGCTCGCCATCAAGCGTGACGGTGAAGCGTTCGCGCTCCTCGAGCGTTTCCGGATCCATGCGGCGCAGCTCTTCGGTGCCGTCGGAGAAGATCACCTCGTCCGCTTCCGTACGTGAGCACAGCCCCCAGCCTTCGCCCTGATAGGAGGCGCGGCCGATCTCCTCGAGCGTTTCTGCGTTGCGACGAATCGCTGTCCCGTCGAGCCACGTCAACTGCCACAGGGTGTCGTCGATACGCGTGATGCCCTCGCCGAAAAACTGCGGATCCAAATCAACCGACGCGAGCTCCTCGCCCGCGATCGTGCGGGTGTACAGACGCGACTCGCCCTCCTGGCCAGTGCCAACGTAGAGGTTGCCGTCGGCGGTGACCTCGAGGCCCTGCGTGAAACTGGTCTGGTCGAACGGGAGGCGCTCGATCACCTCGGCGCGAAGGTGCTCGACGCTTGGGGTGGACGACTCCGGCGCGCAGCCAGCAAGCAAACCGCCCGAAAGCGCAGCGATAACAGACAGAGCGGACAAAGCTTCACGATGACCCATGGGTTACATCCTGCACTACATCGCGCATAATGGGTAAGCGTGTCACGATCCAGAAAACGCACTCGCTCCCGCAACCCGTTGCTTGGCAACGATGCAATAGCTATTGCGCTTGAGGCGCTTGAAGAAATCGCAGACGGCGACATCGGCGAACACATCGGTGTTACCGGGCTGACCCGCAATGTTGCCACGCACCGCTTCGAAGCCGACGTGCCCGGATACGCCGGGTGGGAATGGAACGCCGTCATCGCCTGCGCGGACGGCTCCAACGCGGTCACCGTCAACGAGGTCGCGCTCGTGCCCTCCCAGGGTGCGCTCGAAGCGCCCGACTGGGTGCCGTACTCCGAGCGGCTACGCCCCGGCGACCTGGGCCCAGGCGATGTGTTGGAGCTCCTGCCTGACGACGAACGCGTCACCGACGATTCCTTTGCCCGCGACGCCATTACCTTCCCGGGCCGCGAAACCAAGCACTACCTGACCAAACAAGGCCTGGAGGACGCGAAGTACCGCTGGCGCACTGGCGACTACGGGCCAAACAGCGAGTTTGCCGAAAAGGCAGCCCTGTCGTGCCGCACCTGCGCCTTCTATATCCCCATGGCGGAACCGGTGGGGGAGCACTTCGGTGCTTGTACCAACGAGTATTCCGCCGACGGCCATGTCGTTGCGTCTTCCTACGGTTGCGGCGCGCACTCGGACACGGAAGTAGATAACTCCTAAGTAATTCCAATCACTGGGGCAGCAAAATAGTTGCGTTTGCCCAGGGAGAGTGAAAAGCTAAGCCCCCGTGAGTACGACCACGGGAGCAAAAATGAATAAGGACCAGCCGCAGCCGCGCGGCGGGCTGGACGCCTTCTTCCACATCACAGAGCGCGGATCCACGGTGGGCACCGAAGTGCGTGCCGGGGTAGTGACCTTCTTCGCGATGGCATACATCGTGCTACTCAACCCGCTGATCATCGGCACCAGCCCCGACCGCGAGGGCACCGTGCTGGGCATCCCGCAGGTAGCGGCCGCCACCGCCTTGGCTGCGGGCGTGATGTGTATCTTGTTCGGCCTGGTTGCCAAGTACCCCTTCGGCATCGCCGCCGGCTTGGGTATTAACACGCTCGTCGCCGTGACCATGGTGGGCCAGCAGGGTCTGACCTGGGCGGAAGCGATGGGCCTGGTGGTTATCGACGGCATCATTATCGTGCTGCTGGCCATCTCCGGTTTCCGCACCGCCGTGTTTAACGCCATTCCGAATTCGATGAAGGTGGCCATGAGTGTCGGTATCGGCATGTTCATCGCCACCATCGGTCTCGTGGACGCCGGCTTTGTCCGCCGCATCCCGGACGCCGCCATGACCACCGTCCCGGTCCAGCTGGGCACCGGCGGTTCGATCGCGTCCTGGCCGACCTTCGTCTTCATCGTCGGCCTGTTCATCTGTGGCTTCATGGTTGTGCGCAACGTGCGCGGCGGCCTGTTCATCGGCATCATTTTGACCACCATCGTCGCCATGATTGTGGAGGCAATCACGGGTTCCGGTTCTTCCGCAGACAACCCGCAGGGTTGGAGCTTGGCCGTGCCGGAGCTGCCGGATTCCTTCGGCGGCATCCCGGACCTGTCCATCGTGGGCAACATCGACCTGTTCGGCGCGTTCATCAACATCGGCGTCATTTCCGCATCCCTGCTGGTGTTCACCCTGGTGCTGGCGAACTTCTTCGACGCCATGGGTACCATGACGGCGCTTGGCCGCCAGGCTGGCCTCGCCGCTGAGGACGGCGTCCTGCCCGACATGAAGCGTGCCCTCGTCGTCGAAGGCTTCGGCGCAGTCGTGGGTGGTGGCGCGTCGGCGTCGTCGAACACGGTGTTCGTGGACTCCTCGGCAGGTATCGCCGACGGCGCTCGTACCGGCCTGGCCAACGTGGTCACCGGTGTGCTGTTCCTGCTCGCAATGTTCTTCACCCCGCTCTACGAGGTCGTGCCCATCGAGGCCGCGGCACCGGTACTCGTTGTCGTCGGTGCGCTCATGATGATGCAGGTCGGCCAGATCAAGTGGAACGACTTCTCGGTCGCGCTGCCGGCATTCTTGACCATCGTCACCATGCCGCTGACCTACTCCATCGCCAACGGCATCGGCGTCGGCTTCATCTCGTTTGCGCTGCTGTCCCTGTTCGCCGGCAAGGCGAAGGACATCCACTGGATCATGTGGCTCATCTCCGCCCTGTTCGTCGTGTACTTCGCGCAGGGCCCGATCATGGCAGCGATTAGCTAAATGCAATTGCGTATCGACGACCCCCTCGACCCCCGTCTCGACGACATCCGCGACCTGAAGCACTCCGACAAGGAGAAAAACCTTGTCTTCGCCGAAGGCCCGCTGGTGGCTGGCCGGCTGGTCGAGTCGCGCTTTCCGGTGCGCGCCGTGTTCGGCTTCGGGGGACGGCTTGAGTCGTTCATGGCCGACTACGGCGAGGAGTTGTCGCGCCGCGGCATCCCGGTGTACGAGATCACCCGCCAGATCATGGGGGAGGTTGCCGGATACGACATGCACCGCGGCCTGTTGGTCTCCGCCGATAAGCCGGAGCCGCTCACCGTTTCCGAGGTGCTCGAAGGGGCGCGCACCTTGGTGATCCTGGAAGGGGTCGGCGACCACGAAAACATCGGGTCCATCTTCCGCAACGCCGCCGGCATGGGGGTCGACGGCGTGCTTTTCGGGGCGGCGACCGCTGACCCGCTCTACCGGCGCAGTGTGCGCGTGTCCATGGGGCACGTGCTGCGCACCCCGTTCGCGCACCTGGAGGGCACCCCGACGACGTGGCAGCGCTCGCTCGCCGAACTTCACGACGACGGCTGGTGGCTCATTTCACTGACCCCCGCTGACGACGCCGTCGAACTTAAAGATGCCATCCAGGGCCACGACAAAGTTGCCTTCCTTGTTGGTGGGGAAGGCCCGGGGCTGACCCCGCACGCCATGCGTGCTACCGACGTGCGCGCCAAGATTCCGATGGCGCCGGGCACCGATTCGCTGAACGTGGCCACCTCGGCCGCGATCGCGTTCTACGAGCGCATGCGCTAACCGGGCTAGCGGTCGATGTGGCGGATGCGCTCCTTTAACGCAGCCGCCCACTCCACAGCGCGACGACGTACACCCCGGCCGATGCGCTTCGCAGCGGCGACGGACGCGTCCGCCAGCTCGGCGAACTCGTCGCCCTCTTGTTTCTCTTGCTCGGCCTCGTAGTCGTCGTAAGCCTTATCGCGCTCCGCGAACTTCGCGGCGACCTCGTTGACCGACTTGGTGGCCGGCTTCGGCTCCTCAATCTTCGGCTCAGGCCGGCCGTCCACGGCGTAGCCCACCACGTTGATGTCCGGGCCGTTCTGGCCGATCTCCGCACCCAGCCAGGCTTCCTCGGCAGCAAGCGCAAGGTCCTTCGGCTCAAACGGCAGCGCGATCCCGCCTGCTTGTTCCGTCTTCTCGCCCGCCCAGTAGGGGGCCTCAAACGGCTCAGGCAGGCCGATGTCTTCGATAACACTGGTGCGGGTGGCGCAGAAACTGCGCGACACCTTCTCGCCATTGAAGTGGGCGAAGCCGCCAAAGTCGCTATCCGTACCCAGCGCGATAACGAACACGTCCGCTGCGGGAAGCGCGGTGTGCCATTGGGTAGGGGAGGACAACTCGGTGACGTCCACACGCATGCGCACCACCGAAATCCCCGGGAAGCCCGCAATATAAAACTCGTCGCGGCCAGGCACCGACGAGCGGTTCAACGGAAACGACCCAATCGGCGTGATTGGCCACGCCGGATTCACCTGAGCCAGCAGCTTTCGGCCAAACCCGCGGTCGGCCTTCGGCTCGCGACGCAACACCTCCGCAGGTTCAGCAGTGTTGACAAACCACAACGTGACAACGGCGTTGAAACTCATGGCTTACCGCTTCGGACGCTTCGTGTTGGTCCGCACGCCAAGCAGCACGTCCTCCCAGTGGGGCGTCACCGACTTGCGACGACGCTTCTGCGGCTGCTCCTCCTCATCCGGGTGGCGCAGGAAATCGCCCTCGAGCACCTCGCCATCCTCGGCGGGTGCATCTTGAAGGATTTCGACGGGCGCGGCCGGCGCATCCTCATCCTGCTCGCCGTGCAAGGAACGCACCGCAGACAGAGAACGTACTGGCTGGGCGAAATCCGGATCGGTCAGATCCGCAGCCATAGCGTTGCGCGCCTCAGTCTGGGCCGCGGCGCCCATGGAGCGCTTAAACGACCACAAGGCCTCATTCTCCGTCAGGCCCGCCTGCCAGGTAACGCGCACAACCCAGGTGTCGCCCTGCTCGCGGGTAGCATCCCACTCCGCATCGGAAATCGAGTGACCACGGGCAGCAAAGGAGGTAGCCAGGATCTCCAACAACGTCTGCTTCGCCGGGCCATCCTCGCGCACCGGATGGGACTGCTTCGCAGCCTCCGCAACCTGGGCGCGCTCAAGCAGTACCGGGTGGGCATAGGACTCGAGGCGGCTTTCGGCCACACCCATCTCTTCTGCCAACTCCGCGGCGGTCGCGCCGGCGCGGATGCGTGCCTGGATCTCGTTCGGACGCATCGACAACGGGGTGGCGTAGAGCGGATCCGGCTCCGGCAGTGGGCGCGGCTCCGGGGCGGGTGCCACCGGTTGCGCAGGCTGCTCTTCCTCAGTCACCTCGGTATCGGTGGCTGGTTCTTCCGGGGCGGGGGAGTCGTCGATAAGCAACGGCGCAAGCTCCTCACGGGCAAGCTGATAGCGCACACCCTCCTCGTCGCGGAGCACAAAAAACGTCTCCGTCGACTCGTCTTCCAAGAAAACAAGCTCGCGCATAGGACTCCTTCCGCCTGGCAATACGAAAACTAAGCCTATCGGACGCACGTGCCCACATCAGGCAACCAGCCCCAAGACACCCGACGGCGCAAAGCGATACCATCCCAATACGACCAATGACGCCATAAAAATATGTGGTACATCCAGGACAATCGCAGCATAGTCGGACGCATCACAATATTTGCTAGAGTGCGTTACGTAAAAAGGTTGCCCGAAAAACGAGAGCAACACCCAACGTAGGAAAGGGAAACCAGTGGCTACTGAGAACAAGGACAAGGCCGTACTCCACTACCCGGGCGGCGAGTATGAAATGGACATCATGCGCGCCACCGAAGGCAATGACGGTGTCGTGCTGGGGAACCTCCTCGGTGAAACTGGCCTGGTCACCTTCGACCCGGGCTACGTCTCCACCGGCTCCACCGAGTCCAAGATCACCTACATCGACGGTGCAGAGGGCATCCTGCGCTACCGCGGCTACGACATCGCAGACCTGGCAGAAAACGCCACCTTCAACGAGGTGTCCTACCTGCTGATCAACGGCGAGCTGCCGACCACCGACGAGCTGGACAACTTCAACTCCGACCTGCGCCACCACACGCTGCTCGACGAAGACTTCAAGGCCGCGTTCAACATCTTCCCGCGCAACGCGCACCCGATGGCCGTCCTTGCCTCCTCGGTCAACATTCTCTCCGCCTACTACCAGGACCAGCTCAACCCGCTCGACGAAGAGCAGCTGGACAAGGCAACCGTGCGCCTCATGGCCAAGGTGCCGATGCTGGCTGCATACGCCTACCGCGCATCCCGCGGTAAGCCGTACATGTACCCGGACAACTCCCTCAACCCGCGCGAGAACTTCATGCGCATGATGTTCGGCTACCCGACCGAGGACTACCACGTCGATCCGGTCCTGACGAAGGCCCTGGACAAGCTCCTCATCCTGCACGCCGACCACGAGCAGAACTGTTCCACCTCCACGGTGCGCATGATCGCCTCGGCACAGGCGAACATGTTCGTCTCCATCGCAGGCGGCATTAACGCCCTGGCCGGCCCGCTGCACGGCGGCGCAAACCAGGCGGTGCTCGAGATGCTCGAGGACATCAAGAACAACCACGGTGGCGACGCAACCGACTTCATGAACCGCGTGAAGAACAAGGAAAAGGGCGTCCGCCTCATGGGCTTCGGCCACCGCGTGTACAAGAACTACGACCCGCGCGCGGCTATCGTCAAGGACACCGCACACGAGGTGCTCGAGCACCTGGGTGGCGACGAACTGCTCGACCTGGCGATGAAGCTTGAGGAGATCGCGCTGAACGACGAGTACTTCATCCAGCGCAAGCTCTACCCGAACGTCGACTTCTACACCGGCCTGATCTACCGCGCCATGGGCTTCCCGACGGACTTCTTCACCGTCCTGTTCGCCATCGGCCGCCTGCCGGGCTGGATCGCACAGTACCGCGAGCAGCTTGAAATGAACACCAAGATCAACCGCCCGCGTCAGATCTACACCGGTTACCAGAAGCGCGACTTCGTCCCGCGCGACCAGCGCTAACCAAACGTTTCAACCGCCGAGGAACACGTCCCCTATAATTCGCGGGGGAAGTTCCCGGCGGTTTTTTAATGCCGACCGCACAAACCTCAAGGAGATTCTCACTCATGGAAATGGAAAAGCCATTCATTGAAGCCCCCGAGGGGCCGGCACCAGCTGATCTGGTTATCCAGGACATCACCGTCGGCGAGGGCGAAGAAGCGGTGGCTGGCGGCTTCGTCAAAGTCCACTACTTGGGTGTCGATTACGAAACCGGCGAAGAGTTCGACTCTTCCTGGGACCGCGGAGAAGCAGCCGAGTTCCCGCTCGCGGGCCTCATCGCAGGCTGGCAGGAAGGCATCCCGGGCATGAAGGTTGGCGGCCGCCGTCAGCTCACCATCCCGCCGGAGAAGGCATACGGCCCGGCAGGTGGCGGCCATCCGCTGTCTGGCCGCACCCTGATCTTCATTATCGACCTGCTCGACGCCCGTTAGGGGAAAGCGCATGCGAATCCCGGTAACTACGCTCAACGACGGCTACGATCTCCCGCTGCTTGGCCTGGGCACCTACAAGCTCCAGGGCGAGGACGTGGAGCGGACCGTGCGCACCGCTATCGAATTGGGCTACCGCCACATCGACACCGCGTCGCTCTACGGCAACGAGGTGGAGGTAGGTAAGGCCGTCAACGATGCGATCAAGGCGGGGGATGTCACGCGCGAGGAACTGTTCATCACCACCAAGCTGTGGAACGACGACCAGGAGCGCGCGCTTGAGGCGTACAACGAGTCTCTCGAGCGCCTCGGCCTGGAGTTTATCGACCTCTACCTCGTGCACTGGCCCTGGCCGCAGAACGGCACTTACGTCAAGGCGTTTGAGCAGCTCGCCGAACTGCAGGGTATGGGTCGGCTCCAGTCGGTTGGTGTCGCCAACTTCTACCCGGAGGTTCTCGACGACATCATTAACGCCACCGGTATCACGCCCGTGCTCAACCAGGTGGAGTTGCACGCCGGCTTCACGCAGCCAGAGCTGCGTGCCTACCACGAGGAGCACAACATCCTCACCGAGGCGTGGGCGCCGATCGCCCGCGGCAAGAATTTTGACGACCCGGCCATCCGGGCCGTCGCGGATGCCCATGAGGCCACACCTGCGCAGGTGTGCTTGGCATACCTGATGAAGCTTGGTTGCTCCGTGGTGCCGAAGACGAAGAACCCGCAGCGCCTTGTCGAAAATCTTGGCGCGGTAAATGTGAAGCTCACCGACGAAGACGTTGCCACCCTCGATGCGGTGCAAGGGGAGCGTATGTCAGGGGATCCCCTGACGTTCCCGGGATAAAGGTTTTCCTGGGAGTGGATTTGAGCCCGTTCGGCCGTGGAAGCGGCCGGGCGGGCTTTTCTCGTCGCAACGAAAAGCGTGACTTTTCGGGGGTAGGGGTAGGGGTGAGAGGAGTTAAACAAGTTTCCGTGAGTGTGTGATACGTTACACTCCACATTGTTGAGTCGAGAATCGCGAATTGTCGGCAAGGCAAGACCCAATCCCGTGAACAAGAAAGGATCGAGGCAATGACAGGTTCCCCCGCTGTCCCGCAGCGCCGCGAGCCCACGCCAGACGAGTTTGTGGCAATGCAACAGAGCCCCGAATTCCAAGATCTGCGTGGAACATTCCGTGGCTTCACCTTCCCGGTGATGATTGCGGCGTTCCTCTGGTACGTCTTCTATGTCGTCTTTGCTACCTTCGCGCCCGATGTCATGGCGCGGCCCTTCCTAGGCCTCAACCTTGGACTGTGGCTCGGACTTGCACAGTTTTTGACCACATTCCTGATCACCTGGGTCTACGTGAAGTGGGCAAACAAGAACATCGAACCCCGTGCAGCGCACATTCGCCAGGAAATGGAGGGCTAAGCCATGCAGACGTACATCAACGCCACAGCGGCTGAAAGCACCGCCACCGGTAACCCGCTGCTGAACATCGCCATCTTCGGCGCGTTCATCGTGGTCACCCTCTTCATTGTGACCCGCGCTGGCAAAACCACCAGCGAATCCGCCGACTTCTACACCGGCGGCGCATCCTTCAGCGGCACCCAGAACGGCCTCGCCATCGCCGGCGACTACCTGTCCGCCGCGTCCTTCCTGGGCATCGTCGGCTCCATCGCGCTGAGCGGTTACGACGGCTTCCTTTACTCCATCGGCTTCTTCGTCGCATGGCTGGTCGCCCTGCTGCTGGTCGCCGAGCCGCTGCGAAACGTCGGCCGCTTCACCATGGCGGACGTGCTGTCGTTCCGCCTCCGCCAGAAGCCGGTGCGTGTGGCCGCAGCTTTCGGTACCCTGTTCGTGTCGCTGTTCTACCTCATCGCACAGATGGCCGGCGCCGGCTCGCTGGTGTCCGTGCTGCTGGACCTGCACTCCTTCGCCGCACAGGCAATCTGTGTTGCCATCGTCGGCGTGATCATGATCGCCTACGTCCTTATCGGCGGCATGAAGGGCACCACCTACGTGCAGATGATCAAGGCCGTGCTGCTCATCGCCGGCGTGCTGATCATGTCGATCCTCGCCTTCATCATGGCCAAGGGTGGCATGAATGCGGTGCTCAACCAGGCGATCGACACCCACGCCGCGTCCCAGTACATCGCGGAGAAGGGCTACCAGGCCGAGGATCTCCTCAAGCCGGGCCTGAAGTACGGTGCGACCACCACCTCGAAGCTCGACTTCCTGTCGCTGGGTCTTTCCCTGGTGCTTGGTACCGCGGGTCTGCCGCACGTGCTCATGCGCTTCTACACGGTGCCGACGGCCAAGGAAGCCCGCAAGTCCGTGACCTGGGCAATCGTTCTCATCGGTTCGTTCTACCTGCTGACCCTGGTGCTCGGCTACGCTGCTGCAGCATTCGTCGGCCCGGACCGCATCCTTGCCGCACCTGGTGGCGCGAACGCCGCGGCACCGCTGCTCGCATTCGAGCTCGGTGGCTCCATCTTCATGGCGCTGATCTCCGCGGTTGCCTTCGCAACGGTGCTTGCCGTGGTGGCAGGCCTGGCGATTACCGCCTCCGCATCCATCGCGCACGACGTGTACAACGCAGTGCTTCGCGACGGCCAGGCCACCGAGGATGAGCAGGTCCGCGTCTCCCGCATCACCGTGGTGGTGCTCGGCATCGTCTCCATCGTCCTGGGCATCCTGGCGATGCAGCAGAACGTGGCCTTCCTAGTGTCCCTCGCGTTCGCGATCGCGGCATCCGCAAACCTGCCGACCATCCTGTACTCCCTGTACTGGAAGCGCTTCAACACCACCGGCGCGGTTGCGTCGATCTACACCGGCCTGATCTCCGCGCTGGTGCTGATCGCCCTGTCGCCGGCGGTCTCTGGCAGCCCGACCGCGATGTTCCCGGACGCCGACTGGTCCATCTTCCCGCTGACCAGCCCGGGCCTCGTGTCCATCCCGCTCGGCTTCCTGGGTGGCCTTATCGGCACCTTCCTGGGCAAGCCGGACAACTTCGATGAACTCCAGGCCGAGATGGAGGTTCGTTCCCTCACCGGTGTTGGTGTGGAGGCTCCGGTCGACCACTAATCCTGGCTGAATAACAAGAAACGGGCTCAGTGTGATGCTGAGCCCGTTTTTGCGTTTGCTTTGTTTTAGCCAGCCGCGCAACTCAAGCTTGCGTGCACTGAGGAATGCCGGGAAGCACCGCCATGTCTACATCTGCCCTGCGATTTCCTTCATCGCTTCCCACATGCTGCGCTGCTCGGGTGTACCGCTGTCAGTTTGCAGCAGGGTGACACAAGAATCGTGTACGGCGGAAGCAAACTCCTGGCGGAGAGAATCAGGAACCCCACGAAGGATCAGTGGTGCTGCAAGCACAACCGTATGGGCAAAGCGCGGTACCGTCGCATCGGGACTGTCATACTCTGACACGAGCGCGGTGCAGTACTGGGTCAACACCTGCGACGTTTGAGAAAGCGCCTGCCCATCCTCCGGAAGCTCGGCCAAACCTATGTCCCGTTTGCGCACGGTATCAAGGGTTGCCCTGGCTTTTTCATGACGGCCAACACGTGCGTAGTGCTCGTAGAGCTTCCTCAACGAGTAGCTGTAGTTGAGCTGGCATTGAGCGTCGGGGTGTGTTTGTGCGATCCACTTTGCAATATCGGTAAGTGCCTCCATGAAGCGGAGCCTTGCTTCTAGGTTTTCGGCTTGGGAGAGACCGATCAGCAGTGCGTGATGCGCAGCATTTGCAATGGCGAACGCCTCAGGCAGGTTAACGCTTGATGCTTCCGCAAGTACTCGAGAAGTATGGACGCGAACAAACCTTGCTGCCCCGACGCGAACCTCCCTTGAATGGGTGCTTTCACAGAGCTCAAGAAGAAGAGCAAATACCTTAGCCAACTCGTTCCACCCAGCCGGCGGGGCGGAGTTGAGGAAGGGGACAAGCGCCACCACCGAAGCGCGAAGCCGTAGGAAAGCGTCCATTTCTTTCTGCATCTCGATGTAAATATTCGCTAGTTCGATGCTGGTCCGAAGTATGTCGGTTGCGTATTTGCCGCCGAAGGGAACCTTCTGCGTTGCTACGACGAATTGGTTGACAGCATCCTCGAGCAGCTCCACCGGCGGGGCCATATTCGGAAAAAGCTTCCGGACAAACTGTGCTCTTATCGCCGTGGCTTCCGCTGCCAATGCGAAGGAAACAGCTGGCCCGTCGCCGCCGTCAACCAGGATGGCAGCGATCTCCATGGCTTCATCCAAGGTGGGGATCACAAGCCCATTGTTTGTAGATCCATGGATATCTGTGATCTGAAGGAGCACGCGTATCGCTTCTTCGATGGCTCTAGGATCCCTGGCTTGGAGCGCAGGAACAAGCATGTCTTGGCAGCTAAATAGCAGCTCGAGGGCTGACTTTGTGTCTCCTGCATTTGCATCCAGAAGTGCCATCTCACGTTGGGCTCGAGAATAGAAGACAGCAGGTAAAACACGATTTGGCTCGGCGTCGTACAGGGGGTCGATATTCTTAAACGCCAGGTACAGCAGTAGGCGAGCTTCCTCCACATCTTCGGTGTGTGAAGCAGCAATCGTGAGAGCTTGGCAGCGCAATAAAACCGTTTTCGCCGTGACAGGGAAGTCGTTCAATACCTCAAAACAAATTGAGGCCACACTTGTTTGTACTTGTGGGTCAGGGGAAAGATCAGCAGCAGCTAAGAGCGTTCGCAGCGCTTCGAATGATGCACCGGCCGTACGCAGATGCTGAAGGTGTTCGATTGCATAGGGCAAGTGAAGCAAGTTGGTCACAATTGCTGCGTCGTACACTGTGGTTTGCGGAAGGCAGTCGAGCGCCAACGGAATGCTCTCTAGATTTTGAGGACCCTTGGGAGCAGGCGATGAAAAGAGGTGGAACAGGAACGCCTCCGCGAGTTTGCGCTGGTTCTTCCACTGATGCTCAATGTCGTAATAATCCTCGCTTTCGAGCGCCGCATACTTTGGGGTGGTCTCGACACTGTTGCGCAGATCGGTTTCGTAAATGCGCATGAGTAGAGAATGTGTGAGCGGTGAACCAAAACTCTCCGCGGCCTCGCTAAATACTCGGTGCGTAAAGCGCATCCGTTTCTCCGGCCCATTTGGAGTTAGTTGATTCGCCAAAGAACGGAAAAGTCGGGCAACCGAGATCTCAGTATTTGTTGTGAAGCCAGCGTCGCGCAGCGCGTTGACGGTTTGTTCTTGCGAAAGCCCGATCCTAGAAGCACCCAAGAGACCTACTGCAGCGCGGGCGAGGGCACGATCGGTAGATGCGATGGAGGTTTCCAAAAAGTGGTGGGCAGCGCTTGACAGGTCATCGGGGATGAGCCACGCGCGGTCTGCAAGCATGTTTTGGATTGCGCTGGCTTGATCAGGTTCATCCTCGATGGACTTGAAATCATCACCATCGATATCGAGAAGTAGATCCAGCGCAAGCTCTATCCAAAGAGGTAAGCGTTGTTTGGACGCGATGATCTGGCGAGCGCCGCCTCCGATCTCGCGCCTAATTCTGCGCTCCCAGTCCTCTACGAATTCTCGCGCAATGTTGGCTGGCACTGGCCCAACCAAGACTTCTTTGAAATCGGAGTTCTTCAACAGAGTGACGTCCGAGCGCGAGGAAGAAGATACAGCCAACGCGGTGCGAGACGAGAGCCATTCCACTGGCCAGAATCCGCCGGCTCCATCCACAATCTGCTCTAAACCGTCGACGATGAAAAGCAGATCAGGATACTCAGCTACAACCTTTTCCATTTCTTGCCTCCAGCGCGGGCGCCAAGTTTCGGGAGAGCCCCGCCAATCGTCGAAAAGCGACAGGCCCAAGGTTGCGTTTATGCATCGCGTAATCTCGAATGCGAGCTCGTCCCCCGTCCAAATGCGGTCGTCCAGCCCCATAATGACGGTGATGGGCAACTTGCCGGATATAGATTCTCCGGAGGCCGCCAAATACTTCTCGAGTGCCAACAGAAGTGAGGACTTACCCGCGCCGGACTCGCCATAAACCACGACAGGCGAATCGATGCGGAGGAAAAAATCGATCGATTTGAGCAGTTCCTCTGACCCAAAATTACGAGTGCGGGAACCTCGAAACAGGACCTCCTCCGCGGTACCGTCGCGCGGGATGCTGCGGGCTCGCTCCAGAAGCTGCGGTTCAAGCAGACTGACCGCAAGATCCTCGAAGTGCTGCATTGAAGCAGTGGGCCACTGACCATTCTGGTCGAAGGCAACGGAGTAGCGTTTCACCGTCTCCGCATTGCCCCATCGTTGAGATACCTCGTCTTTGAAGTCAGAAATTCGGGTTGGGTCTGAGTCGGCCCAGCCGTGCGGTGGGGGGCCTTCGACCTGCCGGAAAAGGATGAACGGTGTGGTTGTATCATCTGTGTCCCAAAGACCAGCTTTGGCGAATTCCAACTCGGTGATAGAACACTCGCGAGACCTCTCGGGGTCGAGTCCAACGCGCTGTGCCGTCCATTCGAGGAGAGACTTGTCGTCTGAAATCCAACCGTAGCGGTCTCCGATGAGCCCGAGGAAGAGCGGGGCCGCGCGATCGACTTCGTCAAGGCATACGTCTAATACCTTGCGCCCAGCCGCCTCTTCATCCATGTCGTTGGTGTCGACTCCCCAGCGCAGGTCAATAAAGTGCATCTTTGCGCCGAATCGGCGCAAAGATTCGTTGAGCCGGTCACTTACGGGACCATTGAGAATGTCACGTTCCGTATGGAAATCGCGAAAGGTCGATGACACAAAAACAGGAATGTTGAGCATGAGGCCCCTTAGCGCAGTCAGTGTTTGAACACTCATTATGCGCCAACCGGAGCATATTAGGAGGCCGACGACCGCTTGGTTTTCGCTCAACCCGCTAATATCGCCTGCATGAAAAAATGGTCCCAAGAGCGCCTTGACCAGCATCTCGCGCATGCTGCATGGTATAAACCGATCCGCAAGGTTAGGGCCCGACGCTTGGACAAAGACGCGCAGTGGCGGACTTCCACTGGCAGCGTCCTTCACGCAAAGGCGGGGGACTGGGAGGTCACTGACGGGACACGAACATGGACAGTTGCGTCTGAGGTTTTCGACAAGTCATACAGCCAAGTCGCGCCGGGGGAGTACAAGAAAACGGGGAGAGTCCAAGCCCGCCGACTCAGCGAGGACGCTACGATCCCCACGCTGGAGGGAGAGGCTCACGCACACGCAGGTGATTGGGTGGTCCGTGGCGTAACAGGAGAGTGTTGGCCAGTGCCAGATGCGGAGTTTTCCGAGGCCTACGAGATCCTAGAAATGCCGTAACCGAACATCCCCGCCAGGGCGGGGTACACAACTTTCACGATCTTGTGGTTGTAATCCTGGGTGTGCGAGTCGAGCTCTGCAAACGGTTTGTATGAGGGTTTCCGAGCAGGAGGTTCCTTGCTGTAGTCATAGGATGCTCGACGCTCGGTTCCGTTGCTATCAATCCATGTGCGCTTGAGCATCCAATCATCGTGCTCGGCTTCCGCCATCGAGGTGATCTCCTGTTCCGAGGGATGCTCTTCCCACCCGTAGCCGTCCTTCACAAGCTGAAAACCGTGTAGACGTAGGTTTTCAACCATGGCCCGAGCGGCTGCTTCAGAAGTTTGTCGTGCCTTCAGGATGTCGTCGTGAGAAAGCTTCTGCGATGGGGATGGCGGGCCATAAAGCGACGTGTAGGCGATGTCGAATGCCCAGCCCCAGACGGAGAAGGCGGAATCGCGGATGGCGTCGATGCTCAACCCAACCTTTTGTGGGTCAATAACTTCCAGAACTGTTCCGGCTTCGGCATCGTTCCAGACAAGACCCTGCAGTATGTGGTCAGTCACCGCAATAATCGCTCGACGTTTCCTGAGGGAGGGGATCTGAGCAGCGACGTGGACTGGATCGCCGACGAGGACAACCATATCTGCCAGGCCCTCTACCTGAGGGCTCACAATCTGTTGAACTTCCAGCTCGTTAGCGAACCGGTTGTAATTGTGGATCCACGCGTCCAACTCACGCTTTTCATCTCCCGGGCCGCATTGCTTGACCTCAACAGTGTGAGCATCGAGTGTGGTCAGCAGGTGGAGTATTTTGTCTGTGATTGCGCGAACTGTGAGGTCGGCTGGATGAAATGCTTCAACAGGTCGTCGCTGAGCGATGTGGGTAAAGCGTGCTGAGGTTGCTAACTCGGGGGACCGAAGAAGCTGGAATATTGATACCGCCTCACCGCATTGTGCGTGACGGAGGTCCTGCGCCTCAGAACTCAGGCGAGCTGTTTCGATGTCATTTTCGGCAGCGATGATCACGTGGGAAGCATGTTTGACAGTTTGAGCAACGAGCCGATCATCGCTCAGATGCTGTTTGTACCCTAAGCCAAGCGTGCCTTTGGCTGTTGGGTTTCCCTTCTCCAAGATATGAACGGGGAGCTCCCTTTCTTGGTCAAGGACTGAGCGGACGATGCTGTTCGCTTCCTCGGAGGAGCCGATCACCACTGGACCTCCTCGGCGGCGCTTGCTCGTTGCTCTCGCCCACCCGATACGCGATATTCCTAGTAGGGCAGAAATGACTGCTCCGAAGGTGACGAGGAGTGAGAGGATTAAACCTATCGTCATCCAGGTCGTTGGTGATGCCGGCTGGCCAGGCGCTGGCGCATACGAGGCGGCAAAAGGCGCGATGCTCGCGTAGATGAGCGAGACGACGGACGCGTTATGAGACTCCGAAAGCGTGACGCCGCAGTTGTAGAGGCCAATCGCAGTGGCAGACAATGCGATGACCAGACGATTTGAATCGAGCCGCATAGTGTCAGGATAAAAGTTTCGCTTCCGGAAGAAGCATTGAGCCTAAGTGCTTATCGACGACCTACCGGCCCAACAGCCCATTCGATGACAGCAGGCTGCTCATCTGGAACAGGGAATCGCTCTGGCCGGGGCTCCACTGGCCCCAATCGGCGGTGTAGACGTCGTTGATGTCCACCTGGATGCCCTGGATGTATGTCTGGCGTCCGGCGACTTGGTGGATGTTGGCGCGCGGGTGGATGTTGCCGCGCGAGCCCCAGTCGTGCTGCCAGAAGTAGCTACCGATGCCGTCCTCCAGGCACCAGGCGATGGTGTAGTAGTTGCCGTACACGCCCAACTGGTAGCCGGCCGCACTTAATGCGGCGCCCATAGAGGAAAGATAGGGGTTGATGAATTTGTTGAACTGGGCGAGCGTCGGGTTGTCGTCGATAGCCACATAGATCGGGCGCCCGGTCGGGCCGCCTGCGGCGCGGTGCAGGGCGATGGCCTGGGGTGCGTGCTTGGCAGCGCCGAGCGGACCCTGGAGCCAGTCGGCGGTGTCGGCGCGGCCGAACTGGTAGACCGACGCCACCGACAGGCCGTTGGCCTTGTAGTCCTGGGTTTCGTCGAGGGTGACGGGCTTGCCGCGCATCCAGAGTGCGTCGGGGCGGGGCTGGGATACGTAGCGCACGGCGCCGATGTGGCCGGCGGCTTTCACGGCGCGGGCGGATGGGACGGCGGCGGAGTAGTCGATCACGGTGCCGAGCACGCGGCGCTGCTGAGCCTGTGCGGCAGGGGAGAGGGCGGTGGCTGCGGCGCCGGCGGCGGCGGTGGTTGCCGCGAGTGCGCCCGCAGACTTCAGGAACGAGCGGCGATCAAAAGTAGTCACTTGCGTAACATTAGTCTCGTTTTGCCTCTTGTGCACCTTAGTTTGCCTGCGTGGCCACGATCCAGATGGCGACGAGGTGACACACGGCCGCCACGATCGTCGCAGTGTGGAAGTGTTCGTGGTAGCCGTAGTAGCGCGCCTCGCGCCCCGGCCAGCGGGCCCCGTACACGATGGCGCCAACCGTGTAGAGCACGCCTCCCGCGAATAGGAGCCACACCACCGCCGGCCCTGCGCTGGCCCACAGGGTGGGGATCAGCGGCACGATCACCCAGCCGAGCCCCACGTACACCACAACGTCCAGCCATCGCGGGTGATTGATCCACACCAGATTGAGTGCGGCGCCGCCCAGCCCGCCGATCCAGGACACGACGAGGATGGCCGCGGCGGTGCGCGGCTCGAACACGATCAGGCACAGTGGGGTGTAGGTCGCGGCGATGAAGATGGAGATGGTCGCGTGGTCGGCGCGGCGCCACCACTGCACCGTGGACGGGGAGCGCCACGGGTAGAGGTGGTACATCGCGGAGACCCCAAACAGCAGTACGACCCCGACGCCGTAGACGGTAACCCCGGCGGCGTGGAGCGCCGGCAGGGTCATCCACCCGTAGGTGATCAGCACGGTGGAGGCCAGCGCGAAGGCTGCGGCCGCCACGAAGTGGGCCCAGCCGCGAATCAGGGGGCGCGGGCCGCGGTCCGCCATGATGTAGGAGCGCCGGACCTGGCCTTCTTGAAGGATCGTCATAGTGACCTCACTGGGGGTGGAGGGACAGTGACGCTATGTTACTACTTGGTAACTTATGTGGGTAGCCCAGCCGATTCCGCGAACGAAAACCGCTGCGGTAACCTAAGCCACATTGCCCTAGTAGCTCAGTGGATAGAGCACGGCTCTCCTAAAGCCGGTGTCGGAGGTTCGATTCCTCTCTGGGGCGCAAATAGGGGTTTGGTGTGGCGTCGAGGTCAGATAGCGGGTGGTGAAGATGACTATCGAATTACGGCCACTTCGCGTCGAGGACGCTACCGAGATGGCTGATGTGCTTTCGGATCGAACCCTTTACACATTCACAGGCGGTGGGCCGCCCTCTGAGGATGAGCTTGCGCGGCGGTACGCGATCCAGACTCGAGGCGAATCCAGCGATGGTGCCGAGGAGTGGATCAATTTCGTCGTCACGCTCGGTGCGGGCAAGCAGCCGATCGGATACGTCCAAGCGACCGTGCCCCGCAACGGCGGTGCGACGGAGATCGCGTGGGTGATCGGGGCGCAGTGGCAGGGGCACGGCTACGCCAAAGAAGCCGTGAAACTGCTTTCCACCTATCTTGCGGAGCGAGGCATTACGTACCTCATCGCTCATATCCACCCCGACCACATCGCCTCGCAGCGAGTCGCCGCCACCGTAGGGTTGGTCCCCACGGGGCAGGTCGTCGACGGCGAAGTCCGCTGGGACCGGAGAGAGTAGAAGGGCCCCGAAGGATTCTCCGGGCCTACTCCTCGCCGGTGAGTTCGCGCAGCTTGGCGCGCACTGCCGAGGCCTCCGGGTTGGTGGCGTGGGTGCCGTCGGAGAAGAGCACGGTGGGCACGATGCGGTTGCCGTCGTTGACGGACTTGATCCACTCGTTGACCTCGTCCATGCCGTCGGCCTCGACGTCGACGATGTCGTAGGGGGTTTCCGTGCGGTCGAGGCGCTGGCGCAGCTTCTGGCAGAACGGGCACCAGTCGGCGGCGAAGATGGTCACGTGGGCGTTGGTTTCGGGTGCGGTGACGGTCATGTTAGATCCTTTCGAAGCGTTGGAATTTGTAGCGCAAGCCTGTCGACGAGGTGAGCCACTCCGTTTCGGAAACGAGGGCAAAGGTGTCGTCGATACGCGGGGCGTGGACGGCTTTGGAGTTGGGGACGTCGGGGTGGACGTCGATAAGCGTGCGCTCGATGACGTCGACCTCGTCGAGGGTGGCGGCGTAGATTTGGGCGCCGCCGATGATCCAGGCATCGCCCTCGAGGTCCGGGATGTCGGCGACGACCGACGCCCCGCGCGACCAGGCACCCGCCTCGCGCGAGGACAACACGATGTTCTTGCGGTTCGGCAGCGGCTTGAACGGCAGCGACTCCCAGGTGCGCCGCCCCATGATGATCGGGTGCCCGCTGGTGGTGTCCTTGAAATGCTTGAGGTCTTCGGGCAGGTGCCAGGGCATGTCCTCGCCGTCGCCGATGATGCCGTCGACGCTTTGCGCCCAGATCGCACCCAACATCGCGCCCTGCATTAGACCGACACCTCCGCCTTGATGGTGGGGTGCGGGTCGTAGCCGACGACCTCGATGTCGTCGAAGTCGTAGTCGAACAGGGATGCAGCCTTGCGCAGTTTGAGCTGCGGATACTCGCGGGCGTCGCGGGAGAGCTGCTCGCGCACCTGGTCGACGTGGTTGTTGTAGATGTGGCAGTCGCCGCCCGTCCAGATCAGCTCGCCGACCTCAAGGCCCGCCTGCTGGGCGAACATGTGGGTCAGCAGTGCGTAGGAGGCGATGTTGAACGGCACACCCAGGAACATGTCGGCGGAGCGCTGGTAGACCTGCATGGACAGGCGGCCGTCGGCGACGTAGAGCTGGAACATCAGGTGGCACGGCATGAGCGCCATCTTGTCCAGTTCGGACACGTTCCAGGCAGACACCAGGTTGCGGCGCGAATCCGGGTTCTTCTTCAGGGTTGCCAGGGCCTCGGCGATCTGGTCGACGTGGCCACCGTCCGGGTTGGCCAGGAGCGCCACTGCACGCCATAGACCGGACCCAACTCACCGTCGGCGTCGGCCCACTCGTTCCAGATGCGGATGCCATTGTCCTGCAGCCAGCGCACGTTGGAATCGCCGCGCAAAAACCACAGCAGTTCGCCGACGACACCCTTGAAGAAGACCTTCTTGGTGGTCAGCAGCGGGAACGACTCGGAGAGGTCGTAGCGGATCTGGCGGCCAAACACGCTGCGGGTGCCGGTGCCGGTGCGGTCACCTTTCTCGGTGCCGTTTTCCAGCACGTCGCGCAGCAGATCCTCGTATGGGGTTTTGACCATTGGTTACTTCAGTACTCCTTCGAACGAGCCGTGTTCGTCGTGGTAGCGGGCGGCGGCTTCCAAAATGTCGTCGGCAATCTCCGGGCGACAAATAAGCATGTCTGGAATATAGGTGTCTTCGTTGTTATAGCGAAGCGGGGAGCCGTCGAGTCGCGATGCGTGCAGGCCCGCCGCAAGCGAGACCCCTACGGGTGCGGCCTGGTCCCATTCGTATTGGCCACCGGCGTGGATGTAGGCGTCGTAATCGCCTAACAGCACGTGCATGGCTTTCGCGCCGGCGGAGCCGATCTGTTCTGTTTCGAAGCCGATCGCGTCCGCGACGTAGCGGGCGACGGCGGGCGGGCGGTTGCGCGACATGGCCACCTTGCCGGCGAACGGCCCTGAGACGTGGCGCACGTCGGAGGACTTAAACACCACGCCAAGGTCCGGCAGCCCGACGGCGGCGTGGGTGGGCACGCCATTTTCGACGAGCGCCACATGCACCGCCCAGTCCTGCCGGCCGGTCGCGAACTCCTTGGTGCCGTCGAGCGGGTCGACGATCCACACCCGATCCTTGCTCAGGCGTGCCGGGTTGTCGGACGCTTCCTCAGAGAGGAACCCGTCGTTGGGGCGGTGCTGGCTTAAGACTCGCTCGATCCAGGCCTGGGCGAGATCGTCGCCAGTCTCGCCGAGTTCGCGGCCACGCAGCAGGCCCACCCCGCGGATGCCTTTGAGGATTTCACCCGTGCCTTCCGCAATCAGGTTGGTCAGCCGGGAGTCGGAGTACTCAGCAGTCATGTGCCCGACTCTACCGCTAAGGTTGGCGAAATGACTGGCTCGATCTTGGACCGCTTTCACCCGCAGGTGGCGGGGTGGTTCCAGGATGTCTTCGCAGCGCCCACGGCGGTGCAGGAGCAGGCGTGGCGCGCGATTTCCGACGACGAGAACGCCCTCGTCGTCGCACCCACCGGCTCCGGCAAGACGCTGGCGGCGTTTCTGTGGGCGCTGAACTCCCTGGTGGAGCGGGCCGGCCAGCAGGCGCTGCCCATCGATGGGGCGAACACCTCCACCCACGGCGGCGTGCGCGTCCTTTATATTTCGCCGCTGAAGGCCCTCGGCGTGGATGTGGAGAACAACCTCCGCGCACCCCTGGCTGGCATTGCGCGGGTGGCGCAGCGTTTGGGCCGCGACATGCCGGACATTTCGGTGGGGGTGCGCTCGGGTGACACCCCGCAGGCGGAGCGCAACCGGCAGGTGCGAAAGCCGCCGGACATTTTGATTACCACGCCGGAGTCGCTCTATCTCATGCTCACGTCCAAGGCGGCGGGCATGTTGAGGACGGTGGACACGGTCATTGTCGACGAAATCCACGCCCTGGCCGGCACCAAACGCGGCGTGCACCTCGCGCTCTCGCTGGAGCGCCTGCGCCGCCTCGCCGGGGACTTCCAGCGCATCGGCCTGTCCGCCACGGTGCGCCCGATCGAGGCGGTGGCCAACTTTTTGGGCCCCAAGACGACGATCATCAACCCGCCGGGGGAGAAGCGCTGGCAGTTAGACGTGCGCGTGCCCGTCGACGACATGAGCGACCTGCCCGTGCCCGAGGACGCCTCCACCATCGGCGATGCTGTTTTCGACAATGCCCTGGACGACGCCACGGACGCCCCGCCGCCTGGGGCCACCAACTCCATCTGGCCCCACATCGAGCGCGCGATTTACGACGAAGTCATGGCCCACCGGTCCACCATCGTCTTCGTTAACTCGCGCCGCACCGCGGAGCGCCTGACCAGCCAGTTAAACGAACTCTGGGCGAAGGAACACGACCCGGAGGCGCTCTCCCCGCAGACCCGCCGCCCGCCGGCGCAGCTGATGAAGTCGGTGGATACCGCCGGCCACGCCGCGACCGTGATTGCGCGCGCTCACCACGGCAGCGTGTCCAAGGACGAGCGCGCCTTGACCGAAACCATGCTGAAAGAGGGCATCCTGCGTGCGGTGGTGTCCACCTCCTCGCTGGAGCTGGGCATCGACATGGGTGCGGTGGACCTGGTCATCCAGGTGGAATCCCCGCCGTCGGTGGCCTCCGGACTGCAGCGCGTGGGCCGCGCCGGGCACACCGTGGGGGCGGTTTCGGAGGGCACGTTCTACCCGAAGCACCGCTCCGACCTGGTGCAAACCGCGGTGACGGTGCCCCGGATGCGCCAAGGGCTGATCGAGGAGCTGCACACCCCGCGAAGCCCCTTGGACGTGCTCGCGCAGCAGACTGTGGCGGCGGTCGCGGTGGAGGACCTGGATGTGGACGAGTGGTACGACACCGTGCGCCGCGCCTGGCCGTACCGTGACCTTGCCCGCGAGGTGTTCGACTCCGTCATCGACCTGGTCATCGGTGTCTATCCGTCCACCGACTTCGCCGAGCTGCGGCCCCGCGCGATCTTGGAAGGCTCGGTGCTCAAGGCGAGGCCCGGCGCCCAGCGGGTCGCGGTGACCAACGCGGGCACCATCCCGGACCGCGGCATGTTCGGCGTCTTCCTGCTCGCGGGCGCCGAGGACAAAGCACCCCGGCGCGTCGGCGAGCTCGACGAGGAGATGGTCTACGAGTCCCGCGTCGGCGACGTGTTCACCCTCGGTGCCTCCTCGTGGCGCATCGAAAACATCACCCGCGACCAAGTGCAGGTCTCACCCGCGCCCGGCCACACCGGCCGCCTGCCGTTCTGGACAGGCGACGGGCTGGGTAGGCCGTATGAGTTGGGTAAGGCGGTGGGGGCGTTTCGTCGAGAAGCAAGAAATGCTTTGGACGAGAGCTTGGACGAGCGCGCCCGGGCCAACCTGCTGCAATACCTCGACGAGCAGGAGGAGGCCACCGGCATCCTGCCTGACGAGAAAACCCTCGTGCTGGAGCGCTTCACCGACGAGTTAGGCGACTGGCGTGTCGTGCTGCACACCCCGTTTGGCAAGGGTGTCAACGCGGCGTGGGCCCTGGCCACCGGGTGGCGGGTCGCCCAGGAAACCGGGATGGATGCCCAGGCGGTGGCGGGCGACGACGGCATCGTGCTTCGCCTGCCGCAAGGGGAGAGGGAGCCCGACGGGGCGATCTTCCAGTTCGACGCCGACGAGATCGCGGACATCGTCACCGAACAGGTGGGCAATTCGGCCCTGTTTGCCTCCCGGTTCCGCGAGTGCGCCGCCCGTGCCCTGCTGTTGCCGCGCCGCAACCCCGGCAAGCGCGCACCCCTGTGGCAGCAGCGCCAGCGTGCCGAGCAGCTGTTGGATGTGGCCCGGAATTACCCGTCGTTTCCGATCATCCTGGAAACGGTGCGCGAGTGCCTCCAGGACGTCTACGACCTACCCGCCCTGCAGGAGGTGATGCGCGACATCAATACCCGCCGGGTGCGCATCGCCGAGGTGACCACCGACCAGCCGAGCCCGTTCGCCTCCTCGCTGCTGTTCAACTACACCGGCGCGTTCATGTACGAGGGCGACACCCCGCTGGCCGAGAAGCGGGCCGCGGCGCTGTCCTTGGACCCGTCGCTGCTGGCCAAACTGCTGGGCACCGTCGAGCTGCGCGAGCTGCTGGATGCCGACATCATCGCAGAGGTCGACGCCTCGCTGCGCCGGGTGGGCCGCGCGGAGACTCCCGAGCAGTTCGCCGACACCCTGCGCATCGTGGGGCCCGTGCCTATCGACGACCTGCCCACCTACACCACAGTCCCCCTGCCCTCCTTGGAGCAGTCCCTGGGGGCACGCATGATGCTGGTGCGCATCGGCGGGCGCGAACACGTGGCCCAAGTCCTGGATGCGCCCTTGCTTCGCGACGGCCTCGGCGTGCCCGTCCCGCCCGGCGTCCCCGCCCAGGTGCAAACCATCCCTGACGCTCTGACGCAACTGGTGGGGCGTTGGGTGCGCACCCGCGGGCCCTTTGTGTTGCGCGACCTTGCCGACGCGTTCGGGCTGGCCGTCGGTGCGGCGCATGCAGCGCTGATGCCGCTGGTGGACAAGGACAAGGTCATCGAGGGCCGCTACCGGCAGGGCGTCGAGGAGCAGGAGTACGTCGCCGCCGAGGTGCTGCGCATCATCCGGTCGCGCTCGCTGGCGGCGGCGCGCGCCCAGACCCGGCCCGTGTCGCAGTCTGCGTATGGGCGTTTTCTGCCTTCGTGGTCAAACGTCGCTCCGGTGGGGGTCACGCCCGCGCTGCGGGGCGCCGACGGGGTTTACTCGGTGATCGAGCAGCTCGCCGGGGTGCGCCTGCCCGCAAGCGCCTGGGAATCACATATTTTCCCGTCGCGCGTGGGCGACTACTCGCCGGTGATGCTCGACGAGCTCACTGCCAACGGCGAGGTTGCTATCGTCGGCGCCGGCAAGGCAGGGGCGCGTGACCCGTGGATCATGCTGCTGCCCGCCGACTACGCGGCCCAACTCATGCCGCAGGTCGAGGAGCCACTGCTGTCGCTGACCCAATCCCAGGTGATGGAAAAGGTGCGCCGCGGCGGCGGGTTCCTGTTCGGCGATCTGCTTGAACCCTCGACCACCACCGAGGAGCTGCGCGAAGCCATGTGGGACCTGGTGGAGGCCGGCTTCCTCGCGCCGGATTCGTTTGCTCCGATCCGGGCCCGGTTGGCGGGTGGGAAGACGGCGCACCGGGCGCGCCGGCGACCGCAGCGAAGCAGGGTGCGCTCGGGGCGGACCTCGTTCGCGTCGACGGTCCCGCCCGACATGGTGGGCCGTTGGTCGCTCACGCCCACGCCTGATAGCGACCCCACGCGTCGCTCGGTGGCTTTAGGGGAGTCGCTGCTGGACCGCTACGGGGTGGTCACCCGCGGCTCCGTGGTGGCCGAGGAAATCCTGGGCGGGTTCGCGCTGGCCTACAAGACCTTGTCTGGGTTTGAAGAAAGTGGCAAGGCGATGCGCGGCTACCTCGTGGAGGGGCTTGGGGCCTCGCAGTTTTCCACCCCGGCCACCATCGATCGGCTGCGCGGGCACCAGGACACCGACGACGTGGTGGGCTGGCCCTCGGGCGCTCGGGATCCGCAGGTGCATGTACTGGCCGCCACCGACCCGTCGAACCCCTACGGGGCGGCGCTGCCGTGGCCGGCGCAGGGGCCGACCCGCTCGGCCGGCGCGATGGTGGTGCTTGTCGACGGCCTCTTAGCCGCCCACATCACCCGCGGCGGGAGAACCATGACCACCTTCTTCGATTTCTTCCCCGACGGGGTAGGGGACCCGATGCCGTTGGTCGTCGATGCCCTGACTCAAGCGGTCCGGGCCGGCCGCATGCAGCCGTTGAGCGTGGAAAAGCTTAACGGCGGTCCTGCCTTTTCTCTGAAAGACTTCGGGGCGACGGTGACCCACAAGGGGGCGAAGATCGGAGGGCGTGCCTCGGCACCCCCGAAGCGGCGCGGGCGCAGCATAACGGAGGCGCTGGGAGAGCTAGACGGTGCAGAGGAGGCCGACGGCAGGCCTGATTTGGGTGGCCCAGCGGATGGGCTCACCTTTCACGACTAGGGTCCAGGCTTTAGGGCCGTAGCGGCACGCGGGGTACCGGCCGGTGGGTGGTCCCCGGCGGTTGCCCCGCCGCCCGGGCCCGTTTCGCCCGGATTCGGTTGACCGCCGAGTGCATGGCGGGGTCCGTGGTGTTTACGTGACGGGTGCCGTCGGCCTTGACCAGCACGGCGGTGCCGGTTGTGGGGTCGTAATCCATGTAGCCCTTGTTAAAGGAGCCGTCCCGGTGGTCATTGTTGCACCGGTGATGGGTGGGGCACAGGCCGGTGAGGTTGGTGATGTCGGTGCCGCCGTACCGCAGCCAGGAGATGATGTGGTGGGCTTCGCACTCGCTCATGGCGGTGGTGCAGCCGGCCCATGAGCACACGCCTTGGATGGCGAACATGGCGATGCGTTGCGCAACAGACGCGAGCCGTTTCGACCTGCCCAGGTGCAGCGGCACTCCGGTGAGGCCGTCGACGGTGAGTAAGAAGTCGGAGGTGCCGTCCATGCCGAGGCGTACCAGGTCGAAGGCGTTGAGTTCCACGCCGACGTTGGTTTGGAACAGGGTGGTGGCGTCGGCGTCGGCAAGGTCGTCGAGCGTCACCGACACCACCACGGAGGCGGCGCCGCCGTTGGCGGCCTGCTCGCCGTGCTCGTATTGGCGCATGATGTCCATGAACTGGTCGTATCGGCGCTGGCCGCGGGTGCGGGGGTCGCGGTCCTGCTGGTGTTCAGCCGGGATGTTGGAGTTTGGTGCGAGCCCCTTGTCGGTGAGTGCTTTGTAGAGGGCGTAGTCGCCTGCGGTCATGTGAAGGCGCACGTCGTAGGTGCCGTCGGAGTTTTCCTTGCCCAGGGTGGCCTCGCGCTTTTCAAAGCCAGCGTTGGGGTTCTTCTTTGCGTGTGGCTTGTTCGCCTTGTCCACGAGGCGCTTCACAAACAGCCGCAAGTCCTTTTCGCTGCGTGTCTTCGCTTCCTCCATGGCGCGGGCGTAGATGCTCATGCGTTCGCCCTCGGCGGCCTTGAGCAGTTTGTCGAGTTCTCGCCGGATGATGTCCTGCTTGGCGGCGGGGACCTCGCCGGCGCGACGGCGGGCGTCCTCCTGGTCTTTGCGGCGACGCTCGGCTTCCTCGTCGGCGGCCTTGCGGGCGGCTTCTTCGGCGGCGGCGCGCTCCTCGTCGGTCGGTTCATCGCCGGCGCCAAACAGGTCCCCGAGGAAATCGTCCAGGTCGGGCTCGGGTGGCGGGGGTGGCGCGAACATGGCTTTGGCTCGGGCGAGCCGGTTGTAGGCCTCGCCCTTGGAGATGCCCAACTTTTCCATGAGGTAGGCGTCCGGGTAGTTCGCGCCGACGAGTTTGCCGGCATCGGCGAGGACACAGGCGTGGGCGAAGGAGGCGTCGACGTAGGCCTTCTTATCCATAGCTTGTTCGAGGCGTGCGATGTCGCGGGCGATGGTGGTGAAGGGGAGGGACGTGGGGTCGTCGAAAAGCAGGCGCAATTGCGTCAGGCTGTCTACGACCTGGTCAACGAGCCGAGATATGTTGTTCATGTCCCCTCCTTCAAGTAGTTGAGGGTCAATCTATCAACGCGCTCGACGTGACAATCAAACGTTCGAACACCCGTTCTACTGCAACTGTTTAACCAGGTGTGCTGCCGCCGCAAGGCCGAGCCGCGGATTCGCCTCGCGCACGTCCTTCACCGCGCGCACATACTCGGCCTCAGGGTCGGTGCCGGTCTCCGCGAGCACCCCGCGTGCCCACTCGATTGCGGCGTCCATGTCGGGGAAGAAGCCGACGAGCGACTCCTCCGGGGTCGGCCCGGCATTGACCACACTGTTGAAAATGTTGCGTAAAAAGCGGAACATGGGCCCCACTATGCCTGAAGGTGATTCCGTTTATCAGCTCTCGAAGCGCCTGCAGTGGATGCAGAATCGCGAAGTCGCAGCCACAAGCATTCGCGTCCCGCGCTACGCCACCGTCGATTTCACGGGCATGACCTGCGAGCGCGTTTGGCCCCGCGGCAAGCACCTGTTCATGCAGTTCGCTAAAGACGGCCACCAGACACAAATCCTGCACACGCACCTCAAAATGGAGGGCACGTGGTCGATGCATCGCGCCGGAACACGCTGGAAGAAGCCCGCTCATGCGGCTCGCGTGGTGCTTTCGCTTAGCGACGACCCCCAGCCCGACATCGAACTCGTCGGCTTTTGGCTCGGCCTCGTTCGGGTGTTCCCAGCCCGCCAATACGAGCAGGAGATGGGGTATCTCGGTCCGGATTTGCTCGATCCGGATTTCGACCTGGCGGAGGCAGTCAGGCGCATCGAGGCACAGCCGAACCTCGAAATCGGACGTGCCCTGCTGGATCAGCGCAATCTTGCCGGCATTGGGAACGAGTACCGCGCGGAGATCAACTTCCTCGCGGGTACGCACCCGAGGGAACGGGTGGGGGAGGTGGACGTCGAAAAGCATGTGCGTCTTGCGCGACGGCTGATGTGGGCGAATAAAGACGCCCCCGTCCGCGTGACCACTGGGATCAAGCGGGCGGGGGAGACAAGTTACGTGTTCGGCCGCAACAACAAGCCGTGTAGGCGCTGCGGCACGCTCATTGAGAAGGGATTTCTCGGCGGCGACGGCGACCTCGAGCGGGTTATTTGGTGGTGTCCGCGGTGTCAGCCGGAGCCCTGATATATTCCATTTCTGGAAAAGGGGGGGCGAGATATGGACTTTGAATTTTTGAGAGAAAAACGTCCGTGGGGGAAGCGAGAAATCGACCGGCTCGGAGAATATTTCGCTGGTAGTGCCAGTGTTCCTGCGGAAGCCGCGGAGATGATTATCTGGCACGACGAGTTAGCTCGACGGACTGCTGCTGCCTGTGCAGGTTTTGCGCAGGAACTTTTTGGCCAGGAAAACCAAAGTCCGGACATTGTCAGTGCTTATCGAGTGAAATCGCAGGCGACTATTGGTGACAAAATCAGACGGTCGAATGAGGACAAAACGAAGAAGGTTCAACTCGGCCGGATGTGGGATTTCGCCGGGGCTCGAATTACGGCCAACGTGTTGCACGACGATTTGCGCCATCTCTCATGGGAGCTGCAGCAGGTGCTGCGGGCAGAGGGGCATCGTGTGATTGAGCGTGACTATATCGCCCGTGCGCAGCCCGGGGGTTACCGGGCTATTCATCTGGTGGTTCAGTCGGCTGCGGGTAATGTCGAACTCCAAATGCGAACCTTGCTCCAGTCGGAGTGGGCGAACACCTTTGAAAAGTTAGCGGACAAAACTGGGCGAAAGATCCGATACGAAAGCGATGCGCGGCCAGGGAATAAAGAGCTAGCCAGGGTTTTTGATGCGCTAGTTGCGATTGCGCGTGATATTCACCATATGGAACGGCAACGAGCAGCGACGCGTCGGAGTAGTTCGAACTCGATGAAGCAGTTAGCGAATATCCCGATGGGTCTGCCATTGAACTCGAGGCTGCATGAATTGCGGGCGGAAGCTTTTCGAGCATTGTCGTACTCGGAGACTGCTACGAGTCAGCATGCCTCGAGTATTCTGAGCCTCATTGAATCTTTGCGAGCCCTATCGCAACGTCTCAGTTCGTACGAGGTAGAAGAGTGAGGGGGAGACGATGAAGCACTTCCTTATGGTGTTCAACCGCAAGACCGGCGCGCTTCGGATGAAAGAGTATGCGGATGTACGTGATGCGATCCTGCAGCGGCTTGAGGAAGAACAGGCCAACGACAATCCAGATGTCGAGATTGTTGTGATCGGGGCGCCGTCCTTAGAAGACTTGAAGGTTACGCACTCCCGATACTTCGCGGTCGATGAACTTCCCGATGTTGCTTCGTATTGGGCGCAAGGCGAGAAGGTTTCTTAAAGGGGAGAGGGCGACCGTCACTTTCGTGATCGGTCGCCCTCGAGCGGGTTATTTGGTGGTGTCCGCAGTGTCAGCCTTTTTCGCCTCCCAGTCGCTGAGCGCGCGGCGGATGAAGAACACCAGGAATCCGAGGATGATCAGGATGAGCACGACGTAGATGACGTTGGAGTAGGTGTCCGCGTACTCGGTGGCCTTTTCCCAGTTGTCGCCGAGGATGTAGCCCAGGTAGATCAGGATGGCGTTCCAGATGCCGGAGCCAAGCGTGGTCCACAGGCCGAAGGTGAGAAGGTTCATGTTGCCCAGGCCCGCCGGGATGGAGATCAGCGACCGCACACCCGGGATGAGGCGACCGATGAACACGCTGGGCTTGCCGTATTTGTTGAAGAAATCCATCGATGCGTCCACGTCGGAGGCGCGCACGAGCCACATCCAATCGGCGATCTTGCGCAGGCGCTCCAGGCCGAGCCAGGCGCCGACGCCGTAGAGGATGTATGCACCGATGACGGAGCCAAGCACGGACCAGATGAACACGCTGACCATGTTCAGGGATCCCTGCGCGACGGTGAAGCCTGCCAGCGGCAGTACGACCTCGGACGGAATGGGTGGGAAGAGGTTCTCCAAGAGGATCGCAATGCCGACACCGGGGGCGCCAAGGGTTTCCATTAGGCCGACGATCCAGTCGATGATGCTCTGCATTGCGCCTATCTTGCCTTATTCGACCTCAAGGTTCCAAGTGTGCACCGGCGCGCCTGCCTGGGAGTTTTTGATGTACTGCCGCAAAACCCGTGCGAGGCCTTCGGCGCGTTCGCTGGTGGCGGGTTTTGATCCGGCGGCGGCGCGGCTCAGGGCGTCCAGTTGCCAGGTCGCCCCGTTTTGGCCGGTGCGCACGCGGCCTTCGATGATGCCGAGGTATTCGTCTGCGCAGGATTGGTCCACGTCAAGGGCTCGCAGCCCCTCGTAGGCGAGGTCGAGCAGATGCTTCTCGACGAGCTCGCGCACCGGAACCGAACCCAACGTCGGCCATTCCATCTCGGCGTTGATGCCGTGCTTGGCGCCGGCGAGGAAGTTACGGTTTGCGGCGTCGAAGGTGAGGCGCGACCACACAGGTCGGGTCTGGTTGCTTAGGGCTTTGACCAGGCCGTAGTAGAGCGCAGCGTCGGCAACGATGTCCTTGACGGTCGGGCCAGCGGGAAGCAGGCGGTTTTCCACGCGGATGTGGCTGAGTTCGCCCGCCGGATCGTAGATGGGCCGGTTCCAGCGCCAGATCGTGCCGTTGTGCAAGTTGAGGTAGTGCAGGCCAGGGTTGTCGCCGTTCATGAACGGGGTGCCTGCGTCGGCGCGGCCTTCGGGCAGCAGCGGGGAGAAGTAGCGCACGTTTTCTTCAAACAGGTCGAAGACGCTGGTGATCCAGCGTTCGCCGAACCACACACGCGGGCGCACGCCTTGGTTGATCAGTTCTTTGGTGCGTGTATCGATGGACTGTTTGAACACCGGGATGCGCGACTCGTGCCACACCTTGTGGCCGAGGAACAGCGGTGAGTTTGCTGAGAGCGCGACCTGCACACCCGCGATGGCTTGGGAAGCGTTCCACGCTTCCGCGAACCGGTCTGGTGCCACCTGGAGGTGTAGCTGCATGGATGTGCAGGT
>NZ_KV825939.1:0-31337 GCF_001835805.1 Corynebacterium sp. HMSC034B08 | reverse complement strand
CAGGTGGATTCGGGGGCGATGGTCTCAAAGTAGTGGGTGTATTTCTCCTCGCCCCGCAGGTCGATTTTGACCAGTTCACCGCGCGATTCCAGGATCGAGTTGTTCAGTCCGGCGTAGCGATTCTCTGGCGTCATCCACTCGTCGCTATCGAGAAACTGCGAGGTCATCGTGGGCAGGGTGCCGATCATTGCCAGGTGCGACCCGGCCCGCTTTGCTGCCTCGCGCACGCGGGCAAGTCGCTTCTCGACGCCACCAGCCAACTCCGCTAGCCCCTGGCCTTGAATATCCAAGGGTGGGTGGTTCATCTCCACGTTGTAGGCGCCGATTTCGGCCTGGTACTCGCTATCAAGCAGCGCGAGTACGGCTTGGTTGTTGGGGTGGGGGAGCATGGAGTCGTCGACAAGATTGAGCTCCAGCTCCAGCCCGATCGTGCCGTGATCGACGAACTCGGCGCCCTGGAGGTGCCGGTCGAAGCGCTCCAGCTCATCTTCGAGCCGACGGCGGTACGTGGTGCGCTGACGCGGGGTGTAGGACTCGGATGAGATGGCGTCGCCCATTAGCGGTGCTCCCTAAACCAGGTGATGAGGTTGTCGGTGGATTGGTCGCCGGAGGCGGGCTCTTCCTCGCCCGCAACGGCAGCGGCGAGGTCATTGGCCTGAGCCTTGCCCAACTCCACGCCCCACTGGTCGAAGGCGTTGATGCCCCAGATGGCGGCCTCCACGAACACGATGTGCTCGTACAACGCAATCAACGCGCCGAGGGAGTGCGGGGAGAGTTCCTCCGCCAGGATCGTGGTGGTGGGGCGGTTGCCAGGCATAACCTTGTGCGGCGCAAGTGCATGCGGGACACCTTCTGCTTCGATTTCCTGCTGGGTTTTGCCAAACGCCAGCACCTTCGTCTGCGCGAAGAAATTACCCATGAGCAGGTCGTGCATGGAGCCTTCGCCGGTGGCGGTGGGCAGATCAGCGCGTGGTTTGGCAAAGCCGATGAAGTCCGCCGGAATCAGTGTGGTGCCCTGGTGGATCAATTGGAAAAAGGCGTGTTGGCCGTTGGTGCCGGGCTCGCCGAAGAAGATTTCGCCGGTGTCATAGGTGACCGGGGTGCCGTCGATACGCGTGCGCTTGCCGTTGGACTCCATGGTCAACTGCTGCAGGTACGCAGGGAAGCGGGCGAGGTCTTGCGCGTACGGCAACACCGCATGGGTCTGGGCCTGGTAGAAGTTGCGGTACCACACGTTGAGCAGCCCCATGAGTACAGGCACGTTGCGCTCGAAATCAGTGGTGCGGAAGTGCTCATCCATCGCATGGAACCCTGCGAGGAACTCGCGGAAACGCTCCGGGCCGATGACCACCATCAGCGACAGGCCGATCGCGGAATCCACCGAGTAGCGCCCGCCAACCCAGTCCCAGAAGCCGAACATGTTGTCCGTGTCAATGCCGAACTCGGCGACCTTCTCCACATTGGTAGAGACGGCTACGAAGTGCTTTGCAATCGCGGTGTCGTCGCCATCGAAAGTCTCGAGCAGCCAGCGCTTCGCCGCATGCGCGTTAGACAGGGTTTCCTGCGTAGTAAACGTTTTGGAGGCGACGATAAACAGCGTCTGCTCCGGGTCAGCGTCAGCGAGCACCCGGGTCATATCGGCCGGATCCACGTTGGAGACGAACTCCGCGCTCACCCCAGCATCCGCGTAGGTACGCAACGCCTGAGCAGCCATGGCTGGCCCCAGGTCGGAGCCGCCGATGCCGATGTTGACCACCTTGGTAATCGGCTTGCCCGTGTGGCCGAGCCAATCGCCAGAGCGCACCGACTCCGCAAACGCACTCATGCGCTCCAGCACATCGTGCACGTCAGCGGTGACATCCTGGCCGTCGACGATCAGCGCCCGATCCGCCGGGGCGCGCAGCGCGGTGTGCAGCACAGCCCGGTCCTCGGTGGTGTTGAGGTGCTCGCCCGAAAACATTGCAGTGATGCGTTCGGTCAGGTCGGCGTCGTCGGCAAGTGCAATCAGCGCCTCCATGACACGCCCGTTGAACAGGTTCTTCGACAGATCCACGTGCAAACCGGCGGCGTCGAAAGTGAAGCGCTCGGCGCGCTGCGCGTCGGCCCGAAACAGATCACGCAGCGTCGTGCGAGACGTTTCAGCATGGAGTTTTTCGAGCTTTTTCCAGCTCGGTGCGGACGTAATGTCGTGCATTGCAGCCTCCCAGGCGGCGGTGATCATCTCCAGCGTTCAATGCAAACTACGGTAGTCAAAACCTGTCGTGCCTTCCGGGTAACACCCCACCACCCGGCAAATCTGGATAATGGCGCCCATGAGCATCGTCAAGATCAACGCGATTACTGTCCCCGAAGGCGCCGGCGAGGAACTCGAGCGCCGCTTCGCTGCCCGCAAGCACGCCATCGACTCCCAGCCCGGCTTCGAAGGCTTCCAGCTTCTGCGCCCAGTCAAGGGGGAGGAGCGCTACTTCGTGGTCACCCGCTGGGCCGACGAGGAGTCCTACAACGCCTGGTGGGAAGGCGCAGGCCGCGCCGGGCACGCTGAAAGCGACAAGGGCGGCGATAACGGTGAGGCCCCGCGCAAGCCGGTGTCACAGTCTGCTGAACTGCTGGAATTTGAGGTCGTGCTCGATTCCACCGAGCAGGACTAGCCGTCCGGCGGGCTAGCCCCCAAGTGCGTTAACCCAACTTGCCCCGGCCGAGCCGCAGCAGGATCTGTGCCAGGCCGGGGCCTTCCTCGCCCAACTCGTCCTGGAACTGGTTAATGATGGCCACCTCGCGAGTGTGGACAAGACGCGTGCCGCCCGAGCCCATGCGTGTCTTACCAATCGCGGCGGAAATCTGGCTGCGGCGCTTCACTGCGTCGAGGATGACGCGGTCAAGTCGGTCGATTTCCTTGCGGTATTCCTGGATCTCCGCGTCCGAAAGGGGATCGTCGGTGCCAGATGGCATGCGGATTTCAAGCTCACTCATGGCAGTAGATTATGCCAGTTCGAACACACGGTCAGGGTCGTGTCGGCGGCGTTAGTACAGTGACTGCCATGACTGATGTGACCCTTGGCCTGAACCCGCAGCAACAGGCGGCCGTCGTGCACGAAGGTAGCCCGCTGCTTATCGTCGCCGGCGCTGGTTCCGGCAAAACTGCGGTGCTGACCCGCCGCATTGCCTATTTGCTGCAAAACCGTGGGGTGGCGCCGTGGCAGATCCTTGCCATCACCTTTACTAATAAGGCCGCAGCGGAGATGAAGGAGCGCGTCGGCCAACTCGTCGGACCTGAGGCGGAACGCATGTGGGTGGCCACGTTCCACTCGGTGTGCGTGCGTATTTTGCGCCAGCAGGCGCAGTTGGTGCCGGGGTTGAATACCAACTTCACTATTTATGATTCGGACGATTCACGTCGACTGCTCGGCATGATCGGCAAAGACATGAACTTGGATCTGAAGAAGTTCTCGCCGCGCGTGCTGGCCAACGCGATTTCGAATCTGAAAAACGAGTTGGTGGATCCGGACCAGGCGCAAGCACAGGCGCAACGCACCCACAACCCGTTCGAGACCACGGTGGCGAACGTGTTCGCGGAATATCAGCGCCGCCTGCGTCAATCCAACGCGCTCGATTTCGACGATCTGATCGGCGAGGTAGTCCGCATCTTCAAGACGCATCCGCAGGTCACGGAGTACTACCGGCGTCGCTTCAGGCATGTGCTTGTCGACGAATACCAGGACACCAACCACGCTCAATACGAACTCATCCACACCCTGGTGGGCGACGGCCCCGACGCGCCCGAGCTGGCGGTGGTGGGCGATTCCGACCAGTCCATTTACGCCTTCCGTGGCGCGACGATCCGCAACATCGAGGAGTTCGAGCGCGACTACCCCGATGCGGAGACGATCATGTTGGAGCAGAACTACCGCTCCACGCAGAACATCTTGAGTGCCGCGAACGCTGTCATCGCGCAGAACGAGGGCCGCCGCCCGAAGAAGCTGTGGACGGATCACGGCACGGGGGAGAAGATCGTCGGCTACGTTGCGGACAACGAGCACGACGAGGCCCGCTTCGTCGCTACGGAAATCGACGCTCTGTCGGACCGCGGCGTGCCGTACTCGGATATCGCAGTGATGTATCGCACGAACAACGCCTCGCGCGCGTTGGAAGATATTTTCATCCGCTCGGGTATTCCGTACAAGGTGGTCGGCGGGACCCGCTTCTACGAGCGCCGCGAGATCCGCGACATCGTCGCCTACCTCAAGGTGCTAGAGAACCCGGACGACACGGTGAGCATGCGGCGCATTGTGAACGTGCCAAAACGCGGCATCGGCGACAAGGCCCAAGCGATGGTCGCGCTGCACTCGGAGCAAAACAATCAAAGCTTTGGGCGCTCGCTTATCGACGCCACCGAGGGCAACGTGGACATGCTGGCCAAGGCCGCCACGAACTCCATTACCCGCTTCGTGGACATGATGCGGGGCTTAAGCGAGGACATGCCGAACATGGTCAACGAGGTCACCGGCATGCCAGACCTCGGGCAACTGGTCGCCCAGGTGCTCGACGCCACCGGCTACAAGGCAGAGCTTGAAGCCTCCAACGACCCGCAGGACGGGGCGCGCCTGGACAACCTCAACGAGTTGGTCTCTGTCGCCCGTGAGTTCTCCTCGGACGCTGCGAACCAGATGGCGTACATGACCGATGAAGAAATCGACGAGGTTATGCAGGAAGGCGAACCCGCGCCGGGATCACTGCAGGCGTTTTTGGAGAAGGTTTCGCTCGTCGCTGATGCGGATCAGTTGCCGGACAACGAGCAGGGCGTGGTCACGTTGATGACGTTGCACACTGCAAAGGGCCTGGAGTTCCCGGTGGTGTTTGTTACCGGCTGGGAGGACGGACAGTTCCCACACCTGCGTGCGTTGGGGGATCCAGCGGAGCTCGCCGAGGAACGTCGCCTGGCGTATGTGGGGATTACGCGCGCCCGCGAGCGGCTATATCTGACGCGTGCGATGCTGCGCTCATCGTGGGGCTCTCCGGTAACCAACCCGGCCAGTCGCTTCCTCGCAGAGGTCCCGGAGGACCTCATCGACTGGCGCAGGTTGGAACCGGAGCGCTCCTTCAACGCGGATGCGTGGGGCTCGCCCTCGCGTCCACGCACGCAGATGCGCTCTGCGCGCCGTGCACCGAAACAGACGGTGCACAAGAATTTGAACTTAGTGGCCGGAGACCGCGTCAACCACGCGAAGTACGGGTTGGGCACGGTCCTCACCGTGGAAGGTTCCGGCGTGAGGGAGACGGTGACAATCGATTTCGGGTCGTCTGGCACCGTCAGGCTGATGACCATCGGCGGGGTGCCGATGGAAAAGCTTTAGATCCGGATACCCTGCTGGGCCAGCCAGACCTCGGGGTCGGCGTGGTTCACACCGTCCGGCTTGACCTCGAAGTGGAGGTGCGGGCCCGTGGAGTAGCCCTCGTTGCCGATGGAGGCGATCTTCTGGCCCGCCTTGACGCGCTGGCCGACCTGCACGTCGTAGTAACGCATGTGGCCGTAGACGGTCTCTTCGCCACCGTCGTGCTTGATCACGACCCAGTTGCCAAAGCCCTGCGCCGGACCTGCTGCGGTGACGGTGCCGTCCATTGCCGCGTAGATCGGGGTGCCTTCCGTGTTGGCAATGTCGATGCCACGGTGGAACGTGCCCCAGCGTGGACCGTAACCGGAGGTGTAGCGGCCAGACGCCGGCATGACCACGGTGCGACCATCTGCGGTGCGGCCGCGCTGCGGTGCGACCCAGTCCGTGCCATCGGCAGGAGCGAACGCGGCCGACAGCGGCGCATCGAGGGCGCGCGGGTCGTACACGATCTTGTAGCCGCCGGCGGTCACGGTTGCACCGTTGTCCAGGATGGCGTCTGCAGCCTTTGCAAGGGCGCCCAAGGCGTCGCCCTGGTTGCCGATAGGTGCGCCACCGACAGTGAGGGTCAGTGCGTGCGCTGGCGACGCTACAAGCGTCAGCGCCAATGCTGCAGCGGCTGCCACGGAGGCACCGGGGAACATACGACTGGTTTTCACAGTTTTACCTTCTCTACGCAGGTCTGGTTCGGCGCAGCTTTGGCTACGCGCACAGCAGGTCAATTTAACGTGTGTCCACCCGCGAAGCAATGGCGTGACCTGCACGTTTGTTCTAATTGGGCGTAGCTAGGTGGTATCGCTGCAGGCAGGCGCGATGTTACTGAAGTGAAATTTGTTACGGATGTTAATTGCCTGTGGGGGTGGATGGTGTACCCCCGCATGCTCCGAAAAGTTGGACACCCAACAATGAAAAAGCCCCGCCGAAGCGGGGCAGAAGTCTGTGTGTGGCCTAGAGCTGGATGCCGCGTGCGGCCAACCAAGGCTCCGGGTCGACAGCGGTTGCGCCGTCCGGCCAGATTTCAAAGTGCAGGTGCGAGCCGGTGGAGAAGCCCAGCGAACCCATGCCGGCGATGTCCTGGCCGGCATGGACCTGCTCGCCGACGCCTACGTACAGAGACTGCATGTGGCCGTAGACGGAAATGGAGCCGTCCTCGTGGCGGATGCGGATCCACTGGCCGTAGCCCTGGGCCGGGCCGGAGTCGATCACAGTGCCATCGGCAACTGCGCGGATCGGGGTGCCTTCCACGTTGGCGATATCGATGCCGGAGTGCATCGAACCCCAGCGCATGCCGAAGCCGGAGGTGTAAGCGCCGTCGGCCGGGCGGACGACCAGCGGGGCACGTGCTGCTTCGTCTTGGCGAGCGACCTCGTCGGAGTGCTGGACTGCCTTGTTGAGCTGGTCGGTAAGGTTCTCAACCGGCTTGTACTCCGCGATCGCCAGGATCTGCGGGGTTGCGGCGTCGCTGTCTGGGGTGCCGGCAATTTCGTCGGTATCGGCTGCGAGCTGGATGGAGTAATCCGCGTCCTGGCTCTTGTCCGAGGTGAGAGCGCCTGCGGCGAGGCCGGAGAAGCCGGCGGTGGAAACCGCGCCAGTGGCGGCGGCGACGACAGCTGCGCGACCCGTGTTCGGCGCCTGCTTACGGTGCTTGCCGCCCTGCTTCTTCGAAATGAACATGTGCCCTCTTTGAGATTTCCCGTTGGCCCGAATTCCCCCTGCTAGTGCTGTTTCCGGCAGGGGAATTGTAACCTTCCTGTTATCTACGAGTGGCTACTGTAACGAATTGGTTTCATCGGGGCAAGATGAATCTGAAAATTGTCTTAATCGTTCGCTGTCTTCGCAGTGTTACATCCCGGTTGCATCCACGTCATGTGTAGTCGTATGTGAATGGTGTGACTCTCCGGACGGGTGGGGCAAATTGGAAGATCGGGTGTCCTTCCCCAGAAGTGGGGGTGAGGAGTGGCAGAGTTGGCGGGGATGAGCACCACACCGAAACCACGCCCGGCGTCGTCGACAAGCGGGCGCCGCGCGCGCAACGCCAGCATGTCCAAGCGCAAGATCACCGGTATTAAGAAGCGGTCTGCCCCCGCAAAGGTCCCGGAGACGACCGAAGAGCGGATCAAGCACTACCTGCCGTATGTCGCTGTGCCGAATGCTGTCGTCGGGCTCGGGCTGCTTGTGGTGTGCTTTGCCGTCATCCTCATCGCAGGTTGGCGCCTGACCTACCTGCCTGCCGCGGTGGGGGAGAGCTGGTTCGTCTTCCATGGAGTGCCAGTGCGTATCGACGACATCGAGCTCGCCGCCGTACCCCTTTTGCCAGCCATCGGTGTTGTCGCACTCGTGGCGCGCCGCATCCGTGCGGCTACGGCGGGACGAGTGAGCATCCTGGACCTCCTCGTGCTGCTTGGTCTTGTCATCGGCTTTGCGCTGGTGTTCAGCGGCATCGCGTTGTTCATGGTCGCTGACGCGTCGGCCGTCTATCCGGTGGCCGCACCACACCCCGTGGCCGCGCTGCTTTGCCCGGTCATCTTGCACCTCATTGGTTACTGCATCGGAATCCGCAACGTGGTGTGGCATGCGCTCGCGAAGCGTGCGGGGGTTCCCGCGGAAACCGTTGATGCAGGTGAGGCTGCAGGCAAGATCGTTGTACGCCTGCTGAGTGCAGCCGCAGTGATCTACCTTGCGTTCCTCGTTGCAGGTTTTGGTGAGGTTCGCGAACTGCTCGGCCAGTACCCATCCCTCGGGTGGGGCGGCGGTATCGGCCTGTTCGTGCTCTGTGTGGCGTACCTGCCAAATGCGGCTATCGGGGCGCTGTCGGTCATGCTCGGCGGGTCCTTTACCTACGGTGCCGGTTCGATAAACCTCTTCGACGCAGTCCAGATCCCGTACCCACCCCTGCCCCTGTTTGGTGCGATCCCGGCGGAGGTGCCCGCGTGGGCGCCGGTGCTGTTGGTGGTGCCGGCGGCGGTGCTGGTGCATTACTTCGTCGCAAAGCAAGTGTCTCTGACTGCTATTGCAGCAACTGCCACGTGGTGCGCCCTATTCGGCGCGGCCGCAGGCGTCTTCTCCTCAGGGCAAGCAGGCGCTTATGAGGTCATCGGCGTGGACCCTTGGGTGCTGGCGCTACTGCTATTTGTATGGGTTGCCGTCACCGGTGCAACCGTGTTGGGGGTAGCTGCGCTAAGGCAACGCACACCTGCGAACACTGACAGCTAGACTGCTTCGCGTGAGTGATTCAGTGAAATCAATTGCTGTGCTCGTCTCTGGAACGGGTACGTTGCTGCGGTCCATGATCGACAATGCGCAAGGTCGCTACCGCATCGACATTGTGGTGGCGGATCAAATTTGCCCAGCGATCCAACGTGCGAAGAACGCGGGTATCCGCACCGCAGTGGTGCCAATGGAAACCAACCGCAACGCGTGGAACGAAAAACTTGCCGCCACGCTTGCGTCCGTGAAGCCAGACCTTGTCGTTTCGGCAGGCTTCATGCGCATCCTGGGCAAGCCCTTCCTTGAGAAGTATGAAGGTCGAACCATCAACGCGCACCCGTCGTTGCTGCCATCATTCCCGGGCGCACACGCTGTCCGGGATGCTCTGGAATACGGTGTGAAGGTCACCGGCTGCACCGTCCACTACGTCGATTCCGGACTGGATAGCGGCGAGATCATCGCCCAGCGTGCCGTTGAGGTGCTGCCGGACGACACCACCTCCACGCTGCACGAGCGCATCAAGAAGGTCGAGCGCGAGCAGATCGTGGAACTGCTCCATAACGCCCAAGTAGTAAACGGAAAGGTCCTTTTCTCATGACGAATGCCGCGAAGCGGGAAATCAAGCGCGCGCTGATCAGCGTCTACGACAAGACGGGGCTGGAGGATCTGGCTCGCGCGTTGGGCGATGCCGGCGTAGAAATCGTCTCCACTGGTTCCACCGCGAAGCGCATTGCAGACGCAGGCGTGCCGGTGACCGAGGTCGCAGAGGTCACCGGTTTCCCGGAGGTGCTCGACGGCCGTGTGAAGACGCTGCACCCGCGCGTGCACTCGGGCATCCTGGCAGACCTGCGTAAGGACGACCACAAGGCGCAGCTTGAGGAGCTGGGCATCGAGCCGTTCTCGCTCGTCGTGGTCAACCTGTACCCGTTCGAGGAAACCGTCGCCTCAGGTGCCAACTTTGACGAGTGCGTCGAGCAGATCGATATCGGTGGTCCGTCGATGGTGCGCGCGGCAGCCAAGAACCACCCGTCTGTCGCGGTTGTGACCTCCCCGAAGCGCTACGCCGACGTTGTGGAGGCCGTGAAGAACGGTGGCTTTACGCTCGACGAGCGCCGCGAGCTCGCCCTCGAGGCGTTCACGCACACTGCGCGTTACGACGCCGCCGTGTCCTCCTGGCTCGCCTCCCAGCTCGAGAGCCAGGCTGCATCCCAGGCTGCGTCTGGTGCGCAGACCACGGAACTGCGCTACGGCGAGAACCCGCACCAGGCAGCCCGCCTGGAAAGCGACGGCTGGGGCATTGCCGCTGCGAAGCAGCACGGCGGCAAGGCAATGAGCTACAACAACTACCAGGACGCTGACGCCGCATGGCGTGCGGCTTGGGATCACAACCGTCCGTGCGTCGCGATTATCAAGCACGCCAATCCGTGTGGTCTCGCAGTATCCGACGAGTCCATCGCGGATGCACACAAGAAGGCGCACGCCTGCGACCCTGTCTCTGCTTACGGCGGCGTGATCGCCGCGAACCGCGAGGTCACCCTTGAGCTTGCAGAGCAGATCCACCCGATCTTCACCGAGGTGGTCATCGCCCCGTCTTTCGCGCCGGAAGCACTCGAGCTGCTGCGCACGAAGGAAAACCTGCGCCTGCTGGAGGTCACCCCGGAGCAACTCACCGAGGAGCGCAAGCAGATCACCGGTGGTTGGCTGGTCCAGGAGCGCGACCAGTTCCAGGCCGACGGCGACGCAGCCGCCAACTGGAAGCTGGTTGCCGGCGACGCTGCCGACGAGCAGACCCTCGCCGATCTTGAGTTCGCGTGGCGCTCGGTGCGTTGCGTGAAGTCCAACGCCATCCTGATTGCCAACGACGGCGCATCGGTGGGCATCGGCATGGGCCAGGTCAACCGCGTCGATTCGGCCAAGCTGGCCGTTGACCGCGCGAACACACTGGACGAGGGCCGCAACCGCACCAACGGTGCCGTGGCAGCCTCCGACGCGTTCTTCCCGTTTGCCGACGGATTCCAGTTGCTTGCAGACGCCGGTGTGAAGGCCGTTGTCCAGCCCGGCGGATCCATCCGTGACGAGGAAGTCATCGCTGCAGCCAAGGAAGCCGGCGTGACCATGTATCTCACCGGAACCCGCCACTTCGCCCACTAACCCTCTGAAGGAGAGTACCTCCGTGTCCTCCAAGCTCGCCGCGCTTGCGCTCACCGCAGGTATTTCGCTTCCGGGCCTGCCGGCCATTCCCACCTACTCCGCGATTGATCAGATCCCGGTTGTAGGCCCGGCCATTGTGCAGACCTACAAGCAACTGCCGCCGCAAGTGCAGCGAGCCATCCACCTGCCGTTGCCGCTGACGGCACCGGCCGCCGCGAAGAGACAGCCGACGGGCAAGAGTGCCACGGAGGTTCAAGCGCAGCTTGATCAGCTTGTGCGCGACGTTGTTGCGCGACATGGTGGCCGCGCGACAGCATCTGTCGGTGGCATTACCGCAGGGGATAACCGCCCGGAGCCGGCATTTTCCACTATGAAGGTCCCGGTGGCTATTGGTGCGCTGCGCAAGAGCCCGGCAGCCTACCCGGATGCTGAGGTCGCCGTGACCCGCTCCGATAACCCTGCCGCGCACCGTATGTTTGGCCAGGTATCGGGCGCGGAACTCGACGGCATCATCGCCGAGGCAGGATCGCGGACCACCAACTCCGCGGGATACCAGATGGGCACGCTGTGGACCACCAGCGACCAGGCGGCGTTTGCATCGGGCCTGCGCTGCGTGAAGGGGCATGAGCCGGTGCTGGACATGATGGGGCGCGTCGTCGATTATCAGCGCTGGGGTGTAGGGCGCATCCCTGGTGCACGCTTCAAGGGCGGCTGGAACTACTACGAGAACGGGCACCTCGCCCGCCAGTTTGGCCTCATCCCTGGGCCGAACGGGGATATCGCAGTGGCGATCACCGTGCACAGCCCGAAGGGGCACGAGGGTAGTTTCGCCATGCTCAACGAGCTGGCGGACGGCATCGCAGCAATGCGCGGCGATCTGCCGACGGCCCGCTGCTAAACATGACGCCGCGACTGAGGTTTGCTGCAGCGCTGGTCGCCGCTGGGCTTGCGCTCAGCGCGTGCGGGGCAGGGGAGCGGGCCTCAGAACCAGCGACGGAAACTGTGACGGCAACCCACGTAATTACGCCGAGTTCACTCGCACCCTCGCCCGTCCCCGCGCCTGTTCTGGAGCAGTTGCAACCGCAGCTCCAAGCAGCAGTCGATGCCGTGGTTGCTCAATACGGGGGAACGGCAGAGCTCGCGGTGTCTGACGGCCGGGACGCAGTAGGATCGCCGGAACAAGATCCGCAGGTAGCGTGGTCAACTTCGAAGGTTCCGATCGCGGTCGCTGCGCTTCGCAAAGACCCTTCGCTACTTCCGGTTGCGGAGTCTGCGATTACCGCCTCAGACAACTTCGCAGCAGAAACACTGTGGGCGACGGTTGAGCCTGCGGAGGTAGAAGCAGTGCTGCGTGAAGCAGGAGTAGATCTCCCGATGAACACCGTTGTGCTCAGGCCTGGATTCACGGCTTTCGGTCAAACGCGATGGGGCACTCGTGAGCAGGCAGTGTTCGCCTCCAACCTGCGCTGCGTGGCGGGGTCCGACGAGGTACTCGACATGATGCGCAAGGTAGTGCCGGAGCAGCGCTACGGTCTGGGGGTTTTGCCGGATGTTGCCTTCAAAGGTGGCTGGGGTCCGGGGGACGACGGGAAGTACACCGTGCGCCAGCTCGGCCTGTACAACGGCTACGGCATCGCGCTGACAGTTTCGCCCGCCGACGGCACCTATGCGACGGCCCAATTGATGGCAACTGATCTCACAAACGCTGTGCTCGAGCTGCAATTGGGCTCGCCAAATCCTGACTGTTCGGAGGCTGGACGATAGACTGCGGGGACAAACACCCCCGTAGCTTGGAGATTCCACGATGTCGAACCCAAATGCCAACCCCAACGATGAGTGGGCGGCATACACCCCGAAACCATCCGAATACGACGAGTGGGGACAACCACAGCAGCATATGCCCACCCAGCAGTTCCCGGCGCAAAGTTGGGAACAGCAGCAGTGGAGCCAACCTGCGTACGCGCCGGCGCCCGGCCCACAAGAGCCGAAGTCATCGAACCGGGTGCTCTACATCATCATTGGTGTGCTCGCCGTTGCCCTCCTGGCGGTCCTCGGTGCGTTCGCCGCGTGGAGCTTTGGCGGATCGTCCAGCGGTTCCACAGAGCCGGTGACCTCTACTGTTGTGGAAACGTCGACGCGTGCTCCAGGTGGGGCTGCGACTGACGGCGCAAAGCCCTCGGCGGCGCCGTCGTCGGCAAAGCCGGACGCTGACCGGAAGGACCGTACCTTCGGGGTCGGTGTGCCGGAAACGTCCGTCACAACTGAGGGCTTCGCGCGTGCCGTAGGTGATGATTTCCGCGCGTACTACGCGGAGCACGGAAAGACGCCGACCTCGCTGCGTAGCCTGAGCCCGAAGACCGGCCAGTACTACATGATGTCCTGCTCGCCGGCGCAGGGCGGTTTCCGCTGCACCGGCGGCAACAACGCCTCCGTCTTCATCAGCGAGCAGTAGAAGGAAACCGGGATGCAGCATTACAACCTGTACAAGACGCTCGAACTTGATCCGTCGGCTTCGAGCGAGCTGCTTGTCGACGAGCTCACGCAACGCCTCGACAGCGGTCTCACTTCCAACCCTGGTGGCGAGGAGGAATTGCGTCTGGCTCGGGAGATTCTGGGAGATCCGACTAAGCGCCAGATGTACGACTCTCGCTTGAAGGCCGACAGTGGCATGCCCATGAACGTGCAAAGCCTTCGGTCGCTGGCCGCCATGGCGTCACCGGCTGCAACGGCTGCACCGACCGCACCCGAAGCACCAGAAGCCCCCGAAGCACCAGAAGCCCCCGAAGCACCAGAAGCCCCCGAAGTTTCCGAACCAGCCGTTGTTCCCGGCTCTGGCGAAGGGGACAACACACCGGAGAAGTCGTTCGATGTGAAGCGTTGGTGGCCTATTGCTGCTGTTGTTGCGGGTGTGCTCGTCATTGCGCTGGTAGTTCCTCAGCTTGTTGGCGCTGGGCTGGGCTCGAGCGGACCTGAGAAGCTCGCCAACGAAATCGCCCAGCTTGATGAGGACGATAGGGCCGACTGGATGAATCAGCATGCCGCTGCTGGCCGTGCAGCGTTGCTTGAAAACAAGCTTGAGAACACGAGCATCGGATCATCCGACGATGCCGAGTACGCCGCGGGGGAGAGCTACGACCTGAAGGACCTCGTCGCAAAGAAACAAGGTGACGATGCGTCGGAGAATACCGACTACCTCGACCGTCTTTACGGGTTGAGTGGGATCAAGGAGGCGCGACTCGTTGGGATCAACACGGAGGTGAAAAACAAGGACGTCCATGCGACATCGGTCAATACCCAACTGTTTCTGTTCGCTCGAGATGGCGGCGACTGGAAGCTCTACGACATCTTTGACTAACACGGCGAGAGAACGAGGAGATTGAACATGAATAAGACGAAAGCAATCGCACTTCTTGGAGCAGGGCTGTTGACAGTTTCGCTGAGTGCCTGTGGCGGCGCGGATGAAACCGAAACGGAAGTGCTTGACCCAACTAAGCACGCAACTACGGCTGCGGAATCCCTTAAGCCACAGTGGAACAACAACGCACGCATGGCCGTCGATCCGTTAGAGGCGGCGCCTGAAGCAGCACGTGACTTGCCAGAAACAAGGTCACTTGGGATCGACAACCTCGACGTGTTCAATCCGACATTCAATCAGGCGGTCCCTGCAAAACTCGCTGTCACATCCTGGGACAAAGAAACCCGTGCGCTCGATCTGGACACGGGAGCGTTGTACGACGTCTCCCCGAAGAAGTTCGATGGCTCTGAGGACAAACGTATGACCACGACGATGATGCTGGTTGCCGACGACGGGAAGACCAAAGGCGCCAGCTTTGTGAAGACTGTGGAGAGTACGCAGGGCCTACAAACGGAGAAGGTAAGCCTTTCGACGTTCCTCGACGATTTTGCATCCTTCGACGAGCCAACCCTCGCGGAAGTGGATTCGAAGAACCTCGACGCTAAGTCCGCCGAAATTATCGCGGCGAGTGCGGAGAAGATCTATCTCGCGAACATTCCGGAGGCCGGCTCGAAGAAACAAATCGATGTCGTTGCGGTGGATATCGCCTCTGGCCAAGAAACAAGGCATGAGCACATCGAGACCAATAATTTCTTCCGCGTGCTCGCGCAGAGCGGGGAGCCCGTGCTGTATTACGCAAGCAACGATGGGGATTTGAGGCGCCGAAACCTAGAGTCGGGCGAGGACGTTGAGATACGTAAAGGTTTCGCACCCGAAGCCGTGTGGCGTATCGGCGACGATGCCCTTGTGTACGGCAAGGATACTGCGGAACAGGAGCGCTGTACCGATGAGCCAACGAAGCCTTGTGAAGCGAAATTCCTTTATGTCAGCGGTGGCAAGGCAGATGAGGCAATGAGTGTGGAAACCAGAACCTACAGTTCTGTACCTGTGGTGCGGCGCAGCGGTGGCATTATTACGGCCATCTTCTACTCGCCACTCGATGACCTAGAAAAACTCTTTGTCCTCAAGCCCGAGACTGGAGAAGTCCTGCTCGAATTGGGTAAGGATGAACTCAAGAAGTTGGACTTCGTCGACGCGATTTCGGACGGGGAGTCGATCTTTACCTACGACGGCAATCGAACTTCCCCGCGCGTTGCTCAAAGCGATGTGAAGACTAAGGAACTTATCACCGCTGATGCGGATGTGTTCCCGATTGATTCACCGTCAGGGGCCCGGATTTGGGGCGTGAAGCGAGACGACGGGGATTGGTTCGAGGCCCGCGTCGCGGTCGAGGATTTAGACAAGTTCTAAACTAAGCGTCCTCGTCGCGCGATACCTGCGCGACGAGGCTGAGCATGCGCTCGGCGCGGCGATCCGGAAGGTCCGTATGGAGCACGTTCAAAACGGCATCGGCGATGGTGACGGAGGGGGCGGGCAGGGCGTCGTCGACAAGCGGGTATGGCGCAACGCCGGTGTTGTCGCGCATCTCGATGGCGGCGAGCGTCATGTGGAACGGTAGGTCGATGCGGGGGTCGTCGTCGCCAACGATCTGCGCCGCCAGGTCGCGGAAGATACCCTCCAGGCGTTGGCGTGCCTCGTGGTACTCGTCAAACTCCTCCGACTCCAACACCGGCAATTGGTAGAGCCGGCCGACGTTCCAATTCGAGGACAACAAGATACGGGTCTCGGCGGCGACGAGCGCCCAGAGCTTCACGGCTGCGGTTTCGTCGGTCTTGGCCAAGTCTGACGCGAGATCCAGCGAAGGCTGCAGTGTCCCCATGAGCAGCGTGAGGAAGATGTCGCGCTTGGAGGGGAAGTGGTAGTACAGCGACGCCTGACGGATGCCTACGGCGTCAGCAATGTCGTGAGTGGAGGTAGTTGCGAAGCCTTTGCGTGTGAAAAGTTCGGATGCGGCATCGAGGATTTCTTCGCGGGCGGTTGCGCCTTTGCGCCGTGGGCTTTGCTTGCGTGGTCGTCCGACCGAGTTCGCCATACCCTGCCTACCTTTCTGGGATACGCCACTACTTTAGAAGAAAAACACCCGCTCTCAACCCTCACGGGGAGGGGAGTGCGGGTGCTTAGAGCCGAAGACTCTTACGCTGTCATCGTCAACCGGCTAATTAGCGGGTGGTGAACGGCAGAAGAGCCATCTCGCGCGCGTTCTTCACAGCGGTAGCGACCTGGCGCTGCTGCTGCGGGGTCAGGCCCGTGACGCGGCGGGAACGAATCTTGTGACGGTCGGAGATAAACAGACGCAGGGTCTCAATATCCTTGTAGTCGACGGTCTCGATGCCCTTTGCCTTCAGCGGGTTCTCCTTCGGGCGACGGGACTGCTCAATGCGCGGCTTACGCGAATTGTTGCGCTTCATAATTTGAGTCCTCCTTACCACGAAGACTTACGGACGCCAGGCAGCTCACCGCGGTGAGCCATCTCGCGCATACGGACACGGGAAACACCGAACTTGCGGAGGTAGCCGCGGGGGCGGCCGTCACGCGAGTCACGGTTGCGCACGCGCACCGGGGATGCGTCGCGCGGCTGACGGTTGAGCTCAAACTGAGCGTCCAGACGATCCTCGTCAGAGGTCTCCGGGTTCTTGATGATTGCCTTGAGCTCGTTACGACGCTCCGCGTAGCGGGCGATGATCTCTTTACGCTGCTCGTTCTTAGCGATCTTAGACTTCTTCGCCATGGATTATCGCTCCTCGCGGAATTCGACGTGCTTGCGAACTACCGGATCGTACTTCTTCAGCGTGATGCGGTCCGGGTTGTTGCGCTTGTTCTTGCGGGTGACGTAGGTGAAGCCGGTGCCCGCGGTGGACTTCAGCTTGATGATCGGGCGGATATCGTTACGTGCCATTAGATCTTCTCACCTCGTGCACGGATCTGGGCTACGACGGACTCGATGCCGTCGCGGTCAATGATCTTCAGACCCTTCGTGGAAACGTTCAGGGTGATGGTACGGCCCTCGGAGGGCAGGTAAAACTTCCGCTTCTGCACGTTGGGGTTCCAACGGCGCGAGTGGCGGCGGTGCGAGTGCGAGACGGTCTTGCCGAACGACGGCTGACGTCCCGTGACCTGGCAATGTGCCGACATGGGTTTCTTCCTTACTCTTCTTACCGCCCACGACTCGATCACGATGTGAGGAAAGCGCCAGGTGAGAAGCGGTGTGAGGGTCCGCTACCGGCGCAAATGCAATCGGTTGACGTAGGCGTATATGTGTACTTCGACAACAGCGAGAGACAACCCTACCGTCTTTGCGCCATTTCTCATAATCGCGTTCTTCTTTAATATGGCACCCGTGAATGAACCCACCTATCGGCGAATCGTTGCTCTCGACGTGGCTCGCGGCATCGCAATTCTGGGCACCTTGGCGACGAATATCTGGATCTTTGCCACCTGGCACCAGATGGACAGCGTCATGGAGCAGTATTTCGATCCGAACTTCACGCTCTGGGATGAGGTTCGCACCGCTTTCGCGAATGGAACTGCAGCAGAGGCTGCCGACGCACTGTTCAATGCCGCAAGCGCGTTGGTCACGGACGGCAAGTTCCTGGGACTGCTCACCATCATGTTCGGCATCGGCATGGAGATCCAGCGCCAATCTGCAGCGAAACGAAACCAGCGCTGGCCCGGGCTGTACTACTGGCGCGCCATCCTCCTTGTGATCGAGGGCCTGCTGAACTACATCTTCATTTTCGAGTTCGATGTGTTGATGGGCTACGGCCTGACCGCCCTTGCGGTGGCGCCGATTATTGCGCGCAGCGAGCGTGTGCAAAAGGTGTGGATGTGGCTGGCGCTGAGCGCACATGTCCTTGTCATGTTGCTGTTCTCCGTGGGCACCTATCTGCTCAACAGCATCCCGCTCGACGAGGTCGAGGGTGGCGAGGATATCCCCACGTTTGACCAGTCGTTTGCGCTCTACACCGCAACCGACAGCTACTCGGCGATGGTGCAGGCGCGTATCGACGACTTCCTCGGCGGCAGGTTCGAAATCCCAATCATGTTCGTGATGGGCATCGGTGTGTTTCTCCTCGCGGCCAGGTTGTACCGCGCTGGATTGTTCCAACCCGCCGGTGCGGGGTTGCGTCGCAAAGTAATGCTCGTCGGCCTTGGTGTTGGTATCCCGCTGGACTGGGGGCTGCGCTTGTTTGCCACCGGCGCATCCGCATCGTTGACTCGCTACGTCACCTCGACGGTCGTGGCGTTTGGCGTCCTCGCGCTCATCGCGGCCTTCTACATCCGCCGCGACAACACGCTTGGTGTGGTGGGAACCGGTTTGGCTGCAGTCGGTCGCACCGCGCTGACGTGCTACATCCTGCAGAATGTGCTCGCCTCTGTGGTGTTCTACGACTTCGGGTTTGGCCTTGCCCGGCACGTGGAGGGCCCTGCCGGCACCTTGCTCGTGTGTGGGGTTTATCTCGCGTTGTGTGCGCTGCTCATTGCGTTCAGCATGTTGTGGCTGAAGCGCTTCCAGCGTGGACCGTTTGAAATTGTCATGCACCGGGCTGTCGACATGGTTGCGGCTAAGCAACGGCCAGCAGTGCAGCGGTAGCGGCAATGACGGTAACTGGTGCCAGGAGTAGGCCCCACAGGATGAACCCACGCCACGGTACTGGGGCCTTTGCGCGGCGGAGTTGATCTGCCCAAAGCAGGGTGGCAAGCGACGCCCACGGGGTGATCACCGGGCCGACATTGACGCCGATCAGGAGCGCTAGCGCGCTGGCTGGATCGCTGACTCCGGGCTCGAGCATTAAAAACGCAGGGATGTTGTTGATTGCGTTCGCTGTGATCGCGCCAGCAGCTGCAATTGCAAAGGGGTGTGTGCCGGCGAGTTGCTGCACGGCGGACGAAATATCGCTGATCTGCAGGGCCAGTGTCGCCACCGCGGAGAAGGCAGTGGCAAGGCTGAGCGCCGACCACGGGATGAGTGGAGTAATGCCGTCGCGCCGTCCGGTCGGGCCCACCGCACACCACATTGCGATGGCGGCGACGGTGCTCGTCAGCCAGTAGGGGATCGGGCTGAGGAGTGCAACGACGGTGACGCCCAGCACCGCAAGGGCGTCCGTTGGGCGGGGGAGGATCGATGACGCTTCGGGCATAGGCTCGCCGGCTGCGCTGCGGTATATCGCCCGGGCCGCGTAGGACGCTGCCACTGCCACTGCCACTGCCACGGCTGCAGGGGCGGCGGCGAGTTTCACGTATTCACCGGTGGTGGAAAACGCGTCGCCGCCCACCGCCAGCAAATTCGTCAAGTTGGAAACCGGCAAAGGCATGGACGCAAAGTTGGCAATCCACACCACGGAAAGCGCCACCGCCGGCACCGGGAGGCGGAAGCGGGAGGCGAGTTGCACCGCCAGCGGGGTCAGCATGATCGCAGTGGTGTCGAGTGAGAGGAACGCCGTTGCGGCGACACACAGTGCGAGAAACCCCGCCAGAACGATCTCTCTGCGTGACGTCGTGCGCTGCAACGCGCCAACCAGCCACTCGAAGGTGTGCACACGAGCAGCGAGATTGACGACGACAGACATGCCGGCCGCGAAACCGAGTACTGGAACAAGCCGAAGGGCAACTTCAGTGGCGTCGTTCAGGGACACTGCGGCGAGCACGGCGAGACTGGCGATTGCTGCCAGCGGCAAAGAAAACGAGGAAAGATTCATGGCGGGGTTGAGGGTAAGTGGTGGATGAGCAGGGCGGAGGTCGTCGATAAGCGAGTTGCAATGATTAGGTCGCAGCGTAAGTGAGCTGTATGCTATTTCGAGTTGTCCGGCAACCGTCGGATGAAAAGACCATTTCGCACCCAACTCGGGCACGATCCTTAATGTAAGGAACCGACCCGTAGTTCAATCCTGAGGGAGACGAATACTAATGAGGAAAGACATTCACCCGGATTACCACCCGGTGATTTTCCAGGACGCGAACACGGGCCACAAGTTCCTGACGCGCTCCACCCTGACTTCCGCACGCACCGAGCAGTGGGAGGACGGCAACGAGTACCCGCTCATCGTGGTTGACGTGACCGCAGAGTCTCACCCGTTCTGGACTGGCGCTCAGCGTCTCATGGACACCGCTGGCCGTGTTGAGAAGTTCAACCAGCGTTTCGGTGGCATGGCACGCCGCAAGAAGAAGTCCGCTAACTAAAGGGCGTAAAGGAGCACAATCATGGCAACCCCTAAGTTCAAGATGTCCCGCGCTAACACGCGCATGCGCCGTTCCCAGTGGAAGGCCAACAACCCTGACTTGGTCAACGTCAAGATCGACGGCCGCGAGGTGCAGATCCCGCGTCGTCTGGTCAAGGCAGCTCAGGCTGGCCTGATCGACGTCGAGCAGTTCTAAGCTTCCGCAAGGTAAAACTCGCGCAAAAATACCGGGTTCCCACAGGTGGGGCCCGGTTTTTTAATGCCGTTTTCACTCTTAGAGGAAAATAAGTCATAATATCCGCATGAAAATTCTCGTTGCCGATGACGAACAGGCTGTGCGCGAGTCACTGCGTAGGTCGCTTCGTTTCAACGGATACGACGTAGTCCTCGCCGTAGATGGTGAGGATGCGCTCGACCAGATCCGGTTAGAACAGCCGGATCTGACCATTTTGGACCTTATGATGCCAAAGCTTGACGGCCTCGGTGTCTGCCGTACGCTGCGTTCTTCGGGCTACGATGGCCCGATTCTTATGCTGACGGCGCGCGATGGTGTCGCGGACCGTGTGGCTGGCCTCGACGCTGGTGCGGACGACTACCTGCCTAAGCCGTTTGCGCTTGAGGAGCTGCTGGCCCGTGTCGGTTCGCTGCTACGTCGCTCCCGTGCGGAGTCGCGCCATAGTGAGCAGAAGGATTCGACCACGCTGAAGTTCGAGGACCTGACCATGGACACCTCGACGCGTGACGTGTTCCGCGATGGCCGACCGATCTCGCTGACTCGTACGGAGTTTGCGTTGCTGCACCTGCTGATGCAGAACCCGCGCCACGTATTGGCCCGTCAGACCATTCTTGAGGAAGTGTGGGGCTACGACTTCCCAACCTCGGGCAACGCCCTGGAGGTTTACATCGGTTACTTGCGTCGTAAGACTGAGGCTGGCGGTGAATCTCGCCTTATCCATACTGTGCGTGGTGTGGGTTACGTGCTTCGGGAGACTGCTCCGTGATGTTGCGCGTCGCGTCTGGCGATGCCTATGAGACCCGCCTCGGGGCGGGTCATTCCTTGCGCCTGAAATTGGCGGTGCTGTCGGGCTTCATTGTCGCTGCCGCAGTTGGGTTAACGACGATGCTTGGCATGTGGCTGTCTACCAAAACCCACGAAGGCGTGTTGGATACTGAGCTGCGGAGCAAGACGTTGGGGATGGCTCGCCAGCTCGACGGGGCCTCGGAAGATCAGATCCGCTCTGAAATTGCGGCGTTTCGGCGATCAAACCCGTTGACAAGCATTGCGGTTTCAGGGGCAGACTCGAACCTGTTCTTGGGGGATCCGGTATCCATTTCAGGGCCGTATTTGCGTACGGAGAGCGGTGATGCGGTATCCGTGCGCTCAGTCAACGGTAAGCGTGTTGTTGTGCGCCAAACACCGGATGGGATGGTGGTTGCCGCATCTCGGACAGAGGACCCGTACGGTCGCATCTCTGGAAGCCGGGCGGCGGCAGCGCTGGTGGTTATCGGTGTCGGCAGCCTGGTGGCGTGGATTTCTGGTGCGTTCATTTCGGCGGTGGGCTTGACTCCGGTGCGCAGGCTGCACCGTGAGTTGGACAACGCTAACGAGTCGAGTGGGCCGCGTGAACTTCCGGTGGAGGGCGACGACGAATTTGCGGAGGTGACCTCTTCGATCAACGCGTTGGTGAGGTCGTTGGGGGAGTCCAAGAAGCGTCAGGCGCAATTGGTGGCGGATGCGGGCCATGAGCTCAAGACGCCGTTGACATCGATGCGCACCAACATTGAGTTGTTGATGATGTTGCATAACTCCGGCCGTCAGGACCAGATTTCGGCTGAGGACCGGGCCGATTTGGAACGTGATGTGCTTGCCCAAATGGAGGAGATGTCGATCCTGATCGGCGACCTGGTCGACCTTTCCCGCGACGAGTCGCATGAGACCGAGCCGGAGGATTTCCGCCTCGACGAGGTGCTCGAAGAGGCGCTGGACCGTGTGCGTCGTCGTCGCCCCGATGTGACGTTCTTGTTCCACGCCGACCCGTGGGTCATTCGTGGTGATCGTTTTGCCATGGGACGTGCTCCGATCAACTTGATCGATAATGCTGCGAAGTGGTCGCCGGAGGGTGGTGCAGTGCGTGTGTCGCTTAAGGCGGCGAAGCGCAACGCGGTGCTTATTGTCGACGACTCGGGCCCCGGCATCCCACCCGAGGAGCGCGAGAAAGTCTTTGAACGGTTCTACCGTTCCCCGGAGTCGCGCGCTATGCCGGGTTCTGGCCTGGGATTGGCGATTGTGAAACAGGTGATGGACCGCCACGGTGCGACAATCGTGGCGGAAGAGTCGGATGACGGTGGCGCCCGTTTCCGGGTGGTGTTCCCGGGACGTCCTCCGGAGGACGAGACGGCTGAAGATCTTGTAGTTGAAGACGAGAACGAGACCCGCGTCATCCCGAAGAAAAGCTACAGCTAAACCCGTACAGAAAATGTACAGAAAACACTACGTTTCGTTTGGTGAGGTCGCAAGCGCCGCCACAGCGCGGTAGGGCATACTCGCAATCCATGAGCAATACGCGCGATTTCGGAGAGCAACCCAACGATGAAACCTCGAGCTTTCCGCACCAGACAACTGAAAACTACGACCAGGCACCGTATGTGCCAAGCGGTGGCGTGTACACGGTTCCGCCGCAATCCCAGGCTCCGAAGCGTCGCGCAGGCGTAGGAACCGCCTTTGCGGTTGCGTTGGTGACAGGCCTTGCAGCCGGTGGTGGTGCGGGTTACGTTGCGGGGTCGGCGGGGTCGTCGCAAAGCGCAGATGCTCCGAGTGGAGAGCAGGCGCAAGAAAACGCCCTGGAGAATCCCTCTGTGTCGAATGCCGCGGAGGCACCAGATGGATCGGTAGAGAAGGTGGCGGCGCAGGTGCTGCCGTCGGTGGTGTCCATTGAGGTGGCCACGCGCTCTGGTGGGGCGGAGGGATCCGGCTCCATCATTTCCTCTGATGGGTATGTGCTGACCAACCACCATGTGATTGCCGCAGGTGCGCAGCCGGGGACCGAAATTCAAGTCACGCTCAACGATGGTTCTCGCCACCGCGCGCAGTATGTTGCCTCCGATGTGAACACCGACATTGGCGTGCTCAAGATCGAGGGCGTAGACAACTTGCCGGTGGTGCAGTTCGGCAATTCTAATGACCTGCGCGTGGGCCAGCAGGTCGTGGCGGTCGGCTCGCCGTTGGGTCTGTCTGCGACGGTAACCTCAGGTATCGTCTCTGCGCTCAACCGACCGGTGCGCGCGAGCCAGGGTGGCGGCGAGAGCTCGCTGATGGACGGCATCCAGACGGATGCGGCGATCAACCCCGGTAACTCAGGTGGCCCGTTGGTGGATATGAACGGCAACCTGATCGGTATGAACTCGGCGATTGCGTCGCTGTCCCAGAGCAGCTTTGGCGGAGAGAGCTCCGGCGGTTCGATCGGTCTTGGGTTCTCCATTCCGTCGAACTTTGCCAAGCGAGTGGCAGATCAGCTGATCCGTAATGGTGAGGCGACACAACCGATGCTGGGTGTGCAGGTCAGCATCGCGCAGGCGATTACTGGTGGTGCCGTGGTTGCCGCGGTGGAACCTGGCAGTCCTGCGGAGCAGGCTGGTCTGAAGCCGGGGGATGTGATCACGCGGTTGAATGACCGACTTATAGATTCAGCCGACGCGTTGATTGCCGCTACCCGTTCGCAGGACTTTGGCCAGACAGTGACGCTGCAAGTGGAGCGTCAAGGAGAAGGTGAGCCGATTCCGGTAGAGGTGACCCTCAGCACAGAGTAAGTTCTTTAGAGACTTGCAATAATTTCTCACCGCGCTGACGGACGGGAGCCCGTTTTACGATGACTGAACTGTATGACTCGGTTGATCTTGCTGATCTGGACATGAATGAGCCGGACGATGCAACCCTTCGTGCCTCTGAGCTGGAGCAGGCTGCGCCGGAATCGCCGCGTGCCATTGTTGTGCTGGTGGGGGATCGTCGATACGACGCCCCCGGCGATAACACCGACAAGATGGTGGTGGAGCTCCTTAGCGAGTTCAATTACCGGGTTGACGGTGTGGTGCGGGTGAAGTCGAAGAAGTCCGATATCCGCAAGGCGATTGAGACCGGTGTCGTCGGTGGTGTGGACTTGGTGCTCACGCTCGGCGGTACGGGTGTTGGCCCGCGCGATAAGACGCCGGAGGCGACGCGCGGCATCATCGATAAGGTGGTGCCGGGGGTGAGCCAGGCGATTCGGGCGTCGGGGCAGGCATGTGGCGCGGTTGATGCGTGCACCTCCCGCGGCATTTGCGGTGTATCCGGCTCTACGGTGGTGGTGAACCTGGCGTCGAGCCGTCAGGCGATTCGCGATGGCGTATCGACGATTGCCCCGCTGGTCACCCACCTCATCGGCGAACTCAACCAGTACTCGGTGTAGATAGCGCGCGGTGACAGTGCAGATGGAACGCAAGAGAAGAAGAGTCGTGCGTCGTGCGGATGTGGATTACGACCGCACGGCGGATAAGGCGCCGTCGCAACAACGCAAAAGCCCGGCGTTCGACGGCGAGCGCGAAGTGCTACTCGATGACGAAGAGCCGGGCTTGACTGGCCGCGCCTTCTACGAAGAGCAGCGGCCGCCGCATCACGGGGATTAGTTCAGCGGCTTCTGGGTGGAGTTCGGGTTCTGGTTGGACAGCAGGTCGCGGATTTCCGCGAGCAGCTCGGTCTCGGTCGGAGCCGGCTCCTCTGGGTCGACGCCCTTGTGACGCTTCTGTGCCTCGTCGAGCTTGTTCATCGGCATGACCAGCAGGAAGTAGATCACTGCAGCGATGAGCAGGAAGTTGATGATTGCGGTGATCAGTGCACCGAAGTCAACGAAGGTAGCCTCGTTGCCCTCACGGACGAAGAAGCCGAGGCCGGAGTAGTCCACGCCGCCGAGGGCTGCGAGGAACGGGTTGATGATGGAATCGGAAAATGCGGTGACGACAGCGGTGAAAGCTGCACCAATCACAACGCCAACGGCAAGGTCAATGACGTTGCCGCGCATGATGAAATCTTTAAAACCTTGAAGCATGTTAGGGAATACTAGGCGGTTGTATATGACGACTCAAAAGTAAGGTCAATGGGCCATCCAGCGAGGCTGCAGCAACGGCTTCTGCTTGAGACTGCCGAAATAGCACAAGAACTGTACCTTTCTCACCTGATGTGACCACGCGCCCGCCAGTTGCGACAGTGCGCGGCCCTTGTGCGATCACGTCCACCCGTGCACCGTGATGCAGCAGCGGAATGATGTCTGATTCCGCGACCGGAACTGGCACCAGAGAGAACTCTTCGCCGGGTGGTTCCTCCGCAACCAAGGTTGCGGTGAGATCCGGTCCGACAAGGCGTGTGGAGGTCAACACCTCACCAGCTGATGCCGCCGCGGCAAGAAGTTGGCCCTCCGCCAGCGCGAGATCAGACAGTGCCCCCTGCGGTACTGCGTCAGCTGGAAGTCGCCGCAGGGCCACGTCCTCGCCGGTAAGCGTCGTGCCGGGCGCAACCTCACGGGCAAAGACAACCACCGCTGGATCATCGCGGGACACACCGACGATGACGTGCAACGTCGCGGCGATGACAAGCACCACCGCAACGATGCGACGAATGATGACAGACCGACGGTATCCGGGCGTGCGCAACTGCGCGAACTGTGTGTGAAGGTCCATAGGTATCTGACGGACCCTGCACTACCCCGGTTCCCTCAGACCCTAAAAAATCCGCTTGGGGTGATGATGTAGTCCACGGGTTGGTCGTGGTCGTCGCAAGGCACGGCGTCCACGATGTCCTCGTCGTAGACCACCGCCGCCACCGGTACGTCGAGTCCTGCAAGCGCACGGTCGTAATAGCCTTTGCCTTTACCCAGGCGCATCCCGCCTCGGTCCACCGCGAGTGCCGGCGCGACGATCAACCCGCACGAGCGCAACACCTGGGAGGTGAATCTCGCGCCGGTGGGCTCGACGACTCCGAGTGCACCGGTTGCACCGGCGTCGTCGGCTGCGGCTGGGGACCACGCCAGCTCGCCGCTGCTGAGCGAGATTGGCAAGAACACCGTGCGGGCGGGCCCGGTAAGACGTGTCGCGAAATCGGCTGGGCCCGGCTCAGTAGCCAACGGGTTGTAGGCCGCGATGTTGGTCCCCACCGCATTCGTCTCACGCAAACACGCCAGTGTGTGCGACACAATCGCGTCGTCAAGTGACTGCTTACGTGCAGTGTCTGCGGCTAATTCGCGCCGGGTGGAGAGGTGGGCTCGTCGTAAAGCATCTTTTGCATTGACGGCTGGTGTGGATTGGGACACGGAACTCCTTGGGTCGCTCACCGGGTTTACAGGGGCGTCAGGTTAAGCTCATGACTTATGCGGAATTCTACTGACCACACTGCTGCGGCCCCGGCTGCCACGGACGGCAACGCGTTTTCGCTGAAGACGGTTGTTGTTCCTGCTGCTGGTATGGGGACGCGTTTTTTGCCGGCGACGAAGACTGTGCCGAAGGAGTTGCTGCCGGTGGTGGACACTCCGGGCATTGAGTTGATCGCCCAGGAGGCTGCGGCCTGTGGTGCGCAGCGTTTGGCGGTGGTGGTGGCGCCGAATAAGGAAGAGATCATGCGCCACTTCGGTGACTTTGCCGAGTTGCAGGATCTCATGGTCGCGCGCGGCAAGGAAGAGCAGGCTGAAAAGGTTGCTCGTGCTGGCGAGCTGATTCAGGCTGTTGCGGTTGAGCAGGATCAGCCCCTCGGCCTGGGTCATGCTGTGGGGTGTGCGGAGCAGGCGCTTGACGACGACGAAGATGCCGTGGCCGTCATGTTGCCGGATGATCTTGTGCTGCCGATGGGGGTGATGGACAAGATGGTTGAGGTGCGCAATCGCCTCGGTGGGTCTGTGCTGTGTGCGTTTAACGTCTCGCGTGAAGAGGTGTTTAACTACGGCGTGTTTGATGTTGAGGATGCGGGGGAGTCCTTTGATGGCATCGAGGTGTTGAAGGTGCGTGGCATGGTGGAAAAGCCTGCTGTGGAGGATGCGCCGTCGACGCTTGTGGCTACTGGCCGGTATTTGTTGGATCGTGGCATTTTTGATGCGCTGCGTCGTATTACCCCGGGTAAGGGCGGCGAGCTGCAGTTAACTGATGCCATTGAGTTGATGATCTCTGAAGGCCACCCGGTGCATGTGGTGGTTCATGAGGGCAAGCGCCATGACCTGGGCAACCCGGGTGGTTATATTCCGGCGAATGTGGACTTTGGTCTGCACGACGAAAAGTACGGGCCGGCGTTGTACACGGCGTTGAAGAAGATCATCACCGAATACGAAGCAGAACACCCCGAACTGACAAACTAAGGCGAAAGTAAGGCGGGTACATCCATGCGCAGCGTTGAGGAGCAGCTTGCAGCGGTGATTGATGCTGCCGTTGCGCCGGAGCCCATCCGCGTCGCACTCACTGATGCCCTCGGGCTGCGGTGCGCGGAGGAAATCGCCGCCACCCGCCAGGTTCCCGGTTTTGCTCAGGCTGCCATCGACGGGTTTGCGGTTCGCGCCGTCGACGTCGGCGGTACCGCAGGTCTGCGCAGGCGTCCAGCAGCTGGCGCCGAGGATGAGTCCGAAGCGGACGCCGAAGAGCAGAAGGCCCCGCGCCCGGCGCCCGATCGTGCGCTGCCGGTCGTCGGTGAGGTGCCCGCCGGATCTCAGAAGCCGCTGCGCCTCCAACCACGCCAGGCGGTGCGTGTGGCCACGGGCGCACCACTGCCCACCCTGGCTGATGCTGTGTTGCCGCTGGAGTGGACCGACCGCGGCCGCAAGCGCGTGACCCCGCTGCGCCCCGTGCGCACCGGTGACTTTGTGCGCAAGGCCGGCGACGATATCCAGCCCGGCGACGTTGCCGTGCGCCAGGGCACCATCTTCGGTCCCGCGCAGGTGGGGCTGGCTGCTGCGGCCGGTCGCGACAAGGTGCTCGTTTACCCGCGCCCGCGAGTGACGGTGATGAGCTACGGTCTGGAACTCGTCGATTTGGAGCGCGACCCCGGTTTGGGTCAGGTCTTCGACATCGCTTCCTACGCTGTGGCTGCCGCTGCTGAAGAGGCTGGCGCTGAGGTGCAACGCGCGGGCATCATCAACGCGGAGCCGCGCCGCATGCGCGAGGCCATCGCCGGTTACGTGGATAAGAGCGAGTGCATCATCATCACCGGCGCCGTCGGTGGCTCCGGGGCTACGGCGATCCAGGAGATCCTGCGCGAGATGGGGCAGATCGACACCACCCGCGTTGCCATGCACCCTGGCTCCGTTCAGGGCTTCGGCGTGCTGGGGGAGGAGAGGATCCCAGTGTTCCTCTTGCCCTCGAACCCGGTGAGCGCTCTGGTGATTACGGAGACCATCGTCCGGCCACTCATCCGCCGTGCCCTCGGGGCGCCGACGATCACGCGTCAGACGGTGCGTGCGCGTTCGTTGCGTCCGATGGAGTCCATCGACGGTCGTCGGGGCTACATTCGCGCCCGCCTCATGCGCGACAGCGAGACCGGCGAGTACCTCGTGGAGCCGCTGAGCGTGCTCGACGCCGGCCCGACCCACTTGCTGGCTGGGTTTGCGGAGGCCAACGCCATGATCCACTTGCCAGAGGGTGCCACCCACGTGCGCCCGGGCGACGAGGTGGACGTCGAGTTCATCCGGCAGCGCAGCTAGCGTGTTTGCCATGTTTCGCCCGCCCACACCGGGCTGGCCAGAACTGACCCCTGCCGTCGGGCTGCCGGACGGTGCGCGTGTGCAGTTGCGTCCGCTGCGCGGTAGTGACGGTGGGGAGTGGAGTGAGACGCGCGTCGTCGATAGGCAATGGCTCGCGCCTGTCGAGCCCACAGTGGACGGCACCTGGGAGGACGCCCACTCGCATGCAGCGTGGCGCAACTCGTGGCTCAACCTCAAACGCATGGCGCAGCAGGGCACGGTGGTGCCGATGGTCATCGAGGTCGACGGCGCATTTGCCGGCCAAGTGACGTTGGGCAACATCCAGCACGGGATCGTCTCCGAATGCTGGATCGGCTACTGGGTGCATTCGCCATATATGGGGCGCGGGGTTGCGTCGGCGGCGTGTGCACTCGGCGTGGATCACGCCTTTGGGCGCGTGGGCCTGCACCGTGTGACGGCGACGTATCTGCCGGGCAATCCTGCCTCTGGCAAGGTGCTGCGCACCAACGGCTTTGTGGAGGAAGGCTATTTGCGACGCAACCTGCACATCGACGGGCAGTGGCGTGACCATCACTTCGTCGCCATCAATATCGACGACTATCCCACGACCGCGGTGCAACGGCTCCGCCGCGCGGGTCGGCTTGTCTAGGTTGTCTGGTTTTTGAATTCCTTTCTGTGACCACGGCGCGCCAACCCGCCGAGTGTCGGTTGTGCCGATACCGTGGCGTGAAGTGTCTATTGGGTGCATGTAGTTGCGGAAAGGTCTGTGATGGGCAGCTCGAGCTTATTGATCGTTTTGATCCTCATCGTGTGGGTGATCGTGCTCGCGCCGTTGGCGGTGGGGAATAACAAGCCGATTCGCCGCTCCGGTGAGGGCTACGAAGAGACGCGCGTGCTGCACAAAGGTGGCGACGCCCCCATGGCAACCCGCCGGCGCCCGAAGCTGACCCAGGCTGACATCCACCGCCACGACGACGCAGATGACGATTACGAGGTTGTCGAGGCTGTCGCCGAGGAGGAGCAGGTGCTTATCGACGACGCCCCGAACCTGCGCCTCTTCAAATCCGCACAGGCCGAAGACGCTGCCCAGGACGACAACACCGTCGATGGCGAAGTTATCGAGCACGTCGCCGACGAGGCTGACGCTGAATCCCAGGACGAGGCTGCACCCGCCGAGTCTGAGGAATCTGTCGAGACCGCTGAATCTGCTGAGACCGCCAGTGTTGTCGCCGCAGAGGCTGGCGGCTCGACCGCAATCTCCGTGCTCGTCCAGAACGAAGAGGGCGCTGAAGACACCGCTGAAGAAGCTGTCGAGGAAGACCTCTACGAGCTCGACGAGACGTACACCTCGCCGGCGGACCTGGGCTACGCCACCGCAGACACCGTCACAGATGCAGACACGGACACAGGCGCTGAGGCTGAGGTCGCTGACGCTGAAGGTGCGGAGGACGCAGAGGACAACGCGGACGCTGTCGAGGCCGTCGACGCTGAGGATGCTGTGGACGCAGACACAGACGCAGACGCAGACACAGACGCTGAAGACGCGGCCGAAAACGATGTCGTCGACGAGGCAGACATCGCATTTGCGGCGTCGCGTCGTGGCCGCGGTGGCTACGACCCACAGCGCGAGCAGGCAGCCAAGGCCACGCGCCAGCAGCGCCGCCAGCGCACGCTGCTCGGTCTGCTTGCAGCGTGTGTGATCACGTTTGTGGCCGCGTTCGTCGCCGGTGGCTGGGTGTGGGCGCTCAACATCGTCGCGCTTGGCCTGACCGCGTGGTACATGATCGCACTGCGCCACACCGTGCTGCAGGAGCGCGCACTGCACCAGCGTCGTCTCCGCCAGCTGCGTCGCGCGCGCCTGGGTGTCGCTCTGGGTGATGAGGCCAACTCGCGCGAGCGCGTTGCTCGTCGCTACTCGGGCTCGGTGATCCTGGATCTTGACGACGACAGCCCCGACTTCGACGCACTGCCCGTTTCTCGCTTCACTCCGCCAGAAGACGACCACGACCGGGCCGACTACCGCGATATCCGCGACCGCTTCGCTGCACGCGCCAGCTAGTGCTTATAACCAGGCGATTTAACCACATCGGGTTGCAGGAGTAACGTGGCAATCGCCTTCAAGAGGCGCCCTTGAGGGGCTATAGCTCAGTTGGTAGAGCGTCGCGTTCGCAATGCGAAGGTCAGGGGTTCGATTCCCCTTAGCTCCACTTTCCGCCCCGCACGATAGAACGATCGTGCGGGGCTTTCGCTATGGAAAGGATTGGTGGGTTAAGCGACAAAATGTGTGTCTGCTATCGGC
>NZ_KV825938.1:10063-17126 GCF_001835805.1 Corynebacterium sp. HMSC034B08 | reverse complement strand
ACTCCATGTCCAAAATGTTCATGGACATAACACGGCACAACTAGACGATCTCGCCGCTACCGAACATCATGTGCAATATCACCTGGGAAAACTTCGAACCCGAATGCTGATCGTCTAGTAGGGAGCCTAGCCGAGCTAGACGATCAGCAAAACGAACAGCAAAAAGCCCCGGTTAGGAACATTCCCAACCGGGGCGAAAGCCAGGGGCGAAAGCCAGGGGCGAACGCCAGGGGCTAAGCCCCTATGCAGGTTTTACTTGTTGTCTTCGACGACGCCGTCGGTCTCGAAGCGCTCCTTGCGCACCTCTTCAGAGACGCGCTCGGTGTCGCGGACGGTGTCCTTCTCCAGGGAAACCTTCTCTACCGGGACGGATTCCTTGGATACGGTGACGCGGTCCTCGTGAAGCGTGACGGATGCTTCCTGCTCGCCGATGTTGCCGTCGTAGTTTGCGCGGTCTGCGTCGGTGATCGGCTCGCGTACGATGCGGACTTCCTCGCGCTCGACCGGGACCTCGACGGTTTCGGTCTCCTCGACGACGTACTTACGCAGGCTGACCTGGCCGGATTCGACGCGGTCCTTGGAGACGTTGAGCTGCTCCTCGGAGCGGATCAGTTCGCCGTCGACGTCGGTGGTGCGGTCTGCGGCAGCGGCGCGCTCATTATCGACGACACCACGCTCACCAGCACCAGCAGCACCCGCGGCACCAGCACCCGCAGCACCAGCAGCACCGACACCGGCACCAGCAGCGGCGTGCTTACCGGTCTCGTAGGTGGTCACGTCCTCGGTGGTCTCCAGGCCGTAGTGGCGGTAGAAGGCGTCCTGGTCCTGGGTGGTCAGGTGGCCGTTTTCGTCGAGATCCGGTGCGTCCTCGATGCGGTCCTTGGAGAATGCGAGGTGCAGGTCGCCGTCGCGAAGCGTGTGGCCACGCAGCGGGACGATGGAGTCGCCGCCACCGAACAGGCCGTGGCTAACGGAGACGAAGTCCGGCTGGCCGGTGGAGTCGTTGACGTAGACGTCCTTGACGCCGCCGACCTTGTCGCCGTTGACGTCGTATGCGGTTGCGTTTGCAAGATCCTCGATGCGGTTGAGGTTAGTCATTGTTGTTTCTCCTTTTGATTTGTTGTTGCGAGAACGATTCCGACCGTAACGACGATCAACCGTTCTGGCAGCGGACCCAACCTGAGCCTCGAGAAGTAGAACGGGTGTTCGAGCGACAAACACGACAAGTTCAGGTAGTCCCATGGAAACCGCCAACAGCCAGCGGAAACGAAAATCTGAAAGGTGGCAAAACGTTCAGCGAAATGAACGCAATGTGTCAGTTAGGTAACAGCGAGCTACCAATCGCATAGAGAAAACGCGAAATGTGAAGTCCGCCAGAGCGTGAATATAATTCCTGAAACTATGCCGAACGGACCGCTTGGATGTCGCGCAGGTGGCGGTAGAAGGTGACGCGGGAGACGGGTCGGGGGCGCAGGTGGTCGTCGATACGCACTGCGATTTCATTGCCACCGGATTGCAGGGCGCGCCCGGTGAGGGTGCGGCTGCCGTCGAGGCGTGCGACGGGTTGGCGGCGCAGGAAGCGGCGGGTGGGTACGAGTGGGCTGGTGAAGGGGGCGGCGGCGATGCCGGGCGCGTCGACGGTGGGCACGAGGCGTGCGCCGTATTCGATGCCGGGGTGGACCAGCACGTCCGAGTCGACGACGACTTCGCCGTAGTAGGGCGTGGCGCCGTCGTCAGTAAAGAGCTCTGCGGAACCTGCGACGACCTCGCCGAAGTCGGTGCGGATGCAGGGGATGGGCCGCGCGGGCCCGCCTGCAGCAAGATCCGCAGACTCCGCGCCCCAGAGCACCGCCGCGGGCGATTGCTTGTCTGCGGGCACGTACCCGACTTCCGCCCACATGCAATCCGCGCGCATCAGGCGGGTGAGCACCAGCCCGAGGGCGCGGTCGCTGCCTGACACCACAACACGCAACGGCTCAGAGGGTTGCTGCGGCGCAAACGTGGGTGCGCCGAGGTGGTCGACGGCGGGGTTTTTCTGGATCTCGTCAAGCGACGGGGTGGGATCTGAGGGGAGCACTTCGCGCGCGATGGCGTCGAGAAACTTGAGGTCGCGCTGGGTGGGGTGCACGGGGAGTTGGAACGTTTCTGCGCCCGGAATTGAGGGTTCGGGGGACGCGCCGCATGCGCAGTGGATGAGCCGCATGGCGCTCACGGTACAATATGCCCGTTCATACGCCATATTTAAGGAGTGCGTGATGTCCGCCATCATCATCGTGGGCGCCCAGTGGGGCGACGAGGGCAAAGGCAAAGCAACTGACATTCTCGGCGGTCGGGTCGACTACGTGGTTAAGCCCAACGGCGGTAATAACGCTGGGCACACGGTGGTTGTCGGTGGGGAGAAGTACGAGCTGAAGTTGCTGCCCGCCGGCGTCCTGTCCGAAAACGCTACCCCGATTCTGGGCAACGGTGTGGTGGTGAACCTTGAGGCGTTGTTCGAGGAGATTGACGGCCTTGAGGCGCGCGGTGCGAATGCGTCGCGGTTGAAGATCAGCGCGAATGCGCATTTGGTGGCGCCGTATCACCAGCAGTTGGATCGTGTGCAGGAGCGTTTCTTGGGCAAGCGCGCGATTGGCACGACGGGTCGCGGCATCGGCCCGACCTACGCCGACAAGGTCGCGCGCGTGGGCCTGCGCGTGCAGGACGTTTTCGACGAGTCCATCCTGCGCCAGAAGATCGAGTCTGCGCTCGATGTGAAGAACCAGATGCTGGTCAAGATGTATAACCGTCGCGCGATTTCGGTCGAGGAGACGATGGATTACTTCGGCCGTTACGCGGAGCGCCTCGAGCCGATGGTGATTGATGCGGAGCGCATGCTTAACGACGCCCTCTCCGCCGGCAAGCACGTCCTCATGGAGGGTGGTCAGGCCACCATGTTGGACGTGGACCACGGCACCTACCCGTTCGTGACGTCCTCGAACCCGACCGCCGGCGGCGCGTGCGTGGGTGCGGGTATCGGCCCGACTCGCATCACGGGCGTGCTGGGCATTATCAAGGCGTACACCACCCGCGTGGGTGCGGGCCCGTTCCCGACGGAACTGTTTGACAAGTGGGGCGAGTTCCTGCAGGTCACTGGCGGTGAGGTCGGCGTGAACACCGGCCGCGTGCGCCGCACCGGCTGGTACGACAGCGTGATCGCGCGCTACGCCTCCCGCGTCAACGGCTTTACGGACCTGTTCCTGACCAAGCTTGACGTGCTCACCGGCATCGGCGAGATCCCGATTTGTGTGGCCTACGACGTGGACGGCAAGCGTTTCGACGAAATGCCGATGACCCAAACCGACTTCCACCATGCAACGCCGATCTACGAGACGATGCCGGCCTGGGACGAGGACATCACCGGCTGCCGCACCTTTGAGGAGCTGCCGCAGAAGGCCCAGGATTACGTGCTGCGCCTCGAGGAGCTCTCCGGCGCGCCGATCTCCTACATCGGTGTCGGCCCGGGCCGCGACCAGACCATCGTGCGCCACGACATCATGGAGCGGTAGGGGAAGTGGCACAGGGCGGACGTGATCTGGCCGATTATGTTGCCGCTGCCAGCCAAGAATGTAGCGTCACTGACCATCGGTTGTGCAACGGGCTACGGACTTGTGAAACACTAAGTGAGTTACTCGTTTCCTCGGCTGATCACTCAGAGGGCGTAGGGGCAGATTATGTGCACCTCCCGGGTGGGCCAACGAGCTGCTGGACGACTGCGCAGCTCCTTCGGCTTGTCTCGGACAATCTGCGGCGATTGAACGTCCCAGACAGGTTGCGTCGTGATACTCAAATCACGTCCGCACTTGGCAAGTTGGCCGATCGCGGTCTGTCCGCCGATGCGATCATCCGAACTGGATTCGGGCCGATGTTGATCGATTTTGTCCTTGAAGGAGCGTTAGCGTGCCGGCAGCTCGTGCTGGAAAAAGAACGCGGGAGTGATGAACTGCTTCTGGGAGAATGGGCTGATCTTCTTATTGCAAGTCCAGAGCTTCAAGGCGTAGCAGCAGGAGACCGGAGCTTGGCCCGAGCTAGGGCGATGAATGGGTCTTTTGTTCGGGAGGTGCAACGTTGGCTTCAAGAGGCGCCTATTGCGCATCTCGTTGGGTGGCGTTACTCAACAGACCAGTCTCTTGCCGATGATGAGGATCTGTTTTTGCTCAATGGCCGTGACGCAACGGTTTGGGTATGTGAGCGGTTTACAAAAACGTATCTAGACGAGTGGGCTAGTGAGTCCCTGCTGTGGGAGCTGACTTTCATAACGAAGCCCGGTGCGGTTCAGGGATTAGCCCAATTTGACGTTGGTCTTCTGGAGGAACGCAGAGTCTCTTTGTTTGATGTAACCCAAGAGCTCGCTAGGCGCGCGACTTCACAAATTGCGCCCTATCAGCGGGGGCCATTGGCTGAGCTGGAGAAAGCACAGAAATCCGTAATTGCCGCATTAGACAAAGGTGACGTGGACCAGGCGGTCAACCTGGCAAGTGAAAACATAAACCTGTTTCCTAATGAGCCAGAGGTGAAGAGAAACTTCGGGTTCTGCATTATTGGAGAAAACCCGGAGCGCGCCTTGGAGACGTTGAAGCTCTACCAACCGGTAGAGGAGGGGTCGCTGGTCAGCACGCTCAATCATTTCAATCTCGTCGCCGCTTCATACCGCTGCAATAGGGATGCGCCACTAGAGAGTATCCAGTTTCTGATTGATGCTTTGCCCGCCGGTATGCCGACGGGATCGATGTGGTTGTGGGAGCCTGAAACCCTGAGGGATACGCCTACCGTTGTGCCGATTGAGTTGGAAGCGTGGAGGCGCCGCATGCTAAGAGTTCTGGGCTTGTTGGATCAGTGATTCCACCGGCAGGAGGAGATGGAGCGGTTCTCCTGGCATTTCATGAAAGTTAGCGTTATGGAGGTAGAACTGTTTTGCGCTTTCATCGTGTGCGTGGATGAGGATCGCTGCCGCACCGATTATCTCCGCTGCGGCGATCGCGCGTCTAAACATGTCCTGTAATAGGGATTTGCCTAGTTGTCTGCCTTGAGCGCGCGAATCGACAGCGAACCGCCCCAGAAGGATGATCGGAACATCCTTGGGACGGTTGTTGCGGAATCGCTTGGGCAGGGCATCTCGGCTGACTCCGCCCGATGCGAGAGCGTAGTAACCAACTACCTTGTCGTTAAGCGTTGTCACGTAGGTGACAGAATTGTTGGCGCGTTGGTTTTTCCAAGCGTTTTCTTTGAGCCACTTGTCTAGGCTTTCCACCCCGCAGGAGAAACCTGCAACATCATCTTCCTTTTCGATCGTTCGCGGAGGTTGGATGATGTCCCTAGTCAAGGTGGAACTCCTTTCCGAAGACGGAGTCGGATGCGAGAAGGCGCGCTAGTTTCGTGCCGTCGACGGGGGTATCGAGGGCTTTCTCGAATTTGGCGAAGTCTTCGTCGCTCAATTCGAACCAACGGCGATCGGCAAGAATCTTTTCCGCTTCGATCATTGCGCTGCCGAGCACGAAATCGGACACCGGAACATCCTGGGCTTCGGCGGCACTTCGTAGCGTCTCGTCCTGGACCTCTGTTGTCCTGAGGTGAAGTCGCTTAACTTTTGGCTGAGTCATAGGGACCACTGTCCTTACTTTTGTGTGGTGAGGTCTTCAAGCAACGTGTAGAACCTGTGCGCACAATGTACGCCACGCTGCCTCGCGCCTCAAGTTGAGGGGTGAGAACGTGCGTTGATGGCACTATGTGATCGTCACCAACCCCACCGTCAGCAAGCGACCCTATGCAAAATTTCACAACCTAAGAAAAGGGGGATTGCGGTGTGGGTTTTGCCATGTGGAGCGGTGCGAACGCTTTGAAGAAGCTTGAAGAATTAAAAGCATCCTCAAGACCGTCTACGGCAAGACCGATAACGAAGGCCGCTACACCCTGCGCTTTGGCAACTACGAGAAGGGCCAGGTCCGCGAGGATATCCTCAACCCGAACCACATGTTCGTGTGGGTGGAGAACAAGGACGGTGTGGTCCAGAACGGCTACACGGGCTTCCACACCCCGATCTTCCAGCGCTTTAACGGCGGTGGAAACTTCAAGGCGGCGGCTTCCCCGGGCGAGAACCAGCTGCCGATTAACTTCAACGGTCTTCCGTACCAGGAACTGAACTCGCTGTACAACGTCAACTACGCGGTCATGCCGTACACCCCGGTGTCGATCACGGCTGATTACAACGCGACGGATAAGCCGGCTGCACCTGGCGTCACGGTGACCCCGGAATTCCACGGCAACCTGTCCACGCTGCCGTCGAAGGTGGAGTGGCGCGACGCTAAGGGCAACGTGCTCAAGGAGTGCGAGCTCGACCAGTCCAAGGGCATCAAGGCCCAGGTCGCAGCGTGCACCTTCGACATCCCGGATGATGCGAAGAAGGGCGACTTCTTCAACGTGGTCCTGGTCTCTGGCGGCAATGATGTTTCCGCATGGACCGTGCTGGTCACCCGCGACGCGGACGAGTACACCCCGTCCTATGAGGACAAGCTCGTTGTCCCGGGCGAGGAGACGAAGTCTGCTCCGACCTTTACCAAGGTCGACGAGGATGGCAACGAGACCGAGGAGAAGGTCGACGCTCCGGAGGGCTCCAAGTTCGCAATTCCAGGGGACTTCAAGGCTCCTGAGGGCTACGTGGTCACTATCGACGAGAACACCGGCGAGATCACCGTGACCTTCCCGGACAAGTCCAAGTTGAACAAGGACACCGTTGAGGAATTCGACGTTCCGGTTGTTGTGACCTACCCGGATGGTTCCACCGACGACGCGACTGCGAAGTTCAAGCTGGACACCGATGGCGACGGCACACCTGATACCGAGGATCCAGACGATGACGGTGATGGCATCCCGGATGATAAGGAGATTGACGACGACACCAACCCGAAGGTTCCGAACCAGAACCTGGACTACGAGCCGGAGTACACCGACGTCACCGGTAAGCCTGGTGAGGACGTCAAGGTGGACAAGCCAACCTTCAAGGACAAGGATGGCAACCCGACCACGCCGC
>NZ_KV825938.1:0-9963 GCF_001835805.1 Corynebacterium sp. HMSC034B08 | reverse complement strand
ACGCCAAGCCGGGCGACAAGATCACCGTTCCGGTGGTTGTGACCTACCCGGATGGCACGAAGGACAACGTTGACGTCACCGTCACGGTGACCGACAAGGACAAGGACCTTTACGAGCCGTCCTACGAGGACAAGCTCGTCGTCCCAGGTAAGGAGACGAAGTCGTCGCCGTCCTTCACCGGCAAGGATGGCAAGGACGCGACCGCTCCTGAGGGCTCGACGTTCAAGATCACTGATGGTTTCTCGGCTCCCGAGGGCTACGTGGTCACTATCGACGAGAACTCCGGCGAGATCACGGTGACCTTCCCGGATAAGTCGAAGCTCAACGCAGATACCGTTGAGGAGTTCGATGTTCCGGTCATTGTGACCTACCCGGACAAGTCCACCGACGACGCGACCGCGAAGTTCAAGCTGGATACCGACGGTGATGGCACGCCTGATACCGAGGATCCGGACGATGACGGTGATGGCATCCCGGATGAGAAGGAGAAGGAAGACAAGACCAACCCGAAGGTTCCGAACCAGAACCTGGACTACGAGCCGGAGTACAAGGATGGTTCGGGTAAGCCTGGTGAGGACGTGACCGTTCCTGCTCCGGAGTTCAAGGACAAGGATGGCAACCCGACCACGCCGCCGGAGGGCACGAAGTTCACCCCGGGTGAGAACACCCCGGATGGCGTGACCATCGATGAGAACACCGGCGAGATCATCGTGACTATTCCGAAGGACGCGAAGCCGGGTGACAAGATCACGGTTCCGGTTGTTGTGACTTACCCGGATGGTTCTAAGGACAACGTTGATGTCACCGTCACCGTTGACAACCCGGATGCGAAGACTGCGGATGAGATCGAGCCGGAGTACAAGGACGGTTCGGGCAAGCCTGGTGAGGACGTCAAGGTCGATAAGCCTGAGTTCAAGGACAAGGACGGCAACCCGACCACACCGCCGGAGGGCACCACGTTCACTCCGGGTGAGAACGCGCCGGATGGTGTGGTCGTCGATAAGAACACCGGCGAGATCACCGTGACTATTCCGAAGGACGCCAAGCCGGGCGACAAGATCACCGTTCCGGTCGAGGTCACCTACCCGGATGGTTCCAAGGACAACACCACGGTCACCGTCACCGTTGATAACCCGGATAAACCGGTAGATGAGGGTGCGGACACCACGCCGCCGAAGATCAACCCGATCAAGCCGGACGATAAGACCATCACCGGCACCGGCGACCGTCCGGGCGAGGACATCATCGTGACTTTCCCGGATGGCAAGGAAGTGCCGACCAAGACCGATGAGAACGGCAACTGGACGGTCACCGTTCCTGGCGGCACCACCTTGAAGCCGGGCGACGATGTCAAGGCTCGGGACGGTGTGGGCAACGAGTCCAAGGAGAAGGTTGGCATCGACACCGGCAAGTGCATCGCCACCTCGGTTGGCTTCGGTCTACCGCTGATCGCGCTCCTGCCGATCGGTCTGGCTACCCAGTTGGAGATCCCGGGTCTGTCTGACATCGCTGCTCAGACGAACGCGCAGATTCAGAACTTCAACACCCAGATGCAGCGTCAGCTGGGCGTGTTCAATCCGCAGATGGCTTCCCAGGTGGATGCGATCAACTCGCAACTCGCTCGCTACGGCACCGATATCGGAACCGTGCTCGGCGGCCTGGCCCTGATCGCCGCTGGCATCTTGGCCGGCACGATCATTTACGACAACTGCTCGCCGAACGGTGGCTCGTCCATCAAGAACCTCGAGTTGAGGGGTTCTTCCGGCAACACCTACGCAGGTTCGTCGAAGGAGGGGAAGGAGAAGTAATGCAGTAGACCAGCGCCTTTACTAAAGGCGTCTTCCTCGAATCCGTCGCCCCGCTCATCATTCCGGTGAGCGGGGCGACGTTTTGCGCATTGCTTATCGACGACCCCACCTCCCCGGGGGCCACCCCCGCCCAAAGGCAGGGAACTCACAGGAACTATCCACGCAACGGTACGGAACCAGGCAGTTTTTATATCAATTCCTGAGGGGAAGCTAAATAATCACATGAGTGGGGGTAGGGCCAAAAGGGCGGATTGTAGACAGGTGTCCACCAGGCGTAGCGTTCCCAAAGTCCTAAACGGGTGTCCATTAATTGGATATTGCGTTTACACACATCGCTATGTTTCTGGAAGGTTCTTTGTGAAGAAAAACTACGTTGCACGCCGCCGTGGCACCTCGGTTGCCGCAGCCACGTTGTCGCTCGCGTTGGTTGCGCCGCTCGCGCAGCCGACGGCGTTTGCGCAAGACAACCCGCAGGCTGCCCCAGCCCCGGCCCCAGCGCCAGCCCCAGCCCCAGCCGCGGACCAAGGCAAGAACAAGCAGGTGCCAAACGCCATCTTTACCAAGGGCGGCTGGCGTGATTTCTACGGCTACCACGGTTGGGCGTACATCAATAAGGATGGCCGCCACGATGACTTGTCGTCGAATAATGAGCCGCTCAAGGGCAACGTCATCTACTTGCAGTACGTGACCAAGAACGGTGAGGTTTCGCCGACGTTCTACACCACGACTGACTCCGAGGGGCGCTTCTCCTTCGACCTGTCCGAGAAGGTAACCAACGAGGTTGACGCGCCGCCGTTCTGGCTGGCTGCCGGTGGCGTTCGCGTCCGCGTTTGGGGCGAGAACCCGGATCCAAGCAAGTACTCGGTGGTTGCCGCGGGTGACTTCAACTCGGGCCGTTACACCTCCATCACGGACCGCGTGCAGGAGTCTTGGAACTTCACTGCTGGTCCTGCTGGTTCCCGCATTACCAACGGTCGTTTTGTGCTTGAGGAGAAGCCGAATCACGTTGGTTGGTTGGCCAAGCCGGAGAAGGATTGGACTCGTGCGCTCGACGGCGAGACTGGCAAACCGACCATAGATGGTCAGTTCCCGTACTACGGGGACTTTGGCGCGATCAAGAGCATCGCTCACCCGAATGAGTCCATGGTGTGGTGGGAGACTGGTGAGTCTGCCGGTACCTTGCCGGGCTACTACAAGTACCAGCCTGCGCGTGGTGATCGCGCAGCGGGCGGCATCGAGATTGTTGCGTCGTATCTTAACGACGAAGTCGCGCGCCAGATCGACGCTTGGAAGAACGAGAACCCGGGTTACACGGTTGAGCAGGAGCGTGCGAACCAGGAGCGCATCATCAAGGCGTACCAGGACGAGCACGGCGAGGGCTCCCACATTGCAGAGACCGTCGTTGCCCCGACCAGCGCTGACGGCATGATTTACCTGCCGTTCAAGGGCACGCTGGGCTACTCGCGCGACAAGGCCAACCTCGGTGTGAACAATGTGGTCAGCGAAGAAGACTGGGGCAAGGTTGCCGATGACTACCAGAACCAGTGGGTCAACGTGTTTACCGGCGCTTCGTTGTACGACGTGCGTCACATCAACACCGACTACATGTATATCTACCCGAACATTGAGGGCCGCGACGTGAAGAACTCTGCGTTCGTCGCCAATATGTTCATGAACTACCGCGACCAGGGCGCGATTGCCGCCGGCGTGAACATGAACGGTCTGCAGTTCCCGTTGATGACTGCACAGCCGACCTTCGATATTCCGGAGTACAACTCCTACGACAACAAGGGTCGTCCGGGCTCCAAGGTGACTACGAAGACCGCGGGCTTGCTGCCGAACACGGAGTACGCAATCCGTTGGTACGCAACCGCTCCGGATGGTACCCAGACTGAGATCAAGGATGCGATGTGCAAGATCAAGAGCGACGACAAGGGTGCGCTCGAGTCCTGCAACTTCCAGGCTCCTGAGGATCTGAAGGAGACCACGGTCTACACCGCCGCGCTGGTTTCTGTTGACCCGGCTTCCGGCAAGCCGTCTGATCGTTGGGAGATCGCAGACTCCTTCACCGCTGTTGTTCCTGAGCCGCTGCCGTTGGGCTCGGTTGGCACTGAGTTCCCGGACAACGACGTCACGCCGCTGTTCAAGGATCTGCCGGACAATATGAAAGAGGGCACTGAACCGTCCTACTCGGCTAACGACTTGCCTGCAGGCCTGGCCATCGACCCGAAGACCGGCAAGATCACCGGCAAGCCGACTACCCCGGGCACCACTGAGGTCATCGTGACTCGCGAGATCGAGGTCTTGGTCGAGCAGGATGTGCCGGTGCTTGACGACGACGGCAACCCGGTCTACGAAAACCCAGACGAGCAAGATCCTGACAAGCGTATTGAGAAGACCGAGAAGAAGCCCGTCGCGCAGAAGCGTAAGGAGCAGGTGGTCACCAAGATCACGGTGACGGACACCAAGCTGTCCGACGGTGTTTTCGGTGAGCCGTACGAGCAGGAAGTGAAGCCGGAAGGCTTTGACAAGCTGCCGCAGGGCTTCGAGCTGAAGAAGGACTCCATCAAGGTTGATGGCCTTCCGAAGGGCCTGGAGTTCAAGGACGGCACAATCACCGGTACGCCGACCGATAAGGTTGATGCGTCCGAAGAAAAGCCGAACGTCACCGTCACCTACACGTTGGTGGATCAGGACGGCAACGAGACCGCGCACACCGATGTTGTCCCGCTGAAGGTCACCGACCAGGCTGGCAAGTACGACCCGCAGGGTAAGGACCAGGAGGTTGCGAAGAATTCTGAGCCGAAGGCTGAGGATTCGATCGCGAACAAGGGTGAGCTTCCGGAGGGCACCAAGTACGCCTGGAAGGATGCGCCGAAGACTGACACCTCTGGTGACAAGGAGGCTGTCGTTGTTGTGACCTACCCGGATGGCACCACTGATGAGGTGCCGGTGACGGTGAAGGTTGCCAAGGATCAGGCCGAGCAGTTCGACCCGAAGGGTAAGGACCAGACGGTTGAAACCGGCAAGACGCCGGAACCGAAGGACAACGTCAAGGACGCGGACAAGTTGCCGAAGGGCACGACGTTCGAATACAAGGACGAGCCGGACACCTCCACGGCTGGCGATAAGCCGGTTACCGTCATCGTGACCTACCCGGACGGTTCTGCCGACGAGGTGCAGGCCACCGTGAAGGTGGAAGACCCGAAGAAGGAAGACCCGAAGCCAGCAGACCCGAAGCAGTCCGACGCTGACGCCTACGAGCCACAGGTCCAGGACAAGACTGTCGCTCCGAACGAGGTCCCGGAGGCCAAGGACCACGTCACCAACATCGACGAGCTGCCGGAGGGCACGGCCTTCGAGTACGAGCAGGCGCCGGATACCTCCACTGAGGGCGACAAGCCGGTGACCATCGTTGCCACCTACCCGGATGGCACCACCGACAAGGTCAACGCCAACGTCAAGGTGCAGAAGAACGCGACCGACGCTGACAAGCACGACCCGCAGGGCCAGGACCAGAAGGTCAAGACTGGCGGCACTCCGGATCCGAAGGGCAATATCAAGGACACCGACAAGCTCCCGAAGGGCACCACCTTCAAGTACAAGGAGACCCCGGATACCTCGAAGCCGGGCGTCTACGACGTCACTGTTGTTGTGACCTACCCGGATGGTTCCACCGATGAGGTGCAGACGACGATCACCGTTGGTACTGACGCGGAGCGTTTCGTGCCGGAGTATGACAAGGTCACGGACGTGCCGGTTGATGGTGAGAAGAACACCAACGATCCGTTCGGCACCAAGGCGCCGGTGAAGAAGACGGAGGCGAAGCCGACCGTGGATTCGGACGCCGACAAGTGGGAGTTCACCCCGCAGGACAACGGTGTGATCAACGCGAAGGCTCCTTCGATGAAGGACGTCGCGGAGAAGATCGAGGCCAAGTTGCCGGAGATCAAGAGCGCCGATGTGAAGAAGCGTTGGGATAAGTTCTTCGAAACGTTCAAGCCGTTCGCTCGTCCGTCTGTTGCGGTCGACTTCACCTACGAGGACGACTCGACCAACTCCGCGACCGCCAACTTCGACCTGGTGGGCAAGGATGGGAAGTCCCTGCTGGATCCGAATGGTGACTTTGATGGCGACGGCCACACCAACCGCGAGGAGGTGGAGAAGGGCGCCAACCCGGCCGACGATCAGTCGAAGCCAGACACCACGGCACCGACTATCGACGACATCACCCCCAGCACCAAGACCATCTCCGGTAAGGGCGACCGTCCTGGCGAGAAGATCACTGTCACGTTCCCGAACGGCAAGTCGATCACGACCACGACCGACAAGGATGGCAAGTGGAAGGTCAACGTCCCGGCAAGCGTGAACCTCGAGACCGGCCAGGAGATCCAGGTCGTCGACGGCGCCGGCAACAAGGCCACCGCAAAGGTTGGTATCGACACCGGCAAGTGCATTGCAACCTCCGTCGGCTTCGGTCTTCCGCTGATTGCGCTGCTGCCGATCGGTCTGGCCACCCAGATCCAGATCCCGGGTCTCACCGAGTTCGCTGCTCAGGCGAATGCGCAGATCCAGACCGCGAACACGCGCCTCCAGCAGCAGTTGGGCGTGTTCAACCCGCAGGTCGCCGCTCAGGCAGACGCAATCAACGCGAAGTTGGCCCAGTACGGCACCGATATCGGTACTGTCCTCGGCGGTCTGGCGCTGATCGCGGCTGGCATCCTCGCCGGCACGATCATTTACGACAACTGCTCGCCCACCGGCGGCTCGTCCGTGAAGAACCTCGAACTGAAGGGTTCCTCCGGAAAGACCTACGCTGGCTCCTCTCAGGAGACTACGGCTCCGGAAAAGAAGTAATTCGGTAGCCAAACGCCTTCTATGAAGGCACCTTCCTCGAAACCGTTGCCCCGCTCACCACGCTGGTGAGCGGGGCAACGGTTTTTGTGTGCATGTTGCTTATCGACGACCCCACGTCCCCCAACCACCCCCTAATGGAGGGGGAAGCCGAACCTGAGAAAACTCTCACCTTGGGGTGTTTTGCCTGTGCAGCCATAAAAAGACGCATCGGTTGGAGAGTGGAATAACGTCACGGCATTTTCGGGGAAGCCGCGTCGGTCTCGACGTGCATTTGCAGTGGTTGTAAAGGGGCGTGAATGAAAAACCAAAGCGCAAAGATGTATTGACGTCCAAGATTGCCGTGTGCTGACTGCACTGCGTAAGCGCTGCTGAGAATACAAGAGGGGAGGGTGCCGGGCTGCTTGGGGAAACTTAAGAAACCTGACCGCTAGTTGTAGGCAGCCGTAGCAATCATTGCGGACGAATGTCCACTTCTTTACTCTTGGCTATGTCGGCTCTGTGTGGCATGTGTCTGTCTACGCCACACGGGGAAGGGCTCATCTAACCGAATAATCATTTTCGAGGAAGGAATTTTTCGGTGAAGAAGAATTACATTGCACGTCGTCGTGGCACGTCTGTTGCTGCGGCTGCGTTGTCGTTTGCGTTGGTTGCGCCGTTGGCGCAGCCGGTTGCGTTTGCGCAGGAGGCTCCTGCTGCTGTTGCGGGTGCTGATGCGGCGAAGCCGGAGGCTACAGCTGCCGCGGGTGAACCGTATGCTGATGCGATTTACTCGCCTGGTGTAGTCAATGGCAAGAAGACTGTTTCAGGTACGGTCCTGTTCTACGACCAATTCCCGGGATCGTCGATTGGTAATACCGCTGCAAAGGGTGACTTCGGTAAGGCGCTGCCTGCAGCCGGCTCCGGTCTGGGGGAGAACTTTAAGGGCGCGACTGTCTACGCGCAGTGGTTTGAGAAGCCGGCCAAGGGCAAGACTGGTGACAATCCAGCGGTTGCTTCGCCGGTGTACAAGACGACTGTGAATGAAGACGGTACGTACGCAATTAACATGCGTCCGTATATCGATTCTGATGGTAAATACCGTGAGTTCCACGCGCAGTACAACACCGCTGCTGGCGGTCGTGGCCAGAAGGTGAAGATCTGGGTCGACGGCTATGACCGTGACGAATACGAGATGGTCCGTGGCTACGGTGAGCGCCAGGTGCCGGATGGCACTGTTGCGGACGATACTGGTGGTGCTGGCTGGGGTTCCGGTCCTGCGCAGCGCTCCTTGGCTGGTGCGCACCAGGTTTTCGTCAAGCGTGCTAATGCAGAGCAGATGCTTGGCGACGAGTCCGAGTGGCGCAAGGTGGATGACATTGAGAAGGCTGCCAACGGTAAAGAGGGCGGTTCCTTCTACGGTAAGGCGTACTGGAACCTGAACCAGGGCCTTGGCGGTCTTGGTCAGAAGGAAATCGTGGGCGATAAGAATGATCGCCGTATCGAGGGTCTTCAGGTTGTTGCGGCGTACCTTTCCGATAAGGCTGTGCTTGAGATCCAGAAGCACGTTGAGGAGAACAAGGGTACGGAGTACCAAAACCACGACCTGCGTAGTTCCAGCTGGGATGTCAACGATGAGCTGAAGTTGCAGGCTTGGATCAACGAGCAGATCGCGAAGAATCCGGATTGGATCGCTGAGCGCGTCGTTACGGAAACTGACGGCAATGGCGACTACCTGATTCAGTTCAAGGGCACGTACGGTATTAACCCGAATAAGGCGGGCAAGGTTGATCCTAAGCTTGCCGGTACGGTTGCTGACAGCTTTGCGGATGGCGTCTTTACCAATAATCAGATCTCCGGCCGTGAAAATGCGAAGCACGTCAACTGGGATTGGCTGTTTGTCGACGCGCCGAACCTGCCGACCGGCGTGTCCAATATGGGCGCATGGCGCGGAAACGTGTGGCAGGGTCTGACATCTAACCCCTGGGGGATCGCTGATATTGGTGGCGTTGCTGGCACGCCGTACGATATGCGTGGTATGCAGAAGGCGAGCCTGAGCCCGAACTACAATGTTGGTTCGTGGGATATGGCGTTGATGCCGAAACAGATCCACTTTGCGGTGGATAAGTATGACTCCTTGACGAATTTTGCTCGTCCGGGTGATAAGACTCACGCGTTTACCAACGGTCTTCCTGGCTTTAACCTGAGTGCTCTTTACCAGGTTGAGTGGAAGGATAGTGACGGCAATGTGGTTAACACCTGCAAGGCTGTTGATGCTGAGGGCAACCTGATTGAGGGTGACGCAGCTGCTAATTCGTTGGGTATGCCTGCTAAGTCGGACGGCACGCTGCCGAACTGTGAGATCACGGTTCCTGAGGATCTCGACAAGATGACGACGTACACGGCTACCCTGTACGGCATCGATGCCAATGGTGACCGAATTGCTCTCGCGTCCGACTCGTTTACTGCGTTGGTGAAGACGGCTGCTGAGGTTTCTCCGCAGTATGATCCGACGTTTGCTGAGGTCGGCACTGAGGTGAAGACTGGTAAGCCGAAGTTCGTTGATGCGTTGACGGGTGAGCCGATTGATCCGGCTGATGAGCGTCTTGCAGGTGCAAAGTACGTTCTGCACAAGGATGCGTTGCCGGAAGGCTGGGCCGCTGATATCGACCCTGAAACCGGTGTGATTACGGTTACACCTGGTGCGAATGGTATCGACGGTGAAGAACTCAAGCCTGGTGACACGGTAAACCTCCCGGTTCGTGTTGAGTACGCCGACGGCACTGCTAATGGTGCATACGCGCCGATCGTGATCGGTAAGCAGGCAGACTTCCTCGAGCCGAAGTACGAGGACAAGCTGGTTGTTCCGGGTAAGGAAACCAAGTCGAAGCCGACCTTTACTGACAAGAACGGTAAGGGTGTTGATGTTCCTAAGGGTTCGAAGTTCGCGATTGGTGAGGACTTCAAGGCTCCTGAGGGCTACGTCGTTGAGATTGACAAGAACACCGGTGAGATCACCGTTACCTTCCCGGATGGCTCCAAGCTGAGCGCGGACACCGCTGAGGAGTTTGATGTTCCTGTCACGGTGACCTACCCGGATAAGTCCACCGATAAGGTGAAGGCGAACTTCAAGCTGGATACCGATGGTGACGGTACGCCTGACACCGAGGACGAGGATGACGATGGTGACGGCATCCCGGATGAGGAAGAGAAGAACAAGGGTTCCAACCCGAAGAACAAGGGCTCGATTCCGGCAACGCCGCTGGTGCCGGGTACCAAGGTTGAGCTTCCGGATTGGGATGATTCTTCTACCACGCCGGGT
>NZ_KV825937.1:3324-4225 GCF_001835805.1 Corynebacterium sp. HMSC034B08 | reverse complement strand
TCAAACGGAACAAAACCTGGGACACTTCAGTTTTGAGTATCAATAACCGTGCGTGCCCCAATACCCACCGAACAGTCCCAACCAACGCGGACTTTCCCACCTAGGAAAGCCGGTACACCTCGTAGTCGCCGGGAACGCCCGCTCCGGGAACATGCGCAAGTCCGAGCCTCACAGCTAGGCCAATCGACGCCTCATTCACAGGGTCGATGATGGCAACGATGGGGAACGTCGGGAAGCGCTCGCGGGCGCTCGCAATCGCGGCGGCTGCGGCTTCCTTGGCGTAGCCCTGGCCTTGCGATTCGGGTGCGAACCGGTAGTAGAGGTTCATGACTTCTTCGTCGGCTTCCTCGCTGTGTCGTACCCCGGTAAAGCCGATGGTCGCGCGGTCGAGGGTGCGTACCGTGTAGTAGCCCAACTGCTGATCGGCCCAATTGTTCTGCCACGAGCGCGCAAGCTCGACAGCCTCATCGCGGGTCTTCATTGTCAGCTCGGGGCGGTGCTCGTAGGTGCGGGGATCTGAGTGAATCGCAAAAATGGCATCGATATCCGCATGCGTAGGCACCGACAACTCAAGCCGCGGGGTGTGCAGGGCAAACGCATCAGACATGGTGAGTCCTGTCCTGCCGCTTGCTCCACAACCGCCACAAAGAGAACTCACCCGCGGCACTCAGTACCGGCAGGGTGGACAGGCGTACGGCGCGGCGCACCGGACGGTAGTCGCGGACGGCCCAGCCTTGGGCTTTCGCGTGGCGGCGCAGCGCACGGTCCGGATTGACGACAACGGGGGAGCCGACCATCTCCAGCATTGGCAGGTCGTTGATGCTGTCGGAGTAGGCGGTGCACTGCTTGAGATCGTGTTGCTGCAGTAGGTCCTCAAGGAAGCGGCGGAGGTTTCCTTGAG
>NZ_KV825937.1:0-3224 GCF_001835805.1 Corynebacterium sp. HMSC034B08 | reverse complement strand
GACTCTTTCGGTGGCGGTGTTAGCGTGAGCAATCATACAAGGGCGAGCGACGTAGGCACGATGAAGACGAGTTGCGATGAAGACGGTCGAGCTGATGGTGCGCTCCACGTGCGGTTCGTGCGAGCGGGTGGCAGCGCAGATTGCTCCAGTGGTGGAGATATGTGACGCGGAGCTAGTGCTTGTCGACGTCGACCTGGACCCCGACAACACCGCCCAATACGGCGATCGCGTGCCGGTTGTCGTCATTGATGAGGAGGAGTTTGCCTGCTGGGTAGTAGACAACGCAGACCTTGAAGCCGAGCTCCTCTTTCCAACGCTGGGGGTTCTTTCGTTTTTATGTTGTTATGTTCGTTCCCGGTCCGTCGATGACGGGCGTAGCAGTGCACTCCGGGGGTGGGGCCGAGCTTCGCATCGACCCCTTCTCGTCGACCAACTCAGGTCAGTGCGGTGACGGTGGGGGCGATGCCGGAGTACGAAGGGATCCGCCAGATTGCAATAAGAAATCCAGCCCAAACTCTGAGCTTGGCTCGGAGGCGGGCTGAACGATTGACATGAACCCTAGCATGAGCGAGGCTAGTTCCGCAGGCATGAAAACTCGTTTGTATCAATTTGATAGCTGTAGCTCCCCGGAGATGTTTGTTGGGCTCCTCCGCTAAGGTAAAAACTACGTAACTAGCGGGAGGTGAGTGATGACTGTTCGAGTCGACATTGCAGCATCGACGTTGCGTTGGGCCCTACAGCGGACCGGCGTCACGGTTGAAGAACTTGCCCAAAAAAGCGATTTTCGGTTGGTCCGGCAATGGCTGGAAGGGGAGGTATCCCCGACGTTGCGTCAGGCCCAGCACTTGGCATCGCTTGCATGTATCCCGTTTGGATACTTGCTTCTCGACGACCCCACGGATGACCAACCGGATTTTCCAGATTTCCGCACCGTAGACAGTAAGAAAGTAACCGAGTTCAGCCCGGAATTGAAGGAAACGATTTACGCCTGTGAGCGGCGTTTGGGTTGGTACGCCGAATTTGCACGTGCAGAAGGCATTGAGCCCCACGTTTCGGTGGCGAATGGACATTACGTGATAACCCGGACGATGCCGTGCGTGCATTACTTCCTCAGCTCGCCGATGCTGGATGGAAGCCAGGCAGGGCGGCTACTGGTCGAGAGAATGTGCTGGAATTAGCGGAGGCAATTGAGCACTGCGGTGTCTTGGTGATGCGAAACTCCGTACTTGGAAATAACAACCACCGCAAACTCGACATCGACGAGTTTCGTGCTTTCACACTGCTCGATGGTGCTTACCCCTTGATCTTCATCAACGGCAGTGATTACAAAGTTGGGCAGTACTTTAGCCTTGCTCACGAGCTAGGCCACGTACTACTCGCTGCAGAAGGGCTCACTGGAGCCATGAACGATCATCACGATGTAGAGCGATGGTGTAACAGGTTTGCAGCTGCCCTGCTTCTGCCGCAGCATGCGTTGTTGCAGGAATGGGACAGAAATCCCGATCTGAAACGCATCACTGAATGGGCATACGATGCGTACCGGGTAAGCGCGGATACGGCACTGTGGTCCCTTGTGGGGCAGCGCCGCCTTGGCAAACCACAAGTGCAGGAATTCCTTCGGCAACGTCCCTCGAACCCTACGCCTCCGATTGTTAGTGGAGGCGGTGACTTCTTCGTCACGTTGAAGTCTCGGCTGGGTGGCCGGTTCTTGGACACAGTAACCGGCGAATATGCAGATGGCGCAATTTCTCAAGAGGAAGCTTCGCGCCAACTGGGCATTGCAAAGACTGCGACGCTGAAGAATGCGGTTACTCGTATGCAGGAGGTCGCATAGGTGTACCTCATCGATACGAATATCGTGATCGGTGCGTTCAATCACCGTCCGCGGGATATTTTTGAATCGTACTGGCGGCAGTTCGATGCATTCTTTTCCGAAGGGCAATTTTATTTTCACCAGTCTGTAGAAAATGAATTGCTGAAACGCGATGATGAAAAGTCACAGTGGCTGAGAGACTTTGTCCCTAAGACGCAGATTCTCACTCAGACGCAGGAAGAAGTTAACTCCTATCGTGAGGTGACGCAGTGGGTGCGTGCTCGTAAGGATGATCCTTATAAAGAAAGTGCGATACGAGAGTTTCTGAACGTCGCAGATTCTTGGGTGGTGGCTAGTGGGCATGCCCGAAGTTTTACCGTGATCACAAACGAGACCCCGAGCCCGAAGAGGCAAACACGGGTCAAGCTGCCTGACGCTGCTGATGGCTTGGGAGTGCAGTGCACACACTAGGAGCGGCCATATCTGGAACTGGGTTAAAGAGGACGCCGAGATCAAGTGGTGTGAGGCCAGTCATTAGATGGACTAATCAATGTTGACGAACGGTTGAAGAAGTTGAAGGCGGGTTCGCTGACGATGATGCGCACGGACGATTTGACACCTACGGATGAAGTTTTGGCGGTGATTAGCGTTGATTGACGTTGCAGCACGGGCGGTGGAGCGCGCTAGGGAGGCGCTGCCCGAGCGCCTGTGGTCTAACCGGGTGGTTGTTTACGGTGACGAGGCGATGGTAATGCCGGAGGAAACAGTGCCCATGGTGGTTGGTGACGCTCCCGCCTGGGTAACCCCTACAGAGGTTGTGGCTTTGTCCTCCAATGCTGATACGTGGCCGGAGTGGTACTGGCAGGTGTGTGAGGACGATTCCGCCTGGGTGACCGTCACGCAACACTGACCGCCACCCTGACTCCGCGATACTCCTCCCCGTTACCACCAAGGCTTGGAACACCACCCAAGCCCCCAAGGAGGAGACAAACCACATGTCGGATGAAAACACCACCCCCGCAGACCTCGCACAGCAGGCCGCTGACAAGGCGCAGCAGGCCCAGCACGACACCGAGCAGGGAACTACACCCAAGCCGGTGAACACCTAGGCGAGGCGCAGGCCAACGAGGCGGACGAAGCCGTAGACCTTGACGCGCTACGTAAGCAGCTCGCCCGATACGAAGCGGAAAACCGCAAGTTGAAGAACGAGAACGGCGACCGCCGAGTGAAGGCGAAACAGGCGGAAGAACAGGCAGCGACGTTGAAGAAACTCGCGCAGGTACTCGGTTTTGAACCGTCCGACAAAGACCCGGAGGAACAAATCAAGCAGGCCAAGGCCGCTGCGCAGGAATGAGAAGCCGAGCGTGACAAGCTCCAGTGTGTTTTGTCAAGTTGTTTTAGGCCGTTTCGG
>NZ_KV825936.1:0-5350 GCF_001835805.1 Corynebacterium sp. HMSC034B08 | reverse complement strand
GGACGGTAACGGTTGATCCGGGCCAGCCTGCTGAATTGCCAACAATCACCATTGATAAGAAGCCGGTTGAGACCACTCCGACCACCGAGCCGACGACGGAGCCGGCCACGTCTGAGCCGACCACGACGAAGGTAACTACTTCGAAGGAAACTCCAAAGCCGGCCACGTCTGAGCCGACCACGACGAAGGTAACTACTTCGAAGGAAACTCCAAAGCCGGCCACGTCTGAGCCGACCACGACCGCTCCGGCCGAGACCAAGCCTTCCATTACCGGCTCGGTCAAGGACAAGGACGGCAAGCCGCTGCCTCAGGACGGCGAGGGTAATCCGAATGTCACGGTTTATGGACCTGATGGCGAGAAGATTGTCGACAAGGTCGAGATCACGGACCCGGAGGGCAACTTCGAGATCCATGGTCCGGACGACAAGCCGCTGCCTGACGGTAAGTACATCGTCGAGGTAGAGACCCCTGAGGGCATGAACAACCCACGTCCGAAGATCGTTGAGGTCAAGGACGGCGAGTCTGATCCGATCGAGTTCGAGGTCGACAAGTCGGAGCGTGACCGCAAGGATAAGTCTGACCGCATCGGTGAAAACACCGTCGGTGGTTGGTTGATCGATGAGCACGGTAACCCGATCCAGGGTGCAAAGATCAAGTTCATCAAGAAGGATGTCGCTGATCCGAACACCATCTCGGTCGATCCCCGCACTGAGGAGACCAAGGGGCCGGAGTACTTCGACTACGAGATTCCGCTCAGCGTTGATGAAGACGGCTTCTTTGTTACCCCGGAGATCGATTTCCAGTACTTCCCTGAAGGCGTCGTCGATTTCGACATGGAAATTGAGCTGCCGGAGGGCTGGCCGGACACCGACATCAACGGCAAGCCGCTGAACCGTAAGGTCACGGTGAAGCAGGGCGAGCGTACCGACATGGGCGAGATCCGTGTCAAGGCTCCGATCGATCAGTCCATTGAGGGCAATGTCAACGACGGCAACGGCAATGCTGTTCCGGGTACCAAGGTCGTAGTGACCGACCCGAACGGCGACTCCAAGATCATCGACGTTGATGAGAAGGGCAACTTCAAGATCGAAGATGTCACGCCTGGCGTCAACGAGATCGAGATCCTGACTCCGGGTAGCGACCGCGAGGTCGACAAGATCAAGGTTCCGGTCCGCCCTGGTGATGACGTGAAGCTGCCGGAAATCCAGCTGACCAAGAATGCTTCCCTGAAACTGGAGAAGCAGGTCTGGGGCCGCGACGCCGATAACCTGGGCCAGGTTAAGGACAAGGACGGCAATCTTGTCGACGATGTCATGACCACCCTTCCCGGCGAAGATCTCTACTACGAGCTCTTCATCACCAACACCGGTGATACGCCGATTAAGAACATCGAGATCGATGATCCGGAACTTCAGTCGCGCAACATCGAATTGAAGATGCCGGAAGGCTGGACTGCTGAGCTCGCCCCGGGTGAAACCGAGGTGATTAAGGCCAAGATGAAGGCTCCGGAGGATGCGTTCGACTTCAACAACGTCGCTACCGCCTTCGGTGAAACCTCCACTGGTGAAAAGGTAGGTTCCGCACCGGATTCGGCGTACACCAAGTTCATCAAGGCAGAGGTGCACAAGAAGGTCAACGCCCGCTTTGCTACCAACCCGGACAAGCCTGTTCGTATGAGCGTCGGCAACGCACTGAAGTTCACCTACGAAATCCAGAACACCGGTTCTGCACCGATGGTGAACGTGGAACTTAAGGACGCGATCTTTGAGGGCGATGCCAAGGACAAGGATGGCAACGACGTTCCAGCTGATCAGCTGAAGAAGGTCAAGGATCTTAAGATTAAGAAGCCTGAAGGCTTCAACGGCACGTTGCTGCCAGGTCAGCGTGTGATCTTCACTGCGGAGATTCCGGAAGGTCTGGCAACCAATGTCCGTCACCACAACCAAGCGGAAGCAAGGGGCGAGCTCCCGACGCGTCCGGCTCGTGGCCGCGGCCTCGCGGGTGAACCGGACTACGGCGATGACCCGTCATCCACGCTGATCATCTCCCCGCGCGAGAACCTCAAGGGCAACGCTCACATCATCGTTGACCAGGGTGCTCCGCTGGCTGACAACCTGCGCCTGATCGCATGGGTTGATGAGAACCAGAACCGCACGCAGGACGAGAACGAAGGCCTCGCAGGGCTGAAGGTCAAGCTGGTTCCGACCGATGGTGGTCCGTCCATCGCGGGCGAGACCAACGAAGACGGCAACGTCTACTTCGAGTCTGCACCGTGGGGTGAGTACACCTTCGAGATCGACAACCCGGGCAACCTGCGTCTGATTGATCCGCGTGATCCGGAGAAGAACTCGTCCCGTGCGGGCTCGACCCTGGAGTCGAAGCCGTTCAAGGTTCGCGGCAAGTTCTCCGAGCCGTTCGAACTGCGTCCGGCTGCGGATGATCCGTCCCAGAAGGAAATCGTGATCGGTCTGCAGTTTGAGAAGGGCAACGGCGACATCGCTGCAGGTGGCGGTATCGGCAGGGACAACGAAATTGTTGGCGAGGACGGCAGCTCCCTGGGCAAGTGCCTGGCCACCGCATCCTCGGTATCCAACCCGGTTGCGTGGCTGGTGCCGATCGGCCTTCTCGGTGCAGTCGCCGGTGGTATCGGTGTGATGTTCGAAGACGAGCTCAACGCCGCGGCCGCACAGGCCAACGAGGCAGTGCGCAGCGTGATGCCGAACGTGAACATTGAAGTCCCGTCTGTGTTCAACCAGTTCCAGGCGCAGATCGACCAGGTCAACCGCCAGCTGTCCCAGATCAATCCGGCCGCCCCGGCTGCGGTTGCCGGTGTTGGCCTCCTGGCTGTGGCTGGTCTGATCATGGGTCTGTACTACGCCAGCTGCCAGTTCGGCTGGAATGTAGAGACCGAGGGCAGCAGCTCCAACAACAAGGCCGAGGCAACGGAGACCGCCAAGCCTGAGGAGCCTGCGGAACCGGCTGAAGCCTAAAAGCTGACCCGCCTACGAAACCGATGCAAATTGCTCGGCGAGTAGGCGGGTTTCGCTTTTGTTCGGGATGTATTGTGAAGTCCAAGGTTGGCGTATACATTCATATGTGGTTTTTGGGGGCGCTCGCGCGCGCTTTTTCTATTCTCGAGAGGTAATAATGGCAGCAACATCCAAGGCAAAACGTGCCGTCGGGCTTTCGCTCGCGGCAGCAGTCGCAGGCTCGATCGCACTCGTGCCGGTCGCAAACGCGCAGGAGAGCGCTACTGCGAAGGAGACTGCGCCTGTGACGTCGTCTGCTGCGGTGGACCCGGTGTCGTCGACAAGCAATGCGAGCAGCGTATCGACGACCCCAGCAACCACCCCGGCCACCGCCAACACCCCCGTGGCGGACTCGGCCGCGCCGGTCACGCAGACCCCAGCCAAGGACTCGAGCATCTCGGATGCTGCAAAGGCATTTGCTGCCTTGTTCCTGGATACGCCCGGTAACGGCACCGGTACCTCTGGCGCGCAGTACAACTCCAAGGGCCGCACCTACACCGCTCTTGCGCGCCACCCTGAAAACAAGCTGCTTTACGCCATCTCCCAGGACGAGGAGGGCAAGGACGCCGGCCACCTGCTGCGCATTAACGCCAACGATGGTGGTCTGATGGATCTGGGCAAGATCGACCTCAAGGGTGACGACGCCACCAAGATCGACACCGCTGCCTTCACCGCAGGCGGCACGCTTGTGCTGTTCGGCGAGGACAAGGTGTACACCCTGGATCTTTCCGACGATAAGTCGGGCGCCAAGAACACCCCGCTCGCGTTCACCACTAAGCCGCTGAAGATCGACGGCGTAAAGGAAGCCGGCAAGCCCGCCGCATGGGCTGCCGACGGTGAGAAGAACGAGACCTCGCTTGTCGCCCTGTCCACCAACGACAAGGGCGACGCGTACCTGTGGCACCTCGACGTCGACGAGAAGGCCCCAGCCGCGACCCACACCGCTGTGACAGTGCCGGAAAAGGCAACCCTGCCGAAGGTAAAGGCACTGAACTACGCCTACAAGAACGAAGACGGCGAGTTCGTCTTTGCAGACGACGACGCGACCGCTATCCACGTGAAGGACAACGCGGTTTCTAACGTCGTCACCAAGGGCGATGAAGCTGACAACTTCGCCGGTGTCGCTGGCCTCAAGCTGCCTGGTCTTGACAACCCGGAGACTGGCGCTGCAACCCCGACCGCAACCCCGGGCAGCGAGACCCCGACCAACCCGGCCACGACAACGACCACGCCTGCAACCGAGACCCCGACCAACTCGGCCACGCCCACCACGCCTGCCACCGAGACCCCAGCGACTACGACCCCATCCGCGCCTGCGGCTGAGGACGACTGGGTCATGGAGGTCCTCGTCCGCACCGATGACAACAAGGCTGTTGAAGGCGCTGAGTTCAAGAGCGCTGATGGCCGCGTTGCCGGTAGGACTGGTGCCGACGGACGCGCAAACGTCGTGTTCGATCTGAATAAGGACGCTAAGGATCGCAAGCTGATCAAGCTCACCTTGATCGAACCACCGCACGGCTACAAGAACACGGAAATCCAGGTCCAGCGCAACGCGAAGACCGCAGAGATCGTCCTGCCGCGTGACCCGAACGTGACCACGTTGAACCGTCCGCAGCAGATTTTGAAGGCGATTGATGAGTTCAAGCCGATTGCCACCAAGGTTCTCGGCCCGGCTGCCGCAATGGCCGGTGCCGCGGGTCTCGCAGGTGCCGGTGGCGGTGCGAAGACCACGAAGTCCTCGGCGACGCCACTGCCGCTGAAGACCACCCCGAGCCGCTCCACGGGCCGCACCACGTCCGTGAAGAACGCAAGCAACAACTCCAACCGCGTTGCTGCGAAGGGTTCGACTTCCACGAAGAAGACCACCACCTCCTCCAGCAAGGAGCGCGACGGTGATCTTGCGGATACCGGTACGCCGATGCGCGCCGTGATCTCCCTCGGCGTCCTGCTGATGCTGGTGGGTGGCGCCTACCTGGCGCTCGGTCGTCGCCGCGAGACCAACGAGAACTAAAAACCAGGCATAGAAACGCCCGCCGGATTCGACACCGGCGGGCGTTTCCGCGTCTGTGGGCTGATCGTCTAGCTGGGCTTTGTCATGTCTCATGACTTTTTGGACATGGAGTCCAGTTACTTATTGACACGATGTCTAGAGACTTTTTGGACACTGAACCGGTGAAATGGTCGGATGGCTATTTCATCGCACACACGCAGAAAGATCGCGGATTTCGATCCGGTTCGCGACGGAAAAACTATCAAGCAGTTTTGCGAGGATGAGAAGATCTCTCGGCAGACGTTTCATAACGTCAGGGATCGTATTGCTC
>NZ_KV825935.1:0-488 GCF_001835805.1 Corynebacterium sp. HMSC034B08 | reverse complement strand
GGATAAGCTTCATAGTCGAGAGGGAAACAGCCCAGATCGCCGGTTAAGGCCCCTAAGGGTGTGCTAAGTGGAAAAGGATGTGGGATCGCGAAGACAGCCAGGAGGTTGGCTTAGAAGCAGCCATCCTTGAAAGAGTGCGTAATAGCTCACTGGTCGAGTGGTTCTGCGCCGACAATGTAGTGGGGCTCAAGCACACCGCCGAAGCCGCGGCATAGTTTTTACTATGGGTAGGGGAGCGTCGTGTGTGGGGTGAAGCCGTATCGGAAGAAGCGGTGGACTGCACGCGAGTGAGAATGCAGGCATGAGTAACGAATGATACGTGAGAATCGTATCCGCCGAATGACTAAGGGTTCCTGGGTCAAGTTCGTCTTCCCAGGGTGAGTCGGGTCCTAAGGCGAGGCCGACAGGCGTAGTCGATGGTCAACGGGTTGATATTCCCGTACCCGTATATACGCGCCCAGTATCGAAGCGGTGATACTAACCACCCA
>NZ_KV825934.1:0-238 GCF_001835805.1 Corynebacterium sp. HMSC034B08 | reverse complement strand
TCAGCGATGACTTTCTTTGCGCGGGATACTTCTCGTCGTGAACATCCCAATGCGTGTGTGATCTGCGCGTAGCTTGCACCGTCAAGGCACATCGCGATGATCTGTTTGAAGTTAGCCACAAGGACCGGCTCCTTCCAAGTAGATGTTGACGCGACACCACCGGATTGTGGTGTCGCCAACATCAACTATGAAAGAAAACCCCTTGCAGTACCGGGTACGTGGAACACCGGTACCAACT
>NZ_KV825933.1:113674-183977 GCF_001835805.1 Corynebacterium sp. HMSC034B08 | reverse complement strand
GCCGATAGCAGACACACATTTTGTCGCTTAACCCGCACTTCATCATCCATATAAATAAAACTAGCCGCCTCCCCGTACGGAGAGGTCGGCTAGTCGTGATAGGATAGAGAATAGTGTTCGTCCCCCTCTTCCACAACCCATTACCCCCGGGCCACCCCTCGCCTAAACGTTCCCAACTCTTGGACGCTAGGAATCTAAGAGGCTTTTTCAGCCCCCGAATGTTTCACGTGGAACATCACGATGCCGCTGCGGCCAGCGCCCGCGCCACCGCCAAGTCCTCCCACGGCATGCCGACCATCTTAAACACGATGCGTCGGCTGGTGTCCAGCGCAACATCGCCACGGACCACGTCGGCCATGGACACGACGTCGTCCCACGAGAGTGCGCCTTCCTCGACCGCGATGGCAACGTCGCCGGCCTCGCCCTTGGCGGCGCCGACGTCTTCGACGATCACCTGCGCGCCTGCAAGGACGTCAGTATCAAGCTCGCGCGTGTCGGTGGTGTGGGCGCCGACGGCGAGGACGATGGCGCCGTCGCGAAGATGCTCGGCGCTCAGGATCGGAGAAGGGGAGGAGGTTGCGGTGACCACGAGTTCAGCGCCGGCCACCGCCTCGTCGGCAGCGGACGTGCCCGCCTCAGCCCAGGGATAGGCAAAACCGTCCGGGCGAGTCCGGGAGACGAACGTGCAGGAGACGTCGAGGACGTCCTCGAGCGTGGCGGCGTGGCCAAGGCCCTGGGCGCCGGTGCCGAAGATGACGGCGTTTACGGGGTCGTCGAGAAGCGAAAGCACCCCAGCGACGGCGACGGCGGGGGTGCGGAGGGTGGTGAGCGCGGCGGCGTCGATAAGCCACTCCGGCGTGAGCGTTTCGCCGCCCATGAGCAGGTACGAGCCCTGGATCAACGGGACATCCACGGTCGAGCCCGGCGGCTGGATGCCGAGCACCTTCACGCCGACCGCACCGTCGAGCGCCGACGGAAGCAGGTGCATCTCGCCGTGGGGGAGGCCGACCTTTTGGCGCTGCGAGTCAGTCGCGGGGTCGAAGCCGCTGAGCAGCGCGTCGCGCACGGCCTGGACCGCGGCGGCGGGGGAGAGGGTGGCCATTGCTTCGTCGTAGTCCACGTAGCGCATGGCGGCCAGTGTAGGGGAGTTACACGGCTCCATCTCGGGATGGCCGATCCCACAACGGAGCTAACTGTGGCAGTGAGAGCGCCCAGTCCAGGGATACACGCTCCTGTTCGAGCCGTTTGTTCCCTGATGCGATCAAGAACCGCCGTGCACGTTCCTCCTCCTCGGTGAGGCGGGGGAGCACGCGTGCAGTATCCCCTGGGTCAGCGACTGCGAGGTGGAGGAACCTCTGCACGGTGTCAATGTCCATCGCTGCGCTGACTACCGAAACGGAGCACCCGTCGGCAGACAAACGGGTACGCACAGTGTTCAGGATGGCGTAGCCGTCCGCGTCCGCATCGCCCCAGTACACAATCTGCCGCGCTTGACGGACCCACGGCAGCTCGTGGAGCGCGCCGGCGGTGTACCCCGCACCCCAAACCAGCACCACGTTTGAGCCTTCGGGCGTGTGCGGCAGTGCGAGGAACGTCTCCTTGTTCTCGACGACGAGCACCCTAAGGTCATCCGGGAGCGCAAGCGAGCCAAAGGGAACGGACACATCGACAAGCCCTGGCGCCGGTGCCAACGAAAAATCCAAGAACCGTACCCTCATCATGCGGTCGCCCTCGGCGAGCCCGAGGTCGTTCACCCCAAGGAGCCGTTGCAGCAATCTCCGGTGCGTGGCGATCCACTTCGTGTCCAGACCTTCGATAGGCACCGCACGCGGACGCAGGCCGGATTGTGGTTTCACGTGAAACCAATGCAATGCGAGGCAAAGTCGGTTGAAATCTTCCGCTGAAAGCGCAATCCACGCTGAATTGGTGCGAGCAGCACGCTCCCGGAACTCCGAACTGTCGGGAAACAGCTGAATCAGACGCGCAAACCTTTCGCGAGCCAGGGCAACTTCCCCAGCACGCCCGACCACCTCTGCTACGCGATCCCATCCGGACAACATCAGTCGCACCGGCACGTCGTGTTTGCCCAAGCCCGCCCAGGAACGCGTAGCCCACTCCACCTCACCTGCGGGTTCCCATGCTTGCCAGGTGCGGACGAATTCGCGGGCGCGGGTTTCGTCGCCAAGCACCTGCGCACGAGTCGGGGGTTTCAGAGGAATGGACACCTCGACGGGTTCGTCGAGGAGCAACTGCTCCATATTGAGCTTGAGAGGTAACTGGTCAGGCAGGCGCATAGGTTTCAATGAGCTCGAAGGTGGAACGTGCGACGGGATCCTCGGTGTAGTGGACCACGATGGTGCCGTCGACGTACGGGGAGAGGGTCTTGATCAGCTTCATCGGCGTAGCCAGCACCATGTGGAAGCCGAAGCTTTCAAACACGTCCATAGCGGTGCGGGTGAACACGGGGTCGGCGCGGTCGAAGGCCTCGTCGAGCACCACGGTGGCGTAGCGGGGCACGTCCGCGTCCACGCCCGCAAGGCGGTAGCGCAGTGCCGCGGCGAGGCAGAAGAACACCAGCTTCTGCGCCTGGCCGCCGGACAACGACGCGGAATCCACGTGGGTGTTGTGCACCGTGCCCTCGGCGTCCACCTCGTTGCCCACGAACTTCACATGCCTGCGGGTGTCCAGCACGACGTTGCGCCAACTGCGGTCGGCACGCTCGGAGGAGCCGAGGCGATCCATGATCTTGGCCAGGCGGTGGTAGCGCTCGATGGCGGTCTTCTCGTCCGCCTCGCTCAGGCTTCCGGCGGTCGCTTCGCGCAGGTCCTGCAGGAAGTCACGCACGACGCGGTCTCGGTTGTCGCGGACCTCAATCTGCAGGTAGCGCCCCTCGGTGTACGGGGAGCGGCGCAGCGACGCGTTGATGGGGCCCAAGTTGGTCTCAATGTCGCCCTTCGCGCGCTGCAGCTCCTTGTAAATCGTGTTCAGGTGCATCACGGACTGGCCGTTGAGCAGGTCCAGGAAGCGGCCGCGGAACTCCGGCAGGCGGTCCGAGCGCAGCATCTCCAACCTCGCAATAGCCTCGCCCGCAAACTCGGCCGCGGCCTGCAGCTCCGCAGACTCTGCGGACCACCGGGACTTGTAGTTGGACAGAATGTTCACGATGGCGTTGCTGGATTCCGTGATCGTCTTCGCCGCCTGCTTCGCCTGCGCGTCCAGCTGCGCGGTGACCTTGAAGGCGCTGTCGCTTAAGTTCTCCGGGGTCAGACGGCGCGTGGTGGCCGCGAGCATCGCATCCAGCTGCTCCGCCAGCGCCGGGTCCACCTCCACGTGCTCCGACTCGATCCGCTTCAGCCGCGCCTGATCGTCCTGCAGTGCCCGCGTGGCCACGGCGAGCTCGTCGTGCACGCTGCGCAACTCCTGCTCGGTGGCCTTCAACGTATCGACGGCCTCGCGCCACGCCCGCTCCAGCTCCTTCGCTTCAGGCGAGGAGGTCAGCCGTTCAAGCTCGGCGCGCAGGCTCGCCAACTGTTCCTCGACGCTGATGACGTCCACGCTGGCCCACTCCATAGCGTCGATAGCCCGAGCCTTCTCCACGTCGCTGGCCAGCGCCTTTTGCTTACGCTCAACTTCTGTTAGGCGGTTGCCCGCCGCCGTTGTCGCGCGTTTCGCCTCCGCCAGCTCCGCGCGCAGCGCCTCCACCTTGGCATGGTTGGAGGAGCCGAGGCGGTAGTTGCGCCGTTCGCCCAGGCGCTGCCTGTCGTTTTTCACGTACCGAGCGGAGCCAGTCCTATCGGCCGGGTTGCGCTCCAAGCCGTCGATGGTGGCCGCGCGCTTGTCTTGCCGTTCCAGCTCGTCCACGGTGCGCACTAAGGCGTAGTCGAAGGTGGTGGCCAGCATGCGCATCAGCCAGGGGCGCATCGGGTGCTCCACCACGCGCACCTTATGAAACAGGCTGAGCGGGTTCTTCGGTCCGCGCGGCATGTCCACGCCCTCGGGCACGGTGCGGTACTCAAGCCGCATCCCCAAGTGGCGGCCATTGACCCAGCTGCTCACCTCGCGCTCGCGCTCCGCTGGCACCAAAAGAGTCGCGGCAAAACCGCCGAGCAGGCGCTGGATCACCGGTTCCCACTCGGCTTGCTCCGGTAGCACGTCGATGAGCTCGCCCACGTACGGCAGCTCACGCACCGTCAGCCCGGTATCCGCACACAGCTGCGCGCGCTTCTCCACGTACCGCCGGTCAAGGTTGGAGGTGCGGTTGCCTAACGACGCCAACTCCGTCTCCACCGACGCCTCCGCGCCGGCAAGCCTCTCGCGTTCGCTTCGGGCCTTGAACCACGCTTCGCGCAGGTGCTCTACTTGCTCTGGCGCAGCCGCCAGCTCCGCCGACGCCTGTGCTTTCAGCTCTGCGAAGCGCTCGGTGTCCAACGCCCCGTCTAACTGCACCAGAGCCGCCAGGTCGCGCACTTTCGCCTTGCGCGCAACAAGCTCGTGCTCTTCGCGAGCGATGTTGCGCTCGATCTCGCCCAGGCTCTGCCCGGCAACCTGCTCTCTCTGCACCACGGCGCGCTGCACCGCCTCCTGCTGCGCTTCCTTGCGGGCCTCGAGGGATTGCGCCTGCACTTCGAGGGCGGCGAGTTGGGCGGAGCTGACGTCGATACGCTCACGCAGCTGCTTCGCCTCAATCGCACGTCGCACGTTGGGCAGGGCGGCGGACAGCGCGGCAGTGTTCTCCTGTGTCGCCTGCGCATCCTTGAGCTTGGTGTCCAGCCCCGGCAGGGGAGCGAGCGTCTCAATCTGCTGGTGCACGTCTTCGAGCCGCTCGTACGCCTGGCGCAGGTCCTCGTGCGTGGCCACGGCGTCCTCCGCGACCTGGAACGTGGCCGGTACGTCCAGCATGTAGTTGCGGAACAGCTCGTCCATGCTGGACAGGGACTTCGCGGACTGCGTGCGGTGCAGCAGCATCTGCGCTTCCTCGCTGCCGATACCCAGCTTGGAGCGGAAGCGGTTGGCAAACACGGAGTACTGGTCCGTGAACGTCACGCCGGCAGTTTTGTATTTCGCCTCCAACTTGCGCTTATCCAGGGAGTTCTGCAGCAACGGCACGAACCCGTCCACGTCCACCTCGCTGGGAAAAATGCCGTAGAGCGTTTTCACCTGCGCTTCCTGCTGCTGTCCCGCATTGAGGCGGTAGATTGCGGCGAGCGTGAACGCCTCCTTCCCGGCGCGGTAGGTCAGCGCGACAATGCTGGCTGTCGCTCCGGAGCGCAGGTACTGGCTGCGGATCTCGCCGGTGGCCGGGTCCTCACTGCGGCGCCACGCACCGCGGATATAGGACACGCGGCTGCGCCCCTTGTCACGGCCGGTTTCCTGCTGGGCGGCGGCGTTGAACCGCAGCTTGCCAGGCGGGACTAGTACGGCGGAGAAGGCGTCGATAAGCGTGGACTTGCCCGAGCCGGACGCGCCGGTGATCAAAAACCCACGCTCGCCGACGGGGATGTCGTAGTAGCCGTCGAACGTGCCCCAGTTGACCAGCTGCACGCGCGCAAGACGGAACTGCTCTGTCACTGTTCTGCCCCTTCCTGTGCCAGGCGCAGATACTCCTCGCGCAGCGCGTGGACCGTGTCAGCGTCGAAGATGTGGCGCAGCACAGGGGAGACCTCCCAGCGCCCCTCGGTCTCCGTGTCGGTGAGCAGGCTGTACTTGCGGATGGTGTTCACCGCCGCGGTGAAGCGCTTCTTAAACCCGGACTCGTCACGGTTGTCCACCGCACGGACGTAGCTGATGGCGCCATACAACTCATCTTCTCCCACCACGACGCGCTCGCCTGGGGTAGACATGCCCAGCTCGTGGCGCAGCTGCAGCAGGATCGCGGTTTGCAAGTGCGTCAGCGCCTCCGTGCGCAACACCGGCGGCACTTTCACGTCCTCGTCGTCCGGGCGGACGTGGCGAGTGAACGCGATGCCGGCGTCCTCGTCCACAACCAGCTCCAAAAACACATCGTGCAGCCGAGAGCGCAGCGTCTCCGTGTCGGTGGTGATGGCGTGCCAGGTTTCCTTCTTCCGGTCAGCGGTGATGAGCGGACCTTTGAGCAGGTCCACCAGTGCGCGCCGGGTTTCCTCGGACAGGGTGCCCGTGTCGCCCGTCCACAGCGGTTCCGTCATTGCATCTCCTTTACTGCTGCGGCGTCGAAATGCCACCGCGGGACCGTCGCCAAGCGAATGCTCCCATCGTCTTCCTCGAAGCGCACCTCTTCGCTGCCGTCCTGCCGCACCCCATGCTTCAGGGCCAGGTACACAAGGCCCACCACCGACCCCAGCCCCTGGGAGGCGGGATGGCGCTCGAGCACCTTGCCTATCGACGCCCCTCCGGCCATCCCAACCGTCTCCCCAACTGCCGCGATAAGCTCTTCCAAGTCGATCTCGCTTTCACGTACCGCCTGGTAGAGCGCCTCCGCGTCGCCCTCGCCGGGTTCAAACGCCTCCACCGCAGTGGTGATGACCTCCGCGCCCGGGTCCGCCAGCTTGATCTGCGCCACCGAGGTGATCTGCATCCCGATGCGCTGCAAGGGCGTGTCCATCTTGTGGGTGGCTGCAAGCTCCTCGCGCTCCGCGGCGTCGGCGGCGAGCTTGCGAGTGTCGCGTAAAAGCTCGATCATTCGGCGGTCCTCGGCAAACTGTTCGCTGGCCACGTAGTTGCGTAGGTTGCGGGCCAGGCGCGTCATCATGCGGTTAACCTCGTAGCCGGCGTCTTCCATGTCGCGGAACAGCCTGCGGAATTTCGCCCGCTCTTCGTGTGTCATCGCGGTGTTGTCGGCGCGCTCGAGCACCTGCCCAATCCACGTGTCCAACCACGCGCCGCGTTCCGGGTCGACCACCAACGAGTAGAACGCGTTGAAGCTTCTGCCAGCATCGGATTCCCCGATCAAGTCCACGCCGGCGAAGATCTCGTCCAGCACGTCGCCGCGCGAGCCCTCCGGATCCAGCAGTTGGCGGCGCAGCTGCGTATTGAGCGTTTCCAGCTCGTGCCGCACGCGCGCGAAATCGCCAGGGATCGCATTCGCCTGCTCCAGAATGTCGCCCACCCGTTCGTGCACGGTGGCGGGGGAGGGCAGCTCGAATTCCCCGCGCTCGACCTGCTCGATCTCTGCCTCGATGCGGGCGCGTTCGGCCTCGAGGTGCCTCAGGCGGGAGTCGATGTTCGGGTCCGTGTCCCGCGCGAGCGCCTGCAGGGCATTGCTTATCGACGCCACCCGGCTCGCCGTCACCGCCGATCGCGGTGCACTGACACGGTCCATCACCTGCAGCGCGGTGAGCGTTTGCTCGCTTGGTTCAAGCGTCTCACCCGTTTCCCTGGTGCCGGACTTGCGCACCAGCCACCCGGCTTTCACCCAGTCGTTGCAGTACGCCTGGGGTGTTTTCGGGAGCTCGAAGATACCGCGCAACACCGCGAAGTCCTCAGCCATGAGCTGATAGAGCTGCTCCGCAGGTCGGACCTCTGCGCCTCGCGGGAAGTGCTCCGCCACGACCGCGAGTAGCACCGGGGCGTTGTCCGCGTGCAACAAACGGATCGCGGCCGACTGCTCCTTTTCACGCTTATATGTCAGCGCCCGGGCCTGAATGGTCATGCCGACCATCATCCCATAGCACCCTCCCACCTGCACCGAAAAACTTTTTTGCTCTAGGTGTAGACACACTGAGGGCGATCGTCTATATCCGCTTTTGGGCCCCTCCGTCCACGGTCCATTCCCCCCCGAGACCGGTTGAGCACTCACCCACCCCCATTTAGAGTGCGAGTAGGCGGAAGGAATTCCGCTATTCTCAAGCGTTTTTAGGCGCCTAGGGTTAACGGTCAAAATGTCCGCGCCTCCTTTGACCCTTAACCCATCCATTCCCCCTAAGGATTGAGAAAACCACGCCGTCACGGCGAACCGGAGAGGACGTGGTGTGCGTAAACCCGAACATACACGATCTACTGAGCAACCATTGAATCGACACCAAATGCCCGAAGTACCAGTGCAGGTTTTTGGTCTCAGTGTTTCGCAGAGCCGGTGCTCCCGTGTTCCGCGTATTTGGTACCGGGAAACTCGGGGGGCAAGTCGCGACTTCGTTATCGCCACCGCCACAGCCGCCAGCGCCCTACAACAGCCGGGTTTCACGTGAAACATTCGGCAGCACCGGTCGAGGGGTTCACGCGCCAAACGTTCGCGGGCCTCGTCGACACTGAATGCTCCAGGCCCCTGAATGTCGCTGAAGGCCCCTAAAGGCCTCTGGCAGCCTGAACATACTCGCCCTTTTCCCATACTTCACCTGCGAATTTCTGTTTCCAACTATGGTCAGAGGCAATCCAGTGGTTGTTCCTTCGAAGAGAGGTAAAAGGATGCACTCCATCGATTCCAACGCGTGTGTATTGGCCCTGTCTCCGGACCAAGAGCCGCGCCTTCATGTGGAAAGCGGCGACGAGGTTACGGTTCGAACCCTTGACTGCTTCTCCAACACGATTACCGACGAGTCCCAGCTGTTCAGCACCGTCGGCTGGGACAAGGTCAACCCAGCCACCGGCCCAATCGCGGTCAAGGGAGCACGCCCTGGCGACACACTGAAGGTGGAGATCCTCAGCATCGAGGTCGGCGAGCAGGCCACCATGACCACCCACCCTGATTTCGGCGCGCTGCCCGGCACGGTGGAGGAGCGCACCCGCATCGTCCCGATCCGCGATGGCAAGGCGCAGTTTTCTGACGACATCACCATCCCCATCCGCCCAATGATCGGCGTCATCGGCACCGCACCGGCATCCGAGTCGGTACCCACCGGTGAGCCGCGCCAGCACGGCGGCAACATGGACACGAAGGAGATCGTCGCCGGCTCCACCCTGTACCTGCCAGTGGAGGTCGACGGCGCGAACCTCAGCCTTGGCGACGTCCACGCCGTCATGGGCGACGGCGAAGTCGCAGTCTGTGGCGCCGAGATCGAGGCCGAGGTGAAGATCCGCGTGACGGTGCTCGAAGGCCGCCCGCTGCCGCTGCCGTTCTTGGATTCCGGCGACGCGGTCTACGCCATCTCCTCCGAGATCGAACTGATGGACGCCGTCAAGGAGTCCACCCGCATGATGCGCGATTGGCTCGTGAGCGTATCCGCGCTCGACGCCACCGACGCCCTCATGCTGCTATCCCTGGTTGGCGACACCCAGATCAGCCAGATCGTCGACCCCCGCATGACTGCTCGCTTCCGCTTGCCCAAAACGATCCTCAAGCAGTGCGGTGTGGAACTGCCGTAGCTAACGGGCAATTCACCATTGCGCATCTGCTTTAGGCGTAGTGAACCCCTTCGGGGGAGTGACGGTAAACCCGAGGTCCCTGAGCGCCTCTGCAGCAGCTTCGGGATGATCTCGGGTTGCCGCAGAAGCCTGTTTAGAAAGCCATACTCGGCGTCGTTCCTGTAGTGCAGGTTCCCATCCTGGCCTCCCACGGAATCCACATTCGCTGATCACAAAATAGAGGAAGTCCTCAAGCGACGGACGAAAACGCTTTCCTCCCACAGGTAAGTGCAATTCATCTAGGCGCCCCTTCTTCCTCGGGTTGCCTGATTTGTCCTGAAAGTTCTGCATTAACGCTGGACTGAGCAACCCTGCGACCCCTGAGTAGTGGATATGCGCACAGGGCGCGCTGGTGTAGTCACGCTCAAACTCGAAACGTATGCCCGGCGACGTAGCAACCCGCAGTTCGAATTTGCTGCTCTTTACGGCTAGGAACTTCTCCGACGAATCGGATGACAGTTCGTAATTGATAATCACGTGAAAGAGTTGACTGTAGTCTTCCCTGCGCACTGAGCCCTCAGGTTGTCCAGCACCGTGAACGAGGGGAGCCTTGAAATCACCCACCACGATATTCTTGTCGATGTTTAGCTTGGCTTTCGCCTGTAAATCCGCTCTGCATGCCAGCGGCAACGCCTCGAGCAACGTGTCTCTCACGTCACCGAGAAACCGCCCTGCCGCATCATGCACTCCCAAAACGACCCTCACCGAGCAGTAAGAAAACTGTCTGCAGCTCGTCGTACACGGTCCGCTCATCCTCGCTCAACATGCCGGCATTCGCCAGCACCTTGAGGTCTTGAAATTCAGCATGGGGAAGGCGAGTGGTGGCCCTTAGAGATGTCAAACACTCTCGCTTCCTTTCAAGAAGCTCTTCACTATTGGTGACAGTGATTTCCAATGGCAACTTTCTCGCCTCCGTCTGCTTCTTTCGTAACCAGCAGTTTTATTAACCGACAGTTTAATAGGTGCCGAGAATCTTCAGCACAAAAATAGCACACCTGTTCGCATGACCGCTCGCTTCCGCCTGCCCAAAACGATCCTCAAGCAGTGTGGCGTGGAACTGCCGTAACCGCACCCCACCACCGCAACACCACGCCTTTTACCTGCATGTTTAGCAGTATTTTGCACTAAGACTAGACAAGCCATTTACACATGATCTATATTTGAGCCGGAGCCCCGCCCACGGTTACACCCCCCGAGAACCGGCTGAGCACTCACCCAACCCCCCCCATTTAGAGTGCGAGAGGCGCGGGCTCCCTTTGGGGGACATAGTCCCCACCCAGGGCCTTCGGGTCCTTTGCAGCGGCCCATGCCCCCATTGGCCGCTGCATAAATTTTTAAACTCCACTAATCCGCCGAGACCGGCACGGTCAACCAGGCGGAAGCAGCAACGACGACTGCTTCGGCGCCACGGTCGAGTGTGGGCTGGAGATCAGGTGCGAACGCCGGGTTGTGGTTGCCCACAGCCTTGCTCATGTCCGCGAAGCCTCCCAGGCCCCAGTAGGTGTAGGGGACACCGAGTGCGTCGGGGATGATGGAGAAGTCCTCGGAGGCGGGTACGGCGTCGAGGTCGCAGGATTCGTCGCCAAAGTATGCGTCGAAGGCTTCGCGGACGGTGTCGGTAGCGTCCCCGTCGTTGTCGGTGAGTGGGTAGCGGTCGTAGTAGGTGAACTCGGGTTCCTTTGGGCTGCGGGCGGCGACGCATTCGGCGCGCACGATGCGCTCAATGGCTTCCTTGAGGTGCTCGCTGACCTCGCTGCTGTATGCGCGGGTGTTGATGAGCAGTTCGGCGGAGTCCGTAATGATGTTGGACTTCGTGCCCGCGTGAATCGCACCGACGGTCACCACCGCGGTTTCCTTGGCCGCCACTTCGCGCGAGACAATGGTCTGCAGTCGCATCACGATGCTGGAGGCAAGCACCACCGGGTCCACGCCCAATTCCGGCATCGACCCGTGGGAGCCTTTGCCGTGCACCGTGACCTTCACCGAGAATGCGGAGGACAGCACCGGTCCGCGTCGCGTGCCCACGTGCCCGCCGGGCAGGCTGGCCAGCACGTGTTGGCCCAGGTACACATCGGGCCGCGGCATTGCTTCCTCTAAACCAGCAGCGAGCATAGCGCGGGCACCTTCAGCAGTCTCCTCAGCGGGCTGGAAGACGCCGATAAATGTGCCGGACCATTGGTCCTTGTGCTCGTTGAACGCCTGCAACGCGGTGAGCAGCGACATGAGGTGAACATCGTGGCCGCACGCATGGGCGACGGGAACCTCCACGCCGGTCTTGGCGTCAACCTGCGTGGCCGTGGAGGCATAGTCCTTGCCAGAGGCTTCCTTGACCGGCAGCGCATCAATGTCTGCGCGCATGGCCACGACTGGGCCCTCGCCATTATCGACGACCGCCACCACCCCTGTTTCCCCCACACGGGTCACCCGGATACCTGAGGATTCCAGTTCCTTAACGATCCGCTCCGCGGTCGCATGCTCCTGCATGGACAGCTCGGGGTGTTGGTGGAAGTGCTTGTACAGTTCTTCGCGTTCGGTTCGGGTTGACGCGAGGCCACCCAAAATCTTCTTGACCTTGCCAATCTCGACAGACATACCTTCACGCTACGCCTACCTACCTACCTACTAGGTCGGGACATAAGGAAACCCGCCACTGCGTGTTCTCAGTGGCGGGTTTGCGCTTCGAATTTCTCCGCACCCAAGTATAAACACGGACTTAATAAAGGAAAAGCCCTAACTGTGTTTTGTGACGATTGTCACCGAAGAATTTCTTAGAATGACGAACTGCCACCACCAGCGGAAAAGCCTGACGAGGACACGCCGCCGCTAAAGCCACTCGAGGAGGACGAGGCCGCCTTTGCCGCCTGCACGTTCGCCGCGTGCCACGAGTGCATCTGTACATATGGGACGTACCCGCCGTACCAGAACCCAGTCTCGTACACCGCCGGTGCCCGCAGCTTTTGCTTCTCCTTCACGTCGCTGAACTGCTTCTTCTTCACCTGGTCCAAGATCACGCGGTAATCGCCGAGCACGCGCACGAAGTCATCGAGGAAGGTGGGGGAGTTCGGGTTTGCGTCAAGCGCCTCGATCCGCCCCATCAGCAGGTCGAGTTCCCGCTTCAGCTCCTTGCCCTTCACCTCACTGCGCGCCCGCAGCACGTCCTCGCGGATCTTGGTCAGGTCAGCCCGGCGCGCTGCGGCGTCGCCATGCTCGACGGCGAAAAGCCTGTCGATGTTTTCCTCCGCCTTAGACACGTGCTTGACGGATTCGGCCGCGTCCGCCAACTGCCTGCGGTGCTCGTACACGTCCTTGTCGTCGGCCATGTTGATCGCGTTCAGCCCCGCCGCGCCGTGCACCAACTCGTTCATGCTCAGGAAGCGGTCGCGGACTTCCGCCCACTGGCGGCGCAGGGTTTCGTCGGCAAACGCAGACGTCAGCGAGTTCGCCCGCACGTCCACCTCGTCCAACCGTCCTGCCAGGCGGGTGTATTCGCTGGTCACGGTGTCGTAGTCCTTGCGCGCCTGGGCGACTGCTTTTCGACGACGCCCCCGCACCGCCAACAACCCACCCCCACTAGCGCCTGCCACACCGGCACCGAGGACGCCAAGCCCGATGGTCGCGCCGATCTGGTCATCAGTCGCGTCGTCCACCTGCTTCTGGGCGAGTGCCTCGGCGTTCATGGCCTGGTTCGCGGTACGGAACAGCCCGGCCGGGATGTTGCCGTCCTTCACGCCGGGTTTCATGGCGTCGAGGAGATCGGCGAGGTGGGATTTGTCGTCAAGTATGAGCTCGCGAGTCACATCCTCGCCGCCGTACACAAATGCCCGCCGCGGGTCGAGGCCTACGCCGACGATGAGCGCGCCGTCCGCAAGGTGGCCGTTCTCGCGCTTCGACTGATCGACAAGGTCCGGGTACTGGGTGCGCAGGATTTCCTCAACGTCGTCGAGGACGTTGTCGTGGTTCGTTTTGAACACCATGTAGTGGAAATCCGTGACCACCTCAGGCGCATCAATGCGCGCAGTGTCACGCTCGAGACGGGCGCGGTCGTCGGGGGAGAGGACCTGCTGCGGGTCGTCGATAATCGCATTCGGCGCGCCATGCGTTTGCATCATGACCTGCGAAATCTCCGGCACATCCACCATGTTGTAGCCGACGGCGGCGCCACCGAAACCCACCAACGCCGTGACGCCAAGAACCGCTGCAGTCTCACTCAAATTCGCCATGGAAAAAGTTTTAGCGACGAAGTAACACACATCGCTTGGCGAGCGATGTTAGGTTTACACGTGTCAGAGCCCTGGCATGTTTAACCGATTCATTGAGGAGAACCCCATGAAGCGCATCGCTACCGCAGCCGCTGCTGCAACCCTGTCCCTGTCCCTCGTTGCCGGCCCCGCATTCGCTGAGACCCAGGGCACCACCCCGCCGAAGCCGGACAACAACGGTTCCTCCATCTCCAAGCAGGAGGGCGACAAGGCCGGCGAGACCAAGGTTGGCTCCTCCGAACGCTTCAAGGCGTGCAAGAAGGAAGAGAAGCCCGTCGAGGCCAAGGACGGCGACGCTAAGGCTGACGAAACCAAGGCCAAGGAAACCAAGTCCACCGGCGACTGCATCCAGGAGCTCATCAAGGACGACAACTACAAGTCCGGCATCCTCGGCCTCCTGATCGGCGTCCCGGTTGCACTCGTCGCACTGCTCGGCGCAGCCGCTGCCTTCTCCGGCGCCATCCCGGGCCTGCAGCTCCCGGCACTGCCGTTCTAAGTCACACTTAGACGCGGTACTTTGACCCGGCTCCCCTGGTGGGAGACCGGGTCTTTTGCTGTGGTGAGGTTTTTGTTGTTCGTGCTGCGAACCTTCTTCGACACACGTTTAATAGCAGGTACACACCTCACCCCAAGGAGAAAACCATGAAGCGCATCACCACCGCCGCCGTGGCGGCAACCCTGCCCCTGGCCCTCGTTGCCAGCCCGGCATTCGCCGCTGAAGGAGATTTTGGCTCTTCGCTCTACTACAGGGATTGCAAAGTCCAAATAGACGAAGTTTTCCTTAATTACGACCTCTCCTTGAAGGAGGCCAAGACCGACCAAGAGCGGGCCGAGATCAAGCAGGCCATCGAGGAAAACAAGACCGAATATTTAAAGGAGTACAACAGCTCCACCCCGTCCGGCGTCTGCATCAAGAAGACCGCTGATCAGGAAGAGTACAAGTCCGGCATGCTCGCCCTCCTGATCGGCGTCCCGGTCGCACTCGTCGCACTACTCGGCGCAGCCGCTGCCTTCTCCGGTGCCATCCCGGGCGTTCAGCTCCCGGCGCTGCCGTTCTAGGTCGGCGCGCTTAGGCGCTACAAATTCAACCCGGTCCTTGTTGAAGGGGCCGGGTTTTGTGTTGCCATGTGGAACTTTCTTCGGTGTGCCGTCGTGGTCTCCTGGGGAAAGTGAATTATTTGGGTGCGGTGGGGGAGGAAAGTTCCCGAGAGCAGCCGTTTTCACCGTCGCGTGACGGAGTGGGGACGCAAACGTCAGTGAAGAACACGAAACCTGTGTGATTTCTCCAACCCGCAACACAGATTCGGCCCGTACAAGTGAATAGCGACGGGCACGACGCCCGAGCGAATCAACTCGTGCGAATCAATTAGCGAAGGAGTAAACATGACCAACACTCGTATTGCAGCCGCCGCTACCGCTCTTGTTCTCGGCGCAACCGGACTTGCCGCCTGCAACGACTCGGAGGACACCAACGACTCCGTGACCACCCCGACCGACGGTGTGGTCTCCGACGTCAGCGACGCCGTCACCACCGGTGGCGCCACCGCAGGCGACACGGGCACTGCCGGCGACACGGGCAGCACGGGTGGCACGGGTGGCACGGGTGGCACGGACTCCACCGGCGATGTGGTCGTCTCCGATACGGCTGTTGTCTCCGAGGATCCGTTGGCGCCGAGCGACGCGGTCATTTCCGACGAGGTAGTGACCAACTCCATTCCGGCTGACGGTGCAGCAGGTGGCGCTGCCGACGATGCAGCTGGCAGCGCAGCCACCGCACCGACCAACTAAGCCAACACCGCCAGCGGGTACAGCCCGCTAGAACGGTTCAGACACCGCCCGGCTAATCACCACTGCGTCAGGCTCGATGCGCTCACGCAGTTGAAGCTCGGCGGTGTTGTTGCTGTCTGAGGTGAGCACCCAACCCGCCCAGGCGTCCTTGCCGGGGGAGAAGATGCCGTCGCCTTTGCCGATGATGTTCAAGGTGGCGTCGCGAAGCCAAAGCGGGCCGACGAGATCAGCATGTTCGGTGCCCTCGAGTGGGGCGACGAAGGGTTGGTAGGCGACGGCGTTGAGGGCGGCGAGGGTGTCGTCGAAAAGCTGTTGCGCCACCGCCATGTGCTGCGAGGCGCCGAGATAAACGATGGTGGTAAGGGAGAGGGGGCCGGTGGGCTCGTCGCGAAGCGTGAGGTCCGACAGGCCGCCGAGTGCCGCCGCGAACCGCGTGGGGCCGCCCATATCCTCGAAAAAGAAGTAGTCAAGCGCCTCGTCGCGGTTGGTCGTGGTGAAGTCCACGAGGGCGTTGAGCTCGTAGAGCTGGAGGTCCTCCGGCGCGGCGAGGTTGTCGTACGCGGCTTGGCAGCGGAGATCCCAAAGCACGTACTCGTCCTCTATGGGGTGGGGGTGCGGCGACACCGCCGCAATCTCGACGCCGCTGGCCCGGATGCGGTTCAGGTAAAGCTCGTACGCGCCGTCGAGGTCCGGCTCGTGCGCCACGAAATGAGTGGTGACGATCTCGAAGGACATGCGAATGACACTACGCCATTGGGGGAGTAGAGAAATGTTTCACGTGAAACGGCGCGCTTAGTTGGGGAGGCGATACTTTCGCTTGCGGCTTGTCGGTGGGGCAGTGGGCACAATTTCACCCACATCCACCATGCTGCGGAGTCTTGGGCGCAGGGTATTGACACTCACGTCTAGGTGGTCCGCGATATCGCGTGCTGCTGCCTCTCCAACTTGGGCCAGGTAGGCGATGAGTTTGTTGTCCGTTTCATCGAGTTCGATGCCGCTGCTTGAAAGAACAAACGAATCCCGCGTGTGGCCCGGACCGAGCAGCCCGCGTGTGACGAGATCACTCAACAGACTGCGTGCATCGTCACTATCAAGCCCAATGTGCTTACGGAGCTCCTTCACGGACACAGCACCCAAACCCTTGGCAATCGCCAGCGCGATCTGTTCCTCTCGAGTGCTGTCAGGTGCGACCGACTCCAACCATGCCGACATTTCAGGATCGAGGATCCCTCCATGCCGACATTTCAGGATCGAGGATCCCGAACCTGTAGAGGATGACGGTGAACTCTCCGATCTTCGCATCGAACACCGGCTGGGGCAGGCCATAGCCTTCCATCCCTTGCTTCATCCGCTGAATACCACTTCCCTGGTTTTCAGCCACGCGCATCGAGCCCGAAGGCGTTGGAAGGTTGCTTAGCAAGTTCGCGAGCGAAGGGTTCCTGCTTACCGACCTGTTCTCGTCGATATTGTCTTCGGTGCGATCTCCCCACAGTCCGCCGGGACTGTTTACCTCGACCCGGTCCGGGTACACATCAACCTGCACTTGCCGCCCCTGAACCTGCGGACTGTAGTCACGGTGCATCGCGGCATTCACAATCGCTTCACGCAGAGCAATCTCTGGAATCTCAGGTTCGTCGACCATATTCGCCCCAACTTCCACAGTACGAACCCGGAGATTGCGCACGACAGCTTTAATCGCATCCTCGACCGCCAATGGAAGCGGACCGTCGCAGTGAGCCCGATCAAGGAAGCGCGTGTCAGATGTAGACTTCTCCGTCGTCGGGTGAACCGCCACATCGATGAAGAGCTGCGGGAAAAACTGTTGCGGGTAACTGCCTAATGCCAACGCGCCCGCAAGGGTTGGTACGCCCTCTGCATCAAGCACATGCAGTCGCTCCAGAACCTCTGCATCGGTTCTTGTTCCCACTCGGATCCGAGAACCCCTCTTCTCCAAAGATTGGATCAAACCGTTCCACGTCTGGCCGTCCAGGTCATCGAGGCTCGCCCCAGGAACAGGCAGCAACTCCGAGGAATCTGGCGTGTAGAGATTCATGAGCTGGAAGATCTCGTAGCTGGAAAGCCTCTGATCGCCATCCAGTACTCGCTTGTACGCGCCATCCCGGAGTCCTTGCGAGGTCACGTAACACGGCATCTGCTTTCCGAGGCGCTCATCGGTACGCATCGGCCGCACCTCAACCAAGATCACCGGCGAACCCTGGTATTCATCGAGTTCGACGACAGTCTCGGGTATCGGCGTCACCGGAGGCTTCTGTTGGTCGACCCTCAAAGCACTGATGAGTCGATCATTCATCGCACGAGAGTCAAAATCAGTGGCTGGCTGGAACGTACCGGTCGAATGATCTTCCTCAATGCCAAGGACGATCAGGCCACCCTTCGTATTTGCAAAGGCGCTCACAGCCTTCCAAAAGGCTGTATCCAACTTCCCCGTACCGGATTTCGCCTCAATCCAGTGATCATCATTCCGCTGGCGCCGCAGCCTGGCCATGATGTCATCCATCCGCTCACTCATGCTCTCACTGTACTCACTTTTTACAGTGAGGGCATCACTCAATACAGTGAGGACCCATTTTCACCCCTCTTTTTACAGTGAGGGCGTCACTTCATACAGTGAGGAGCCACCTCGATACAGTGAACACCTGATGTTTCACGTGAAACACCTCGAAGAGCAACAAGGCAAAAGAAAACCGCCCCGAAGGGCGGTCGTCTCAAATCAGTGGGGGACTAGCGGGTGGCTTCCTCCGCGGTGGTGACGGTGTCGTCGTTAAGCGAATCGCTCTTGATCTTGCCCGCAGCGAGTTTGTTCACGATCAGGGCGATCGCGCCGTCGCCGGTGACGTTGGCGGCGGTACCGAAGGAGTCAACGACGATGTAGGACGCGATCATGAGGGAGACCATGGACTCGTCGAAACCGAGGTTGGACTGCAGCAGACCGACAGCGGCCATGATGGCGCCACCCGGCACGCCCGGCGCGGCGATCATCATGATGCCCAGCAGGAGGATGAATCCGATGACCTGGCCGGCGGAAATATCCAGGTTGGCCATAAACACGATGGAGAGCGCGTAGAGGGTGATCTTCATCATCGAGCCGGACAGGTGAATCGTCGCGCAGAGCGGGACCACGAAGCCGGCGACGTCCTCGTCAACCTTGTTCTTCAGGGTGGACTTGTAGGTGACCGGGATGGTCGCCGCGGAGGACGAGGTGCCCAGTGCTGTGAAGTATGCCGGCAGCATGTTCTTCAGCGCCTTGAACGGGTTCACGCCAGCGACGGTGCCTGCGACGAGGTACTGCAGCAGGACGATCACGACGGTCATCACGACGGAGAGCAGGAGGACCACGCCCATGGCCGCCATGGTGTCGCCGAAGTTCTCGTTCATGCCCAGGTTGAGGAAGGTGCCGAAGATGAACAGCGGCAGCAGCGGGATGACGAAGGTGACCACGACCTTGAGCACGATGTCGTTGAGCTCGCCGAGCACCTTGAACAGGTTGTCGGACTTCACCGCCGTCATGGACAGGCCGACGACGAAGGCGAGGAGCAGCGCGGACATGACTTCCAGTGGTGGCGGCATTTCAACGCTGAAGTAAGGGGAGAGGCCGCCGGCATCGGGGTCGGCGACATCGGTGATGAGGGTCTTGCCGTCCAGAAGCCTCGGGTACAGCGTGGACGCCGTGAACCACGCGATCAGGCCGGAGATGAACGTGGAGCCGTATGCGACACCGGCGGTGACGCCGAGCCACTTGCCTGCGCCCTGACCCAGACCCGCGATGGCGGGGGCGATGAGGGCGAAGATAAGGACCGGGACGAAGAAGCCGAGGAAGTTAGAGAACAGCCCGTTGAACGTGACAAAGACGCGGGCAAGCCAGTCCGGGAAGAAGAAGCTGCAGGCGAAGCCCAAGGCAATCGCTACAACCACCCAGAACAGCAATGAGTGGAGGATTTTCTTTTGCATGGGCCTAGCGTAGCCCGTATTTATGCAATCTACTGTATTTTGATCATATTTTTTTGCAGGTGAGTGTGCGGTCGTATGCTTGGGGGCTATGAGCCCGTTTGCGAACATGACCACCCTTAACGTTGTTCTCGGTATCGTCTTTACGCTGCTGACGCTTGCACTGTTTATCCCCGGTGCGCTCGCCACCGCAGGCAAGCTGCCCGGCAACAAGTGGATCGGCCTCCACGTGCCGGCTGTGCGTAAGGACCCGGGGATCTGGAATCAGGCCCACAAGGTTGCGGGCCCGTTCTGGGTGCTGGCCGCGTTGGCGCTCGCGTTCGGGGCGGCGTTTTCGTTCATCGCTTCCGGCTGGGTGTGGATTATGCCGGCGGTCGCGGCGGTAGCGGCGGTGATTTCGGCGTCCGTGGGCGGCAACTTCGGTGCGCGCGCCGCGACGTTGGTGGAGCACGCGCGTGAGCAGGCGCCTGCGCAAGAAGAGGAGAAGCCCGCGGTGAACCTTGATGCTTTGCGACGAGCCGCCGACCACGCCGACAACAACGAATAAAATGAGCCCGCGAAGCCGGATCCTCGGCTACACTTCCTTTTTGTGACGTACATGACTTCTCAAACATGGTGGTGGCTCGCCTAACTGGCGCGCCACCTAGCGAAGTCACGGCCCGCCAGCTTGTCCCCCAAGCGCCGCGGGCCCTTTTTTATCCCTCGGTGCAAGCAAGAACAGAACCGAGGATCACATGAAATTCACCCGTCAAGAGGTGCGCTACCACGAGGATGTGGCAAGGCTCTTCGCCCACATCGGCGGCCTCGACGCAACCGACACGGTGTTGCTCGAGTCCGCTGACATCACGACACGTTCGGGGTTGCAGTCGTTGGCGGTGCTGCGGTCGTCGATACGCATTACTTGCTCCGGCAACCGCGTGACGCTGACACCGCTGACGCCGTCGGGCGAGATTATTGCGAACGAGATCGGGCTCGAGCACGAGTTTCCGCGCGTTGATGTGGAGGACGAGCGCGAGCGCCTGACCGCGGCGTCCACGATGGATGTCCTGCGCAAGTTGACCTCCACCGAGGGCAATGAGGACTTTCCGCTGCTCGCGGGCGGTTTCGCGTTTGATTACCTGGAGACGTTCGAGCGCCTGCCCGAGGTCGCGGACGGCGACAACACCTACCCGGATTACGAGTTTGTCCTCGCGGAGGTCGTGCTGCGCGTCAACCACGAGACCGGCACGGCGTACCTCGCCGGGGTTGATGCTGCAGGTGACGGCATTGATCTCGCCGAGATCGCAGCGCGTATCGACGACGCCCCCGCACCCACCGACCCAACCACCCTCACCGGCACCCTCGTCGCCGAGGCGGATATGCCGGACGAGGAGTTCCGTGGGGTAGTGGAGCAGCTGCAGGGCAACATTTACAACGGCGACATCTACCAAGTCGTGCCGGCGCGCAGCTTCACCGCCGACTGCGACGACGCCTTCGGTGCGTACCGCCGCCTGCGTGCCGCGAACCCCTCGCCGTACATGTTCTACATCCGCGGCGAGGGGTACGAACTGTTCGGCGCCTCGCCGGAGTCGAACCTGAAGTTCTCGCCGACCACCCGCCAGGTGCAGCTGTATCCCATTGCCGGCACGCGCCCGCGCGGGCTGAACCCGGACGGCACGGTCAATCACGAACTGGACACGCGCATGGAACTGCAGTTGCGCACCGACGCCAAAGAGGTTGCCGAGCACACCATGCTGGTGGACCTGGCCCGCAACGACATGGCGCGCGTGGCCGAGCCGCGTACCCGCAAGGTGCAAGACCTACTGCAGGTGGACCGCTACTCGCGCGTGATGCACCTGGTCAGCCGGGTCACCGCAACCCTGGCCGCGGACCTCGACGCGCTTGACGCCTACCGCGCGTGCATGAACATGGGCACGCTCACCGGCGCACCGAAGCTGCGTGCGACCGAACTGCTGCGCTCCGTGGAGCGCAAGCGCCGCGGCTCCTACGGCGGGGCGGTGGGCTACTTGCGTGGCGACGGCGAATTCGACACCTGCATCGTCATCCGCTCCGCCTTCGTGGCCAATGGCAAGGCCATCGTGCAGGCCGGCGCGGGCGTTGTGCGCGACTCCGTGCCCCAGTCCGAGGCTGACGAAACTCTGCACAAGGCCTACGCAGTCCTGCATGCACTCGCCGGTGGCCGCGACCTGGAGGTGAAGAAATGATCGTCCTGCTGGATAACCAAGACTCCTTCGTGTACAACCTGGTGGACGCATTCGCGGACTACGACACCGTAGTCTACCGCAACACCGTTACCGCCGACACGGTGCTGAACGCCAACCCGGACCTCATCGTGCTTTCGCCCGGCCCGGGCTACCCGGCCGACGCCGGCTGCATGATGGAGGTCATCGAACGCGCCCAGGGACGGATCCCGATTCTGGGCATCTGCCTGGGCTTTCAGGCTCTGGTGGAGCACTTTGGTGGGCGGGTTGAGCCGTGCGGGCCGGTGCATGGGTCGTCGCAAAGCATGGTGCTTACAGACGGCCGCCACGTCCCCGTCGCCCGCTACCACTCCCTCGGCGCCACTACCGCGCCGCCCGGTATTACGCCGCTGGCGTGGACCGGCACGGAGATCGGCGACGTGATCATGGCTGCCGAAACCGACGACGGCATGTCCATCGGACTGCAGTTCCACCCCGAATCCATCCTTACTCCCTCTGGCCCGCAAATCCTGGACCACTGTGTGACGAAATTGCTACAGAAAGGCCGCGACAATGACTAGCCAACTCGAGATCTTCCGCCGCTTCATGGACAACCCCGAGCCCACCCTCGAGGAAGCCATCGAGGCGTTTACCCCGCTGACCGTCGGCGACTACGACGACGTGCACATCGCCGCACTGTTGGCCATGATCCGCACGCGCGGCGAAACTTTTGCCGACATCGCCGGTGCGGCCCGCGCGTTCCTTGCCGCCGGGCGTCCGTTCCCGGTGACGGGGGAGGGGATCATGGACACCGCCGGTACGGGTGGCGACGGCGCGAACACCATCAACATCACCACAGCCGCTTCGCTTACCGCAGCTGCCGGTGGCGTGAAGATGATCAAGTGCGGCAACCGCTCCGTGTCCTCGAAGTCCGGTTCCGCGGACGTGCTCGAGGCGCTGAACATCCCGCTGGACCTCGACCCGGATCGTGCTGTGCGCCAGTTCGAGTCCTCCAACTTCACGTTCCTGTTCGCCCCGGCGTATAACCCGGCGATCGCGTTCGTGCAGCAGGTCCGCAAGGCGCTCGGCGTGTCCACGCTGTTTAACACGATGGGTCCGCTGCTCAGCCCGGCTCGCCCGGAGTTCCAGATCATGGGCATCGCTAACCCGAAGTTGGGCCAGGTGATTGCGGAAACGATGCGTGAGCTGGGCCGGAACCGTGCGCTCGTCGTCCATGGCGCGGGCACTGACGAGATCGCGGTCCACGGCGATACCGAGGTCTGGGAGCTCAAGGACGGCGAGATTACCCACTACACGGTCACGCCCGAGGAGCTCGGGGTGGAGCGCCACAGCCTGGAGGACCTGCGTGGCGGCAACGGTGCCGAGAACGCAGCCTTCATGCGCGCCACGTTCGCGGGGGAGGGTCCGGCTGCCCACCGCGACGCCGTTGCCGTATCCGCGGGTGCGATGTTCTACCTCTACGGCATTGCGGATTCGCTTGCCGCGGGTACCGAGCACGCGAAGCAGTTGATTGCAGACGGCACGGTGGCCGATTGGCTCGCCACCCACGAGGAGGCCGATTACAGTGTCTAAGATTTTGACCGATATCGTCGAGAACAGAAAACGTCACCTTGACGATATTCGAGCACGCGTTACACACGTTGATTTCGGCACGTTACGCAATTCGGAGCGCTCTCTGTACGACTCCCTCGCGCGCCCCGGCACCGCGTTCATCATGGAGTGTAAGTCCGCGTCGCCCTCGCTCGGGCCAATTCGCGACGACTACAAGCCCGGCGAGATCGCCTCCGTGTACTCGCGCTACGCCGCTGGCATCTCCGTGCTGTGCGAGCCGGACTTCTTTAACGGCGACTACAACCACCTGGCCACCGTCGCCGCGACGACCCATTTGCCGGTGCTGTGCAAGGACTTCATCATCGACGAGGTCCAGATCTACGCCGCGCGCTACTTCGGCGCCGACGCGATCCTGCTCATGCTCTCCGTCCTTACCGACGAGGAGTACGCGCACCTGGCTTCCATCGCCGAGTCACTCCACATGGACGTGCTCACCGAGGTGATCAACGAGGAAGAAGCCCACCGCGCCATCAAGCTCGGCGCGAAGATCTTCGGCGTGAACCACCGCAATCTTCACGATCTCTCCATCGACCTCGACCGCTCCGCACGCCTCGCCGAGCTCGCTCCCGATGGGGCAGTGGTGGTCTCCGAGTCCGGCATCCGCGACTCCGCAACCGTGCGTCGCCTCGGCGGTCACTCCGATGCGTTCCTGGTTGGCAGCCAACTAACCTCCCAGCCGGACATCGACCGCGCCTGCCGCGAGCTCGTCTACGGCCCGAACAAGGTCTGCGGCCTGCGCACCGCCTCCGCCGCCCAGGCCGCCAAGGCGTGCGGCGCGGTCTACGGCGGGCTCATTTTCGACGACGCCTCCCCGCGCAATGTTTCACGTGAAACAGCCACCGACATCATCGCCGCCGAGCCAGGCCTGGACTACGTCGCGGTGTCCCGCCGCACCTCGGGTTACGACGAGCTCGTCCAGCCCGGCATCGCCGCCGTCCAAATCCACGCGCCGTATCAGGGCTCGGTTGAGGCGGAACTGGCGCTCATCGAATCCGTGCGCAAGGAGGTCGACGTCGAGGTCTGGCGTGCAGTCTCCATGACGCAGCCGGATGGCGAAAAGGTGGCCGAGGCGGTTGCTGGGGTCGTCGACAAGCTAGTGCTCGACGCCCACGACGGCGGCTCGGGGGAGCGCTTCGACTGGACGCGCGTGCCAGACGCCGTGAAGCAGAAGGCGTTCCTCGCGGGCGGCCTCAGCCCCGACAACCTCACCGATGCGCTGCGCGTCGGATGCGCCGGCCTGGACCTGAACTCCGGCTTCGAAGACCCCAACGGCCACAAAGACGCGGGCGCGCTGCGACGCGGCTTCGACACAATTGGCAACTACCACGACTAAAGGACACCTCATGACTCTCCTCCCTGCGTACTACGGCGAATTCGGCGGACAGTTCGTCCCCGAATCCCTCCTGCCAGCGCTCGACCAACTCGAGCAAGCTTTCGTCGACGCGTTTAACGACGAGGCCTTCATGGCGGAATACCGCTCCCTCCTGCGCGACTACCTCGGCCGTCCGACCCCGCTGACCGAATGCCGCAACCTGCCGGTGGGCGGCAACGCGCGAATCTTCCTCAAACGCGAGGATCTCGTGCACGGCGGCGCCCACAAGACGAACCAGGTGATCGGCCAGGCGCTGCTGGCAAAGAAGATGGGCAAGACCCGCATCATCGCGGAGACCGGCGCCGGCCAACACGGCACGGCGACCGCACTTGCCTGTGCGCTCCTCGGGCTCGACTGCGTGATCTACATGGGCAAGACCGACATGCAGCGCCAGGCACCGAACGTCTACCGCATGCGCCTGATGGGCGCGAAGGTCGTCGGCGTGGAATCCGGCGCGGGCACCCTCAAGGACGCGGTGAACGAGGCGCTTCGTGACTGGACCGCAACCTTCCACGAATCCCACTACCTCCTCGGCACGGCTGCTGGCCCGCACCCGTTCCCGAAGATCGTCAAAGAATTCCACCGCGTGATCTCCACCGAGGCCCGCGCCCAGATCCTCGAGCGCACCGGCGCCCTGCCCGACGTGGTCGTCGCCTGCGTCGGCGGCGGCTCCAACGCCATCGGCATGTTCGCCGATTTCATTGACGACGACACCGTCGAACTGGTCGGCGCCGAACCCGGCGGCGAAGGCTTCGGCCAAGGCAAGCACGGCGCCGCCATCGCCCAGGGCACCATCGGCATCCTGCACGGCACCCGCTCGTACCTCATGCGTGACGACGACGGCCAGGTTGAAGAGTCCTACTCCATCTCCGCCGGCCTGGACTACCCGGCCGTCGGCCCGGAGCACGCCTACCTCGCCCAATCCGGCCGTGCGAAGTACGTGCCCGTCACCGACGACGAGGCCCTCGACGCCTTCCAGGCCCTATCCCGCCACGAAGGCATCATCCCGGCGCTCGAGTCCTCGCACGCCCTGGCCTACGCGCTCAAGCGCGCCGCCGAGCACCCGGCCGACGCCGAGCCGCTGAACATTCTCGTCGCCCTGTCCGGCCGCGGCGACAAGGACATCGCACACGTGCGAGCAACCCTCGAGCAGAAGGAGAACAAGTAAATGTCGCGCTACGAGCAACTCTTTGCCAAGGGGGAGGGCGCGTTCGTCCCCTTCATCATGCTGTCCGACCCGAACCCGGACGACGCGGTGGAGCTCATCTCCGCCATCGTCGAAGCAGGCGCCGACGCACTCGAGCTCGGCGTGCCATTCTCCGACCCGGTCGCCGACGGCCCCGCCATCCAGGGCGCCCACGTCCGCGCTCTCCGTGGGGGAGCAACCGTGCAGCAGTCCCTCGACCAGGTGCGCACCATCCGCGAGCGTTACCCGGACCTGCCGATCGGCATGCTGATCTACGCCAACGTCGCCCACACTCGCGGCCTCGACCGCTTCTACACCGAGTTCAAGGAGGCCGGCGCCGATAGCGTATTGCTTCCCGACGTCCCCGTGCGCGAGTCTGACCCCTTCACCGCCGCCGCCGAACGCGCCGGCATCGACCCGATCTTCATCGCCCCGGCAAAGGCCTCCCGCGAGGTCCTCGAGGGCGTGGCCGCTAACTCCCGCGGCTACATTTACGCCATTTCTCGCGACGGCGTCACCGGCGCGGAGAATGAGGCGACGGTGGAGGGCCTGCGTGAGGTCGTCGATAATGTGCAGTCCTTCGGTGGCGCACCGGTACTGCTCGGCTTCGGCATCTCCCGTCCCGAGCACGTGCGCGACGCGATCGCCGCTGGGGCCGCTGGCGCGATCACCGGGTCGGCGATTACGAACATTATTGATAAGTATGTCGTCGATAATCGCGTGGAAAACATGGACGGGCTGAAGCGGGAACTTTCCGACTACGTGGGCGCCATGAAGCAAGCTACGATCGCATCATGACCTGTTCACGTCGCATGTTCCTGCTCGGCACCGCCACTACCTTCGCCGGTGCCTTCCTGGCCGCCTGCGGGGAAGAGGCCCCCGAAGAAATTGCGAAGACCGACGTGCCGGTCGGCTCCGCGGTGATCCTGGACAAGTTCATCATCGCCCAGCCGTCCGCCGGCCAGTTCGTCGCATACTCGGCGGTATGCCCGCACCAGCAGAAGAAGATCACCAAGGTGGAGGGCGAGACCGTTAAGTGTGTCGCCCACGGTTCCGTTTTCAACATCGCCACCGGCGCGCGTGTCTCCGGCCCGGCCGTGACCGGCCTGCGCGAAGTTGAGGTCATCGAAGCCGGCGACAAGGTCGAAGCTCAAAACCCGGCGAGCTAACCTGCTGGCCGTAGACTCGGCCACATGAAGAAGCTCGATCCTCTCCTCGTCGGCATCGTTGTTGCTGCGATCCTCGCCTTCGTCGTGCCGGCGCGCGGCGCGTTCGCGGACGGCTTTGGGGTGGCCGTCAAACTCGCGATCGCGCTGCTCTTTTTCCTCTACGGCGCACGCCTATCGACGCAAGAAGCCCTCCGGGGCCTCACCAACTGGCGCCTCCATGCCCTCATCCTCGCGTTTACCTTCGTGGCATACCCGCTGATCGGTCTGCTCGCGCGGCCCACCACCGGGTTCATCTCCGAGGACCTCTACCAGGGCCTACTCTTCATGACCCTCGTGCCGTCCACCGTCCAGTCCTCCGTGGCGCTGACCGGCATCGCACGCGGCAACGTGTCCGGTGCTGTTGTGGCGGCGTCGGTGTCGTCGTTGGTGGGTGTCGTCGCTACGCCATTGCTCGTGATGTGGCTGATGGGCGCCGGCGACGGTGTGCATATCGACGCCTCCGTCTTCACCGACATCGCCCTCCAACTCCTCCTGCCGTTTATGCTCGGCCAGTTGGCGCACAAGCGGCTGGGGGAGTTGGCCAAATCCAAGACCACCAAGATCGTCGACCGCGGCTCCATCTGGATGGTCGTCTACTCCGCCTTTTCCAAAGGTGTCGTCTCCGGCGTGTGGTCGAACGTGACCGCGCTTGAGATCGTGCTGCTGATTGTGTTCTCCGTGGTGCTGGTCTTCGCCATGCTGTGGCTGACCCGCGTCGTGCCACAGGCGCTGCGGTTCCCGCGCGAGGACGTCGTGGCCGTGCAGATGTGCGGCACGCAGAAATCTCTTGCGACCGGCCTGCCCATGGCCACCGTCATCTTCGGCGGCGCGCAACTCGGCGTGCTTATTATTCCGCTAATGATCTATCACATGGCACAGTTGATGATCTGTTCCGCTTACGTCTCTAGAAAGAGTTTCACGTGAAACATTACGTCCGCATTCACTACAACGTCCCCGAACTCGGCGGAGAGCTGCTCAATATCGCCGAGCTGGAAGAAATCTCAGCCCACGAGTGCACCATGGTGCGCATGATTGAACTCGACCCCGCCGAAACCATCACCGGCATCTACGTCGATGGGCGCGTCATCGGGCAGGCCAATCAACCCATGGGCACCGTGCCACACCCGCGCACCTACGACTCCATGGAGGGCATCACCGCCCGCCACCTCAGCGAGGATGAGTTCGAAGGCCTTTGGTCCGAAGCCCGAGCGAAGTTCCCGCACTAACTTTCTTCTTCGCCTATGGGTAGTTTCTTCGACACCATAGGCCCCTTCCTACCTGGTCCGCTCCAGATCATCGCGTTCTATGGCCAGATTTTCCTCCCGATCCTGGTGCTGTTTTTCATCGCCCGGATGATCTTCCCGGGCCGCGCACCAATCGGATTTCGCCGCGACCTTATCGACGGCGTCATCCGCACCATCCACATCACCCCCCACATCCCGGGTGTGGACTCTAACGTCCGATACATGGTCGTTGCGACGATCGAGGCCACCACACCCAATGGGGTAGTGAAGTACAAGGACATCCCCGCCAGTCCCGGTGCCCTCCCCAGCGCGGTTCGTCGGCAGATTTTCAAGCGCCCCCTACGCCAGCGCTCGCATCGGATCGACGTCGGCGACACGCTCAAAGCCCGCGAGATCCGCCGCCAGATCCAGAGTGGCGGCTACGACTTCACCCTGCCGCAGCCGGTCCGCGTGAAACTCGTCCCGCCGAAGAAGGAAGGCAAGCGCCTCTGGTACCGCGTGGTGAATTAGTTGGTGCGTCCCCACTTGTCCGCAATGCGGAGTTGCGGATGCTTGACGACGACCCCACGCGCCCGAATTCGTTGGGCCTCCCCAACGATTGGCGCGGCCGGGATTGTCCGCAATGCGGAGTTGTTCCGTTCGGTTTTAGTGCGTTTTATAGCACTCATATAAAACATTGTTTGTGCAGGTCACAGCCGTGTCGTGGCGGGTTGTATGCTTTGCTTTATCGAACATACATACGGCCTTAAGGGGGACCACAATGACAACGGCAGTGGAGGAGAAGTGCACTGAACCTAGTGCGTTTGCGGAGTTGCTTACGGATGCAATCGAGCAGTCGCACAGAAGCATGACGCGTTGTAAGGCGGAGCTGTTGACGTCGATACGCGCGTTTGAGGAGGGCGGTTTCGCACCGCAGATGGGGGCACGGACCACGGCGCAGTTTCTGACGCGTCGCCTGGGGATCTCGATCTCCACAGCGCACGAATATGTCCACGTCGGCTGCCGCCTCGGCGAGTTTCTGTACCTTCAGCAGCAGTTCTCTGCGGGCAAGATCAGCTACTCGGTGGTGCGCTTGCTGCTTCGCTACCTAACCCCGGCGGTAGAGCGCCAACTTGTCGACATGGCCCTGGAACTCGGCTACCACGAACTCGAAATCGCACTCAGTGGATACGACAAACCAGGGAATGGTGATAGCGAGAAGCCGGACCACTACCTGCGCGTACACACCCGCGATAACGGCGAGATTGCCCTCCACGGGGTGCTCAACGCCACCGACGGCGCCGCATTCATCGCCGCGCTGAAACTCGGGGAGATCGCCTACTACGAGATGGAGGAAATGCTCGAGGATGCATTGCGCCACGAAGACGGCCGCGTCGCCGAGCTCTCCATCAGGGACATGCTGCAAAAGGCCGACGCCGTCGAACCCGCAAAGAAGGCTCGCAAGACCGCCTCGGGCTATGGCATGCCGATCGGCCGAATGCTGTTGCAGGCCTTCATGGGCATGGTGCACATGACGCGGAGCCAGCCCAAAAGCGCGCTGACAACGCCAGGCGCACACGTCAACGTTCTGGTGACTAAGGACGGCCGCGCCTACATGCCCAACAACGTCGGCGCACGCTCCGAGGCACTGGTTGGGTTGATCGCGAACGCTGACCTGCGCGTTTCTACTGTCGACGACGACGGCCTGATCATCAACACCGGACGGTCTTCCCGCTTCGCCACGCCGGGACAGGTCAATGCTCTGCTCACCATGTGGGGTGGACAGTGTGCCGCACCCGGCTGCACGCACTCGCGGTTCATCGAGATCCACCACATCAAAGAGTGGTCCGAGGGCGGCATGACCGATCTAGAAAACCTGCTGCCACTCTGTTCCGCCTGCCACTCCTTGGTTACCGATGGCTACCTCGAGACCGTCAAGGACGGCAGCGACGTGCACTTTATCTACCAGGATGGCACCCGCTACGTCTCAGACAACTATTCCTTGCCACGGCGCCGCGACAACGCGCAGACCTGGGCAGAAAGCGGGGGAGGATTCGACGACTAGAAAGGGGAGAAGCCCCGACTGAACCAGCCGGGGCACCAATAACGTCAGGCTTATCTGCTTTAGCGAGGAAGGCTAGAAAGTGAGGGAAGCTCAACACCCGGGATCTTGCCTGCTGCGGTGTACAGCAGAGCTAGGACCGCAATCGGAGCCAGAACCAAAAACGCGATGGTTCCAGGGCGATATGCATTCTTTGGGTGCAGCAGCACATTCATGCACGTGCCTTCGTTAGACGAGCCTTTGACATCAAGCTCTTCGACAAAATTATCAACAATGCTCTCGTAGAAATCTTTTGCAAACTTGTCTACATCATCTGTCGGCGCCTCAGCACGCTTCTCATCAAGGTCGTTGAGTGTGGCGACGCAATTAAAGTACGCGATGGAGGATGTTTGCGCGTGGGCGAACTGTGTTGGAACAACAGCGAGCGACAGGGCGGTGGTGGCTGCCACGGAGGCTGCAACAATACGGCGCTTCATTGGGGTCTCCTTACCCGAAACTGAATATGAGCTGTCAGATATCTGAGCCTAGTCAGTTAAGCATGACACCCGTTAACAACAAAACGGGCGAACCCCTCACACCACCAGATTCACCAGCAGCATGTACACGGCGGTGCCGGCGAAGATGGAGAGGTCGGCGCGGCGTCGCCAGGCGTGGAGCACGAACGTAATCACCAAAGCCGCGAGGGCGGACCAGAAGCGGCCGGGGTTTCCGGCTTCGCCGGCGATGGTGTACACGACCAGGACGGTCATCACGCCGACGGGCATGAGGACGGCAAGGAAGTCGATGAACGGGCTGCCCTTGAGGTACCGCGTGAGCGCGAAGGGCAGGGCGCGCAGCAGGAACGTCACGATGCCGGCCGGGATGATCACGGCGGCGGCCATGCCGAGGGTGACGCCGTCGGGGAGTCCGAGGGTGCTCATTTATTTCACCTGCCAGGTGAGGAGGTCGTCGATACGCGGTGCCCAGAACCGCAGCAATAGCACGCCGAAGTAGGCGAGCAGGCCGATGATGATCATCTGGTCGGGGAAGATGAACGCCGCGACCACGGCCAGCGAGCCGGCGATGAGTGGGGCGGAGAGGTCCTTGCTGCTTTGGAATGCCTCGTAGGCGAGGACGGCGAACAGGGCGGTGAGAGCGAATTCGAAGCCTTCGATGTCCTCTGGGATGAGGTTGCCCACGAGTGCGCCGATGATGCCCGGCAGGATCCACGACGCGTTGATCAGCATCGCGCTGGTCATCAAGCGGGCATGAGTCAGGCGCGTGCCATTAGCGACGAGCGTGGACGTCAGGGCGTAGAGCTCATCGGTCACGCCGTAGGTGAGGTACAGGCGCGGCAGGCCCGGGCGCGCGACGTCGCGGGGGAAGGTGAGGCCGTAGAAGATGTGGCGGAAGTTCACCATGAACGCGGTCAGCGCGGAGGAGAAGATGCCAAACCCGCTGGTCACCATGCTGATGGCGAGGAATTCCATCGAGCCGGAATAGATAATGACGGAGAAGATCGGAGCCCACCACCATGCGAAACCGGCTTGCGTAACCAGCAACCCGAACGCCAGCCCGAGCGGCACCAAACCGAGGCAGACGAGCCACGAGTCCTTCAGGCCGAGGCGGATCTGCCGCTTTGTTTCACGTGAAACACCCAATTAGTTGTCCTCCAGATTCGCCGGGAAGGTGGCGAACAGAGGCAAGGGCATTGCTTGGCGACGCATCACGTCCCCCCACAAATCCGCACCCGCCGGAGCGATCACGTCGGAGGGCAGGGCGGGGGCGACGAACCAGTCGCCGCGGAGGATCTCGTCGTCGAGTTGGCCCGGCTCCCACTCGGCGTAGCCGGCGAAGATGCGGACGCCGTCGATGTCGGCGGAGACAAGCTCCGGTTCAACGTTGAGGTTGAGCAGCACGAGGCGGTTGGCCATGCGCTGGAAGTAAGGGTTGGCGTCGATGTCCACGCCGGGGGAGGTGACGCCGAGGCAGACTGCGGCCTCGGGGCGGACGGGACCGCCAATGTGCACGGCCTGGGGCTTGGCAGCGAGGTCGGCCCACGCGGGGATCACGTTGGCAAGCGCTGTTTCGCTGCGTCGGTTCAACACGACGCCGAGGGTGCGATCCGCGCTCTGCTCGATGATGAGCACCACGGTGCGGGCGAACTCGGGGGAGTACATGCCGGGTGCGGCGACGAGCAGCATGCCGGGTTCGGGGTCAGTGCGCTCGAGGGCGTTGAAGAGGCGATCGGCGTAGAAGTACTCAGGCATTCTCGTTCTCCCACCAGGTTTTGAGTTCGGCGACGGCCTTGTCGTGGTCGAGCTCGCCACGCTCGAGGCGCAGTTCCTTCAGATACTTCCACGCCTTGCCAACCTCCGGGCCCGGTTTGAGGCCGAGGATCTCCATGATCTCGTTGCCGTCGAGGTCCGGGCGCACGCGAGCGAGGTCCTCCTTGGCGGCGATGTCGGCGATGCGCTCCTCCAGGTGGTCGTAGGTGCGCTGGAGGCGCGCGGCCTTCCTGGGGTTGCGGGTGGTGCAGTCGGCCCGAACGAGTTTGTGAAGCTTAGGCAGCAATTCGCCGGCGTCGGTGACGTAACGGCGCACGGCAGAATCGGTCCACTGCCCCTCGCCGAAGCCGTGGAAGCGCATGTGCAAGAACACGAGCTGGCCCACGTCGGAAATGACGTGCTTCGGGTACTTCAGGGCCTTGAGGCGCTTGCGGGTCATCTTCGCGCCGACCACTTCGTGGTGGTAGAAGGTCACGCCGCCGCCTTCCTTCGGCGCGCGAGTGGCGGGTTTGCCGATGTCGTGCATGAGCGCCGCCCAGCGCAGCTTCAGGTCAGGGCCTTCGTCCGCGTCTTCAAGTTCGGTGGCCTGGCGCAGCACGGTCAGGGAGTGGCGGTAGACGTCCTTGTGCTGCATGTGCTCGTCGGTCTCGAGTTGCAGGGCGGGGATCTCGGGCAGGATGTACTCGGCAACACCGGTGGCCACGAGCAGGTCGATGCCCTCCCAGGGGCGGGCGCCAAGCATGAGTTTGTCTAGCTCGGCCTGGACGCGCTCGACGGTGATGCGCTGGATCTCACCGGCCATGTCGCGCATCGCATCGAAGACGCGGTCGGCCACCGTAAAGCCCAGTTGGGAGACGAAGCGGGCGGCGCGCAGCATGCGCAGCGGGTCATCGCGGAACGACACCTCCGGCTCCTGCGGGGTGTCCAGCACGCCCACGACCAGGTCGGCAAGGCCGTTGACGGGGTCGTGGAAGGTGGGGGCGAGGTGGTCGTCGTCAAGCGAGAGCTCGATGGCCATCGCGTTGCAGGCGAAGTCGCGGCGCACGAGGTCGCCTTCGAGGGTGTCGCCGAAGGTGACTTCGGGGTTGCGGGTGATGCCGTCGTAAAGATCGGAGCGGAACGTCGTAATTTCCACGGTTTCGCCGTGCCGGATCGCGGAGACGGTGCCGAACTCGATGCCGGTGTCCCACACTTTCTCGCCCCACTCGGCGAGAATCTCCTGGATAACCGCAGGTCGGGCGGATGTAGTGAAGTCCAAATCGTGCACCTCGCGGCCCAGCATGGCGTCGCGAACGGAACCGCCGACAATATATAGGGACTCGCCGCGCTCGGCGAAGAGTCGGGCAAGCGGCTCCAGCAGGGCAGATTGCTTCTCGACGACCCCCTGCGCCCGGGCCATCAACGCGGCGGGGGCAAGTGGGTCGTTCGGATCGGGCATGTCGAAAAGCTTTGTCACCTTGGACACGATACCCGCCACCCCCGCGCGTGGAGTACCACAACCGGCCTGAAGCCGGATAGCATGGCACGAATGAGTGACAACACGCGGCCTGTACCGGGTCCCCCCAGCGGTAAGGGGGGATCCGGCGGGCGGCGTCGTCCGCGGAAGCGCCGCGGCGGCCAGAACAAAAACCAGCAGGGCCAGGACAAGAACCAGTCAGAAGGCGGCGACAAGCCGAAGAAGAAGCAACACCGTCGCCGTAACCCGAACAACCGCCGGAGGGGCGGGCGCGGGAATCAGCGGAACCGAAACCGCAACCAGCATCGCCGTCATTCGCAGTACAACCGCCAGCACGACTCTTCGATGGAGGTGCGCGACGAGACCTCGGCCGGTGGTCTGGTGGTCTCCGGTATGGCGGAGGCTGTCGGCCCGGACGGCAAGGTAGACATGAGCCGCATCTACGTCGCGCTGATTGGCCGGCTGGATCGCCGTGGGCGCCTGTTGTGGTCGATGCCGAAGGGCCACGTCGAGGATGGCGAGCACCAGTGGCGCACCGCAGAGCGTGAGGTCTGGGAGGAGACCGGTATTACCGGCGAGGCCTTCGACACCCTGGGCACCATTGATTACTGGTTTGTGTCCGACGGAGTGCGGATCCACAAGACGGTGCACCACAACCTGCTGCGGTTTGTGGACGGCGTGTTTAACGACGAAGACCCGGAGGTCACCGAAGTGGCCTGGGTGCCCATGAGCGAGTTGATGGAGCACCTTGCGTATGCCGACGAGCGCAAACTGGCGCGTATCGCGTTTGACCGGATGCCTGAGCTGGCGCGGAAGGAAGTCGCCGCCGGAAGGTCTACCCCGCGATGATTCGGCCGATTTCCCGTCTAGCTGCGGCCGCGGTTGCGGTGGCGCTGGCGGTCCCGTCAGCGACCCCGGCTCGCGCGGTGCCTGCGGTGCCGGTGAGCCCGAAGAACCCTGAGGTTGCAGAGCAGTGGGTCAACCCGGCGGTGCGCCCGGGTGAGGGCCAGCTCGCGCGCGTGTCGCTTATCGACGCTCCCGCGGTCGTCTCCGCGCACGATCCGTTTCACGTGAAACTTCGCGTGACCAATCAGACCGACACAACCCTCGAGGGCCTCAAAGTGCTCACGCGTCGCGCCGCGCCGGTGGGCTCCGTCTCCGAGCAGCGCGTGGCCGCCGTCGCCGGGGTGGGGGAGTACAGCGTTGTGGGCGACGAGGTGGTCGTGGATACCCGGCTGCGCCCCGGCGAAAGCGCCGAGCTGTCGCTGCAGATGACCGCGCCCGGCGGCATCGGCGTGTACCCGATGATGCTGCAACTTATCGACGACACCAGCGCCACCCTGGACACCGACCGCTTCCACTTGGCCGTGCGCGGGTCGGCCGACGACGTCGAACCGGGCGGGCTGACCGCCCTGTACCCGGTGTCCGCACCGGTGAATATCGTGCCGGGAGAGACCGGCGAGGCCCCCGAGGACCCGCCGCTGGTGCTGCAGAGCGACGCACTGGCGGAACAACTCGCACCCGGCGGGCGCTTGGACACCCTGGTGGAGCAGTACCGCAAGGCGGTGGAAACCCCTGAGGTTGGCTACGCCACCTGCATGGCGCTCGACCCGGCGCTGGTGGACACAGTGGACCGCATGACCGGCGGCTACACCGTCAGTGATTCGCGCCCCGCCGTGGTGGAGGAACCGAAGCGTCTGCGCGACAGCTGGGGTTCGAACGAGGACACTCCCGGTACCCCAGGCACGGGAGCCGAGGACGCAAAGGCGTGGTTGGACAAGGTGCGTGACATCGCCGCGACGGGGTGCACCGTGGCGCTGCCGTGGGCGAACGCGGACCTCAACGCGGTGGCGCGTACGGGTGATCCGTGGCTGATGCGCGAAGCCGTCGAGCGCGGCCCGTTCGTGCTGCAGCGGGTGCTGGGCACGGCAGGCACGATCAATACGGTGGTCGCCGGCACCGGCTACATCGAGGCGGGCGCCGGGCCGGCGCTTGGCTGGGCGGACCACACCCGCTCCACGGTGTTCGACGGCGGGATGCACGCCGCGTGGGAGGCGGCCCAAGCTGACAGCGCGCCCGACGCCGAAGCCAACTCCCACCAGAGCGCGCTCGAACGCGCGGAGCTCGCAGACTTCTCGGGCGCGGCGGCGCCGGTGCCGGAGGTGCCGGTGCAGGTGCTCGTCGCAAAGCCTGCGGATGCGCAACGTTTCACGTGGAACACTGCCGGCGTGATGGAGGTCGGGTACCAGGATTCGCTGGCCGCGGTGCTAGCGGCGACGGGGGAGCACCCGGACACGCCGGGGTATTCCAACCCGGGCCTGCGTTTCGACTACACCCGGGATTCCAATACCGCGCGCGATGTGAACGCCGCAGCAGCGATGCGGCTTGCCGCCCAGAGCGCCACCACGGGTGAGGGCGACGCACCGACCCAACCCGTGATGATCAACCCGCCGGCAACGTGGGACGCGAAAACCGCCGCAGTGCTCCTGGGCACGGTCGCGGGCCTGATCGCCGACGGAACCTCCCGCCCGATCTCGTTCGGCGACTACCTCGCCGCCCCGCCGGAGGTCCCACCCGCCGACACCACGGCCACATTCTCGGACCCCGCCGCCTTCACCGACGCAGAAATCTTGCAGGTCACGCAGCAAAACAGCTTCATCAACGACATCACCGCGCTCATGGCAAACGACCCCGCCATCGCGCTGACCCGCTACGGCTTCACCCTGCCACTGCGCCGCGACATGCTCGTCGCGCTCAGCACCAACAGACGCAGGGCACTTTCGCTTTACGACGACGCCGTGCGCGCCACCGGCGACCGCCTCGCCGCCAGCCGGGCAACGCTGAACGATCTGCGCGATTCCGTGACGTTGATCCCGCCGGGGAACGTGTACACCAGGGCGTCGTCGTCAAGCCCACTGCTCATCGTCGCCCAAAACGGAATGCCGCTGCCGGTGCAAACCCAGATCCGCTACTGGGGGCCCGACGGCGCGAAACTGAACGTGCCGGGGACGCTGAAAATCCCCGCACGCGGCTCCGTCACCGTCCAGATGACCGCCGACCTGCCCGACAACAACCGCGGCACCGACCTGCAGCTTTACCTCGCGGGTGCCTCGGCCCAACCGATCTCGCGCCCGGTGGACATCTCCGTGCGCACTGCCGGGCTCCAACTCGGCGGGTGGGCGCTCGCCGGCGCGCTGATCGCCGCGATGCTGGCGCTCCTGCTCATCACCCGCAGGAAAGCACCGCCGAACAGGCGCCCAACCAAACGCCCACCACCCAGCAACCCACGTGAACGGAGACAGCCGTGACAGCACAGGACAACAGCCAGCCCGAGGCTGGCCTGCGCCGCCGCATCGTCGCCCCGGCACCCCCGGCGCCAGTACCGGCCCCGCGCGAGCCGAAGCCGCCCACCCCGGCGGCAACCGGCCTGCCGGACAAGTCCCTGCTGACCACCAGCCCCAAGGGCGAGACCATCGCCCCGCCGCCGACGGCTGACGACGCCGCCGCTGTCGCCACAGCCGCGACAACCGTTGCGGTCGCCGAGCCCGCCGAGCCTGCCGAGGACACCAAACCGAGCGAGGGCGAAAAGGTTGTCCGCGCCACCGGCTCCATGGCAATTGCCACGCTGATCTCGCGCATCACCGGCTTCATCCGCACCGTGCTCATCGGTGCGGCGCTCGGCGAGGTTGTCGCCTCCGCGTTCAACACCGCCAACACGCTGCCGAACCTGATCACCGAGATCGTGCTCGGATCGGTGCTCACCGCACTGGTCGTGCCGGTGCTGGTCCGCGCGGAGAAAGAGGACGCCGACCACGGTGCCGCGTTCATCCGTCGCCTGTTCACGCTCACGCTGACGCTGATGACGGTGGTCACGCTGCTCGCCGTCGTCGGTGCGCCGTGGCTGACGGAGATGATGCTGGACGAGGACTCCACAGGCAACCTCGTCCAAACCACATCCTTTGCCTACCTGCTGCTGCCGCAGATCTTCTTCTACGGCATGTTCTCCCTGTTCATGGCCATCCTGAACACGAAAGAACACTTCCGGCCAGGCGCGTGGGCGCCGGTGGCGAACAACGTCGTCTCCATCGCCGTGCTGGTGGCGTATATGGCGTTGCCGGGGACGTTGAATCCGGCGGCGCCGTCGTCGATAAGCAATCCGCACGTCCTGCTGCTTGGCCTGGGCACCACCGCGGGCGTGGTGGTGCAGTGCCTGATCATGCTGCCCGCACTGCGCAAACTGGGCATCGACCTGCGGCCGCTGTGGGGTATCGACGAGCGCCTCAAGCAGTTCGGCGGCATGGCCCTGGCGATCATCACTTACGTGGCGATCAGCCAGCTGGGCTACGTGATCACCACCCGCATTGCGTTCGCGGCGGACCCGGCGGCACAGTTCATCTACCAACAGCACTGGATGCTGCTGCAGATGCCGTACGGCATCATTGGCGTGACCCTGCTGACCGCGATCATGCCGCGCCTGTCGCGCAACGCCGCCGACGGCGACGACAAGGCCGTTGTGCACGACCTGACCATGGGCACCAAACTGACGTTTATCGCCCTGCTGCCGATCATCGTGTTCATGACGGCGCTCGGCCCTGACATCGCCAGCGCCCTGTTCGCCTACGGCTCATTTAGCGACGAAGCCGCGTACACCCTCGGCCTGACCATCAGCGCCGCCGCGTTCACACTCATCCCGTACGCACTGGTCATGCTGCACCTGCGTGTGTTCTACGCACGCGAGGAAGCCTGGACGCCGACGTTCATCATCGCCGGCATCACCGGCACCAAAATTGCGCTGTCCATGCTGGCGCCGACCATCGCGAGCGAGCCGGGCCACGTGGTCATCCTGCTGGGTGCCGCGAACGGGTTCGGCTTCGTGGCCGGCGCGATCATCGGTGCGCTGCTACTGCGCCGCAAGCTTGGCACCCTGCAGTTCCGTGAGGTGCTACGCACGTCCCTGTGGGCCATCGGTGCGTCCGCCGTCGGTGTTGCCGCGGTGTTCGGTGTGCGCTGGTTGCTTCGCGACGTCGCCGGCCTCCACCTCCCGGAAGCCCTTGGACGCATGATCGGTGCGCCGTCGCTGGGCTCGCTCATCGAGATCGCATTGCTCGGCGTGCTGTTCCTCATCGTCACCGGCGTCGTGCTGTCGCGCTCCGGCCTGCCTGAGGTGCAGAACCTGGGCTCCGCCGTGGGCCGCATCCCGGGCCTGGGCCGGTTCATCACCGCGGATGCCGACCGCGGCCTCGAGGTGGGCCAGGTCGACCCGCGCGAGATGTCCAACCAGTTCCTCGCCGCCGACACCTTCAACGCCTCCCCGGTACCACCACCGATGTCCGCCGGTGTCGTCCGCGGCCCACGCCTCGTGCCGGGTGCGTCCGTGTCCGACGGCCGATTCCGCCTCATCCGTGACCACGGCGCGTCCTCCAGCGCCCGCTTCTGGCAGGCCCGCGAGATTGCTACCGGCCGCAACGTCGCCCTGACGTTCGTGGACACCACCGGTTCCGCCCCGATGGCGCCCGCCACCCCGCGCGAGGCCGCCCTCCAGGCCGCCGGTATCGCGCGCCGTACCCGCCAGCTGGTCAACATGCACCTGCCGGCGCTGCCGGACCACGTGGAGATCCTGTCGTTCCGCTCCGGCGCCGTCGTGGTGTCCGACTGGATCGAGGGCTCCTCGGTGAAGGCTGTTGCGGAGTCGGGCCAGACGCTGCACACGGAGGCCGTCGCCAATGCGCTCGTGCCGCTGGCTGCTGCGTTGGCCACCGCGCACGAGGCCGGCGTGCCGCTGGGTCTGGACAACCGCCAGCAGTTGCGCATTGATACAGACGGCATCGTGCGCCTCGCATTCCCGGCCGTCCTGCCGGATGCGACGAAGCCGACCGACGCCGAAGCGTTCGCCGCAGCCCTGGAGTTGCTGACCTCCAACGTCACCTCCGACGACCTCGCCGAGATCACCGCCCGCACACGTGCGCTTGTCGACGCCGACGCCGTCGACCAAGCCGCCTTCCGCGAAATCGCCACCGCCCTGAAGGAAGCAGCCAACCTGCCGGGCTCGCGCCGCCACAGCGAGGAAGACGACACCCCGACCGACACCATCCCCGTCGTCGAGGTGCCCGAGTCCGTCGAGCCCGTGCCCGAGCACGTGGAGGACCCGGACGTCATCCACGGTGGCTTCGGCAGCGGCCGCACCAAGCCGCTGACAATCGCGCTGGTCACCCTGGTGGCCGTGGCTGCCGCAGTGGCGATCGGTGTGCTGACGACCTACCTGGTGGACATCGTCTCCGGGGAGGAAGAAGAGGAAGCCGTCGCGACATCATCCGTGGCGCCCGCCCCACGCGTGCCCGTGCTCATCGCACCGCTGGAGGCCACTGCTGCTGACTCTGCTGGCTCTTCCGGCTCTGATGCTCACGCCGCCGTTGACGGTGATCGGGCCACGAAGTGGGAGGTCGGAGGGGATCTCGTCGTCAAGCAAAGCAACGGTCAGCCGTTCGACCTCGAGCAAGTGCTTATCGACGCCTCCGGCGCAACCGGCGCAACCTTCACCATCTCCGGCGTGCCCGCGGGTGGTCAAGCGCCTGTGGTGCTGTCGGAGGGCACGGTGCGCACCGGCCAGATCAGTGCCGATGTGGACTACACCGGCGCGCTGACCGAGGTCATCATCTCCTTCACCCCGGCGGAACAGAAACCGCTCGAAATTTCGGAAGTTTCGTTGGCAGGGCATGTGGATGTCCAATAGATTGTGCAATTGACCCCTTCCCTTCGGGGCGGGGGTCGTGCACACTGGGGGTCAACACTTTTCTGGGGGGAATCATGGATTACCGCAATGACCGGGCTCTAGTCGCCCAATACCTCGACGGGGACCGACGAGCGTTCAGGCAGATCGTCAAACGCCACCACAAAGCCATGTACTACGTGGCCCGCAACTACACGCGCAACGACCAAGACGCGCAGGACATCGTCCAGGACGCGTTCTTCAAGGCGGCACGCAGCCTGCACACCTACCGCGGGGAAGCGAAGCTATCCACGTGGCTGCACCGCATGACCATCAACGCCGCCATCGACCACCAACGCAAGTTCACGCGCGCGGGCGCACAGGCGAGTCTTGACGACGACGCCGTGGCCGTCAGCAGCGACATGAACAAATACCTCGCCTACAACCCCATGGAGGCCATGGAACGCACCATCGCGATGCGCCAGGCGCTCAACGTGTTGCCGTCGGGGCAGCGTAAGGCACTGTGGCTGATCGATGTCGCAGGCATGTCCGTCGAGCACGCCGCCCACGAATTAGGCGTGAAACCGGGCACCGTGAAGTCCCGGAGATACCGTGCCCGGGAGGCAGTAGCTGCAGCAATCGGGGAGAGGTTAACAAGCAGCTAGACTCACCGATATGAACTTCTCCGGATTCAATTTCGTTACCCCGCAGACCGACGAAAGCGGCGATTCCGCAACGGAACCCGCCACCGCCCGCACCGATGTAGACACCATCCACGATGTGATCATCATCGGCTCCGGACCGGCCGGCTACACCGCCGCGCTCTACGCCGCTCGCGCCGAGCTCAAGCCCCTCGTATTCGAGGGTTACGAGTTCGGCGGCGAACTCATGAACACCACCGACGTGGAGAACTTCCCCGGCTTCCCCGAGGGCGTGCTCGGCCCAGACCTGATGGGCAACATGCGCGAGCAGGCCGAAAAGTTTGGTGCAGACCTGCGCCCTGAACTGGTAGACCGCGTGGACTTCTCCGGCGAGATTAAGAAAGTGTTCGTGGACGACGAGGAGTTCCACGCCCGCGCCGTCATCCTTGCCACCGGTGCAGCCCCACGCCACCTGGGCATCCCGGGCGAGGCCGAACTGACCGGCCGTGGCGTGTCCACCTGCGCCACCTGCGACGGTTTCTTCTTCAAAGACCAGCACATCGCCGTCGTCGGTGGTGGCGACTCCGCAATGGAGGAAGCAACCTTCCTGACCAAGTTTGGCTACAAGGTCACCCTGATCCACCGTTCGGAGAACTTCCGTGCCTCCGCCATCATGCTGGAGCGCGCGCGACAGAACGAGAAGATCGAGTTTGTCACCAACACCGTCGTCGAGTCCGTCGTTGAGGCAGACGGCAAGGTTGGCGGACTGAACGTACGCAACGTGGAAACCGGCGAAGAGTCCGTCCTGGATGCCACCGCGTTGTTCGTTGCTATTGGCCACGATCCGCGTTCCGGCTTCCTGGAGGGCCAGGTTGCTGTAGACGAGGGCGGTTACGTTTCGGTGGAGGATCCGTCGACACGCACCAGCGTCGCCGGCGTGTTCGCCTGCGGTGACCTGGTGGACAAGACATACCGTCAGGCCATCACGGCGGCTGGTTCGGGCTGCCGTGCCGCGTTGGACGCACAGCACTATCTCGCGGAGCTGTAAACTAACGGCCATGAGTGCTCCAGTAGATGTCACCCAGGCCACCTTCAAGAGCGAGGTCATCGAGTCCGACACCCCGGTTCTCGTGGACTTCTGGGCAGAGTGGTGCGGCCCGTGCCGCAAACTCTCCCCGTTGCTCGATGAGATCGCGTCGGAGATGGCAGGCCAGGTTAAGGTAGCCAAGGTCAACGTGGACAACGAGCGCACCCTGGGCGCAATGTTCCAGGTCATGTCCATTCCGACCGTGCTGCTGTTCAAGGACGGCAAGCGCGTCGACGAGTTTGTGGGTCTGCGTCCGAAGTCGGAGATCGTCGCTAAGATCCAGGCGCAGCTCGACGCGTAAGCTGTTGTAGTTGGTTTTGTTTTTTCGACCGGGAAAGTTAGGTGCTTAGTGCAAGACTTGCTGCACGTTGGCGACTCCAGCTCGCGGGTTGCCGAGGTTCGGTTGTCGCTGGCCCGCCTCGGTCTCCTCGACGGATACGAAGGCGAAATCGATAGCACGCGTCGCTTCACCGAAAGCGAGATGCTTTTCGACGACACCCTCGCCGAAGCCCTCAAAGCCTTCCAACAATCTCGCGGCATTTTGCCGTCTGGCTCCATCGACGACCTGACGCTCCGCGAGCTGCGTGAAGCCTCCTACACGTTGGGCGCGCGCGTGCTGAGCTACCAGCCGGGCCAGGAAATGGTCGGCGACGACGTGGGCCAGCTGCAGACACAGCTTCACGAGCTCGGCTTTTACTCCAACCGCATCGACGGCCGCTTCGGCCCCGCCACCTACGAAGCGTTGATGAACTACCAGTTGAACTCCGGTTTGGAGGACGACGGTGTGTGCGGCCCCGACACGTTGCATGCATTGTCCCTGCTTGGCCGCCGCATCACCGGAGGTTCCGCCCAGGCGATCCGTGAGCGTGAGACCGTCCGGCAGGCCGGCCCGAACCTGGCCGGTAAGCGCGTGGTCATCGACCCTGACCTCGGTGGTTCCGACAAGGGCCTGGTTGTGGAGGGCCCGTATGGTCCCATCACCGAGGAGGAGATCCTCTGGGACCTCGCCCAGCGCATCGAGGGCCGCATGGTCGCCACCGGCATGGAAACCATCCTGTCCCGCCCGCGCGGCGACAACCCGTCCAACAAGCACCGCGCCGACCTGGCCAACGGCTTCAACGCCGACCTGCTGATCTCACTGCGTCTGGATTCCTACCCAAACGAGAAGGCCAACGGCGTTGCCACCTTCTACTTCGGCTCCGAGCACGGCAGCTCCTCGATGACCGGCGAAACCCTGTCCGGTTACATCCAGCGCGAGATCGCTGCCCGCACTGACCTGCAGAATTGCCGAAACCACGCCCGCACCTGGGAGATGCTGCGGATGACCCGCATGCCGTCGGTGGAGCTCGTGGCCGGCTACCTCACCAACCCGGGCGACCTGGCCGTACTTACCGACCCCGCCCAGCGCGACGCCATCGCCGAAGCCGTCGTCGTCGCCGTGAAGCGCCTCTACCTGCTGGACCACGACACCCGCCCGACAGGCACCTACTCCTTCAAGGAGCTCCTGCGCGAAGAGCAGGCCTAACCGCCGGTTGTTGGGCGCCGCTGCGGCCCTCTCTGCCCGGCCCTTTCTGCCCAGCCCGCACGCCCAGGCTCTCGCGCCCGTTCTGGCCCCCTCGCCAAGCCGCCCAGCCTTCTCCTCCCAAGAAAGTTCCCCGTCTGGGAATCTTCTTGGCATTCCGGGCCCAAATAGTTCACTTCGCCCAGGTCGCGCCGTCGCGGGCCGAAAATAGTTCCCGGACCTAACGCGATCTGCCGATTTCCGTGGAACTTTTTTGGTGAGGGGAGCGGCAACGGCCTCGATCGCGACCTCTATCGCGGCAGCAGTCGCCCGTCGCCCGTCGGCCGGCACCCAGTCACTGACACATTGCGGCAGAATCTGTCAGCCGCAGGTAAACGTGCAGGTCAGACACGACCCTGACAAAGTCCGGCAGAATCTGTCAGAATCGGCTGCCGGTGGCGGGCACGGCAGACAGCGTGGCGGGCAGACAGCGGGCATGCGGACACCGCGGGCGCACAGGCGACCCAAACCAACCGCCCAAACCAGCCGCCTAAAACCCCTAGTCGGTGCCTTGGATGAGCCCCATGATGCGCTCGAAGTCGTCCTTGTCGCCGAACTCGACGACGATCTTGCCCTTGCGCTTGCCCATGGTGACGGAGACTTTGGTGTCCCAGATGTCGGCAAGCGAGTCGGCGGCCTGGCTGAGGTACTCCGGCTGGGGGAGAGGTTGGCGCTTCGGCTTGTCGGGCACCTTGCCGCCTGCGTTGATCATGGATACGGCCTCTTCGGTGGCGCGTACGGACAGGCCTTCGGCGACGATGCGGTCGGCGAGTTGGGTCTGGGCGTCGGTGGTGTCGTCGCCAAGTTTGATGCCCAGGATGGCGCGGGCGTGGCCGGCGGAGAGCACACCGGCGGCGACGCGGCGCTGCACCGGAACCGGCAGGTTGAGCAGGCGGATCGCGTTGGTGATCACGGGGCGGGAGCGGCCGAGGCGGTCGGCGAGTTGTTCTTGGGTGACGCCGAACTCGTCGAGAAGTTGCTGGTAGGCGGCAGCTTCTTCGAGGGGATTCAACTGCACGCGGTGGATGTTTTCAAGCAGTGCGTCGCGGAGCATGTCCTCGTCGGAGGTTTCGCGCACGATCGCCGGGATGTGCTTGAGGCCTGCCTTGGAGGAGGCGCGCCAACGGCGCTCGCCCATGATGAGTTCAAAGCCTTCGGGGGTGTCGCGGACGACGATGGGTTGGAGGAGGCCGAACTCGCGGATGGAGTGGACCAGTTCGGCGAGCTCATCCTCGTCGAAGACCTGGCGTGGCTGCTTCGGGTTCGGGATGATCTGGCCGATCGGGATTTCCTGGTATCGGGCGCCCACCGGCACCGGCTGCATGACGTTGTCCTGCTTCGCAGTAACGGTCGGCGCGCCCTTCACAGCCCGCGGCGCACCCTTCGGCGCCCCCTTAGGCGCTCCCTTCTTCGCAGAGCCAGAGCCAGCACCAGAGCCCTTGTCCTGCTTACCGAAGATCACGTCGGAGGCGTTGCCGCCGATGCCGGGGGTTTTGCCGTTCTTGTCAATGTCTGCGGGTGCCGACGGGATCAGCGCTGCCAGTCCGCGGCCGAGGCCGCCTTTGCGTTCTGCCATGGTTTAGTCCTCCTCGGAAGAGCTGTCGAGTTGGGCGGAGACTTCCGGGCTCACGCCAATTGGGCCGGTGGTGGGGTGGGGTTGGTAGTCGCCGCGCAGCGCGAGTTCTTTGGCTGCGTCGAAGTAGGCGAGTGCGCCGCGGGAGCCGGGGTCGTAGTCGATGACGGTCTGGCCGTAGCCCGGCGCTTCGGAGACCTTCACGGAGCGGGGGATGACGTTGTTCAGCACGACTTGGCCGAATTGGCCACGGACCTCGTCGGCGACGTCGGCGGCAAGCCGGGTGCGGGCGTCGTACATGGTCAGCAGGATCGCGGAGATGTGCAGGTTGTGGTTGAGGTGTTCGCGGATCATGCCGATGTTGCCCAGCAGCTGCCCCACGCCTTCGAGTGCGTAGTACTCGCATTGGATGGGGATGAGTACTTCGTCGACGGCGGTCATCGCGTTGATGGTCAGCAGCCCGAGCGAGGGTGGACAGTCGATGAAGACGTAGTCGAAGCCGTGTTCTTGCATGAAACCGCGGCGGATGGCGTCGTGCAGCCGGTATTCGCGGCGCACCATGGACACCAGCTCGATTTCCGCGCCGGCGAGGTCGATGGTGGCGGGGATGCAGAACAGGTTCTCGTTGTCGGCGTGCGCCTGCACGGCGTCGGCGGCGTCGGCCTCACCGATGAGCACTTCGTAGCTAGAGGTGGTGCCGGAGGTGTGCTCGGCGCCGAGGGCGGTGGAGGCGTTGCCCTGCGGATCCAGGTCGATCACCAGCACTTTCATGCCCTGGCGGCTCAGTGACGCCGCGAGGTTGACGCTGGTGGTGGTTTTGCCCACGCCACCTTTTTGGTTGGCAACGGTGATCACGCGCGGCTGGTCGGGTCGCGGGAGCGTTTCGCTTCTCGACGACACCCTCGCCGCCCGCATCGCCTCCTCCATCAAAGGCGTGTCATCGTAGTGATCCACTTATTCCCCCTTCTTCTTGCGGGTGATGCGGATTAGGGTGGTTGGCTGTTCAAGCGTAGTCGCACCCACGGTGAGAATCTCGGGATCCTTACCGCCAGCCTTGGCGATGAGCTTGGCGTCGCGCTCCAGCTCCTCGGCGACGGATTCGCCCTTCATGGCGATCATGGCCCCACCGCCCTGCAGCAGCGGAAGCGACCAGCCGGCAAGTTTGCCCAAGGGTGCCACGGCGCGGGAGGTCACGGCGTCGAAGGATGCCTTCGGCTGCTCCTCGGCGCGGCCACGGATGACGGTGACGTTGTCCAGGCCGAGCTCCTCGGTGATCTCGCGCAGGTAGGTGGAGCGCTTCAGCAGCGGCTCGATGAGCGTGATCTTCAGGTCCGGCCGAGCGATCGCCAGCGGGATGCCGGGCAGCCCGGCGCCGGAGCCGATGTCCGCCACCTTCAGCCCCTCTTGGAAGGCCTCCGAGATCACCGCGCAGTTCAGGATGTGGCGCTCCCACAGGCGCGCGACTTCCTTGGGGCCAATAAAGCCACGCTCGGCGGCTGTGGTGGCCAGCGACTGGTGGTAGGCCTCGGCTAATGCGAGGCGATCTCCGAAAACTTGGGCTGCGGCTGCAGGGGACGTATCCGACATGCACAACACTGTAGTCGGCTCCACGACACGGCCCCACACCATATATATGGGCATGAAAAATGCCCCGGGTGGGGCCGGGGCGTCGTCGATAAGCAAATGCTTACTTGCCTTGCTTGCGCTGCTTCTTCGTGCGGCGATCCACCTTGCGGGCACCCGGGGCAGGCGCGGTGGTGCGCTTCATCTCCACCTTGCGGGCCTCCTCGGCAGCCTCCTCGGCGTCCATCTTGTTGTTCAGGAAACGGGTCTGGAAGAAGGTCCAGACGTTGTTGGTCAGCATGTAGAACAGCAGGCCGATGTGCCAGATGACACCGGTGGCCAGAATCATGATGGGGAAGAACCAGAGCATCATCTTGTTCATCATGCCCATCTGGGATTCCATCATCGCGGCCATCTCGCCCTGCGGCTTCGCGGTCTTGCCGGCAGCCTTGCGGGCGGCCTGGCGGTTGATCATGATGCGAGCGTTGAAGTGCGTAAACGCAGCACACAGCACGACCAGCGGGGCACAGACGGCGATGATGTTCGCACGCGTCAGGTCAGCGTTACCGAAGGCTGCGAACATCTCCTCCGGCATCGACATGTACGCCGACAGCGGCACACCGAGGAAGTCCGCGTCCAGGAAGGACTGCACGTCCGACGGCGGGAAGGCGTAGTTGGCGGTGTTGCGGTTCTGCTCAACCGTGAAACCAAGGCCAACGCCGCCGCCGTCACCGGTGCGGTTGAAGGAACGCAGCACGTGCAGCAGGCCAATAAAAATCGGCATCTGCACCAGCGGCACGATGCAGGATGCCAGCGGGTTGGTACCCATCTCGCGGTAGAGCTTCTGCGTCTCCTCCGCAATTTTTTGCTGGTCGCCCTTGTACTTCTCGCGGATTTCCTGCATCCGCGGCTGCATCTCCTGCATCTTGCGGGTGGACCGCATCTGGTTCACCATCGGCTTCAGCAGCAGCAGACGCACCGTGCATGTCAGCAGCACGATGGCGAGGATCCAGGAAATACCTGAATCCTTCGGAAGGATGAAGCCGAGAACCTCGTGCCAGAACTTCAGCACCCAGGAAATCGGCCAATAAATGAAATTCAGCACGTTTCGGTGTTACTCCTCACTCAATTCGATGCTGCCCGGGACAGGGTCGTAGCCCCCCGGGTGCCAGGGTCCGCACTTGCAGATCCGGGCCGCCGCCAGCATCCCACCACGTAGAGCGCCGTGCCGAGACACAGCTTCGAGCCCATACGCGCTGCATACCGGCAGAAAACGACAGGTCCCGCCCATTTTAAGGGGTGAGAGGTATTTTTGGTAGCCGCGAATCAGCCCGACCAGCGCTTTGGCGGCCGGTCCGCGGGCGGCGGGGATTTCGCCGCCGGCGAAGTTGTAGTACGCCATTAGCGGTTCATCGCTTTGGTAATGGCGCGCTCCATGTCGCGCGCGAGGTCATCGCTGGTTGCGGTGGCAGACTTCGGCAGGGCGCGAATGACGACGTCGTAATTGCGCGGCAGCTTATCGACGACCCCACGTTGCACCACCACATGCCTCAACTTCCGCGACACCGCATGGCGGGTCACGGCGTTGCCGACCTGCTTAGACACCACAAGTCCGAAACGTGGGCCACCTGTGATGACCTCGTCCGGGCGTGGGTACACATGGACCATTAACGTGCGAGACCCCGCGCGCACTCCCTGCTTCATCGCCGTTTTGAAGTCGGCGGATGAAGTGAGTTTGTGCGGGCGGGGTAGCACGATGGTTGCGTAAGACTACGCGGAAAGGTTCGCGCGGCCCTTCTTGCGGCGCGCGGAAACGATTGCGCGGCCGGCGCGGGTCTGCATACGAGCGCGGAAGCCGTGCTTGCGTGCGCGGCGACGGTTATTCGGCTGGAAAGTCCGCTTAGACACGGTGGACTCCTTGTGCGGTCATGAACGGCCGACGGCTCGTGAAAGCCTCCCGGGGTAGTAGCCGTTCCAAAGTTGAAACGAGTGCGTCGAGATTGCGGTTCGGCACCAGTGGATCGGTGCGCAGTCGCGTGCAGCGCCTTCGCCGGCTCGCCTTGGTAAGCGGCCCGGTGCCCGGCGGGGGCGGTGCTCTCGTGAAGCACGCCAGGGGTAACTGGCGTGAAGACGGGGTTAAGACTACGCGAGATTTGCGCCCGCGGCCAAATCAACACTCCGGGTTTCTCATCTGGCCCGAACGGGTGCCCCCATAATTACAAGCTTGTGTTTTTTCGCAGGTCGGGCGACGAATCGCCGAAGTTTCCTGCGGAGCAGCTGTGAGTATGGGGACACATGTTCGACGACAGGAGTTGTCCACAGTTTGGTGAATGACAAAACGTTAGACACTGCGAGGTCGGGCGGGGTAACAATGTTTCAACACCACAATCACACAGGCTGTTCATGCACAGCCCTGTGGATAACTGTGAAGTAATGGTTGAGACTTTCCCGGTTCGACGGTCATTTCCGCAGGGCAGGTCAGGTTTCTGTAATTCACACAGTTATCCACAGAGGAAAATGCACCTGTGGACAACTCCCGAATGCGAAGCTGTCCACACCTGTGGATAACATTGTGGATCGGCAGGTGAGAGCCAAGCCGATCATCCTCAGCGCTTGTGGATCAAGCGGTGAATTTGGAATTACAGGAAATTGACAGACTGGAGCGGACCTTGGCGGATCAACACCTCGAGGATCTTTGGCGTGGCATCGTCGACGAACTCCTCAGACTCTCCGAGCAACCCTCGTCCACGGTCCCCACACTCACCCCGCAGCAGCGCGCCTACCTGCGGCTCATGAAGCCAGTCGTGCTTGTCGACGGCTACGCCCTCCTCTCCGCACCACACCAAGCCGCCAAAAACGTGGTCGAAGACTCCCTTTCCCCGCACATCACCGCGCTGCTGACCTCCCACACCGGACTGCCCTACAACCTGGCCGTTTCCGTCGCCGCACCCGAGCCCGAGCCTGAACCACAGCCCGAACCCGAACCGGTGCAGCCGCCCACGCCGCCGGTCCAGCAGCACTCCTGGGGCCAATCCCAAACCGTGGCGGGGGAGTACGAAGCAGAACAACCCGCCGCCGGCGAACAAATCCCAATGGGCCTCGACGAGCTGGCGCGGATGCATGCCGCTCAGGTTGAGGGGCGTCGTCGAGAAGCAGCTGCTCATCCAACAGTGGACCGCCGCATCCCGCGCGAAAAACCAGCTCACGACCCCGACCGCGAAGCCAGCCTGAACCCGAAGTACACCTTTGAGAACTTCGTCATCGGCTCCTCAAACCGCTTCGCCAACGGCGCCGCCGTCGCCGTCGCCGAAAACCCCGCCAAGGCCTACAACCCCCTCTTCATCTGGGGCGGCTCCGGCCTCGGCAAAACCCACCTGCTGCACGCCGCCGGCAACTACGCGCGCGTCCTACAGCCAGGGCTGCGTATTAAATATGTGTCGTCCGAGGAATTCACCAACGACTACATCAACTCCGTGCGCGACGACCGCCAAGAATCCTTCAAGCGGCGCTACCGCAACCTCGACATTCTGATGGTCGACGACATCCAATTCCTCGAAGGCAAAGAAGGCACCCAGGAAGAGTTCTTCCACACCTTCAACGCGCTGCACCAGGCAAACAAGCAGATCATCCTGTCGTCCGACCGCCCGCCGAAGCAGCTGACCACGCTGGAAGACCGTCTGCGTACGCGCTTCGAAGGCGGCCTGATCACCGACGTTCAGCCACCAGACCTAGAAACCCGCATCGCCATTCTGATGAAGAAGGCTGCCGCCGACGGCACCCAAGTCGACCACGCCGTGCTCGAACTCATCGCGTCGCAGTTTGAGTCGTCGATCCGCGAACTCGAAGGCGCGTTAATCCGCGTCTCCGCCTACTCTTCGCTGATCAACGAGCCAATCACCATGGAAGTTGCGCAGGTAGCACTGCGCGACATTCTTCCCGACGAAGGCGACGTGAACATCAACGCCGCCACCATCAAAGAAGCCGCCGCGGAATACTTCGAAGTCACCATGGAGCAGCTCGTCGGCGCAGGTAAAACCCGTCAGGTGGCGCACGCCCGCCAGATCGCCATGTACCTCTGCCGCGAACTCACCGACCTGTCACTGCCCAAGATCGGTGACGAGTTCGGCGGCAAAGACCACACCACCGTCATGTACGCCGACCGCAAGATCCGCAAGGAAATGACAGAAAACCGTGGCACCTACGACGAGATCCAGGAGCTCACGCAACTGGTGAAGAACCGGGCCCGCGGGCGGTAAGCGGTTGAGTTCATAGGGGAGTCCACATCGGTGGGCTCCCTTTTTTTGTGGTTTCGGGTGTCCTTACCGGCCTGACCCTGCTCCAGCACACTGTTTCCTGACAGATTCAACAAAATCTGTCAGGGGTCATTTTTGACCAGCGACGATGCCGTTGGCTGACAGATTCCGCCGGAATGTGTCAGCCGACGAGCCTGAACGAGCGTCACACCACACCAAAACCCCGCCAAAACCCGACCAACACAGATCTATCCACAGACCTATCCACACCTGTGTAATTACACCGTTGTAATTAGGCGATCTTGGTCACAAAACGCCTTTGACCGGCTGGGGAGCGAGATGTGTACAAACGGTGGATAGCTCGGGACAGATTGTGTAATTCCAAAAAGCGCAGAAATCTATCCACAGGCAAGGGCAGTTATCCACAAGTTATCCACACCCTGAATCACAAGACGGATCGCCGAGATGACCGGCCAAGATAACGTGTAATCCACAGATTCCCCAGGACTTACTGTTGTTCCCATCTATTTACTTGTAATTCTTCTAAGAGAAAGAGAGGGTGTGCAGAACTCGCCGGGGCTTCGTCGATAGGCGTCGAGAGGCAAAGAGCGAATGACAAAACTGGCACCCGGAAATGGCGTGTGTCGGGGTGCCCGCCTAGAGTGGTTGCGTAATTACATCCGGCCCCTACCCACGTGCAAGGAGTCTGCGCCGCCATGGTTGACATCAACGGTGACAACAACGTGTCGTTCCGCGTCGAACGGGACGACCTTTCTGACGCCGCGGCGTGGGTTGCGCGCAGTTTGCCGACGAAGAACACGCAGCCGGTGCTTCGCGCGGTGGTCATCACTGCGGATGACAATGGTTTGGAATTCGCGGGCTTTGACTACGAGGTGTCCACGCGTGTGCGTATCGGCGCGGAGGTGTCTAACCCGGGTCGTGTCGCTGTAGCGGGCAAGCTCCTGGCGGACATCGTGGCGAACATGCCGAATAAGCCGGTTGAGGTGACCACGGATGGTCAGAAGCTGGTGCTGCAGGGTGCTGCGGCACGCTTTGAGCTGCCGATTATGTCCTTGGATGATTACCCGCAGTTGCCTCACTTGCCGCAGGTCACGGGTAGCATTTCGCCGGCGTCGCTCACGGGTGCTGTCACTCAGGTCGCTGCGGCTGCGGGCCGTGATGATACGTTGCCGATGCTCACGGGTATTCACGTGGAGATCGACGGCGAGAATGTCACCCTTACCGCCACGGACCGTTTCCGTCTGGCGCAGCGTCACCTGACGTGGGAGCCAGCGAGCGCGAACGTGAAGGCGGATCTGCTGGTTCCGGCGAAGACGCTGCTGGATAACGCTCGTACGCTGGACACGAGTATCGACGAGCCGGTGGAGATCGCTGTCGGTTCCGAGGACAACATTGGCGGCGAGGGCCTGTTTGGCCTGCACACCGGAAACCGCGAAACCACGACTCGCATGTTGGATGCGGAGTTCCCGAATGTGGAGCCGTTGTTGCCGAAGGAGCACACGTCGATCGCGTCGGTTGAGGTTGCGCCGCTGATGGAGTCGATCCGTCGTGTCAGCCTGGTCGCGGACCGCAACGCGCAGCTGCGCCTGCACTTCAAGGAAGGCCAGGTCACGCTGTTTTCCTCCGGCGCGGATTCGGGTGCGGCTGAGGAGACCATCGACGCCGCCTTCACCGGTGCCGACGAACTGTTCATCGCCTTCAACGCCGGCTACCTGCGCGAGGGCCTGTCGGTGATTGGCACGAACCGCGTGGTGTTCGGCTTCACGGAGCCGTCGCGTCCGGCGATCATGATCCCGGAGCCGGAGGAGCTGCCGGAGGCGGACGAGAACGGCACGTTCCCCACCCCGGATACGTACTTCACGTACCTGCTGATGCCGGTTCGCCTGCCGGGTTAGTCGCGGGCGGCCTGTATGCACGTCCGCGAGCTTGATCTGCGTGATTTCCGCTCGTGGCCCGAGTTGAATCTCAAGCTCGAGCCGGGGGTGACGGTCATCGCTGGGCGCAACGGCCATGGCAAGACCAACATTGTGGAGGCCGTGCACTACACATCCACGTTGTCGAGCCACCGGGTATCTACGGATGCACCGCTCGTAGCCAGCAACAAACCGAACGCGCGCGTCTCGGTCACCACGGTCAACGACGGCCGCGAACTCACAACCCATCTGCTGATCAAGCCGCATGGGGCGAACCAGGCGCAGATCAACCGCACGAAGTTGAAGTCCGCCCGGGAGATCCTGGGCGTGTTGAGCACGGTGATGTTTTCGCCGGAGGACCTGCGGCTGATCAATGGTGAGCCGGCGGAGCGGCGTCGCTTCCTGGACGACCTGGCGGCGCTGCGCACGCCGCGTCTTGGCGGGGTCCGCGCGGATTATGAGCGGGTGCTGCGCCAACGAAACGCACTGCTCAAGCACTCAAACATGGCGCTTCGCAGGGGCTATGGTGACGACGACGGCGCCAGCGCCTTGAGCACCCTCGACGTGTGGGACGGCCAGCTTGCACATTTTGGGGCGCAGGTGGTGGCGGGGCGGCATGGGCTCGTCGATACGCTTGGGCCCCTGATCGCGGAGGCGTACCACTCGGTGGCGCCGGAGTCGCGCCCGGCGTCGGTGGAATACCGCTCTACGCTGGACAAAGCTGTCACGGAGCTCGCCGGCGGGCCCTCGCGGGACCCTGCCGTGTTTGAGGCGGCGATGCTCACGGAGTTGGGGCGGCGCCGCAAGGAGGAGATCGACCGGGGCATCACGCTGGTCGGCCCGCACCGCGACGACCTGGCGCTCATGCTCGGCGACAACCCTGCGAAAGGTTACGCCTCGCACGGGGAGACCTGGTCGTATGCGTTGTCACTGCACCTGGCCGAATACCAATTGTTGTCCAGCGACGGCAAGGATCCGGTGCTGATTCTCGACGACGTCTTCGCCGAACTCGACGCCAAACGCCGCGAGCGCCTCGTTCACGTGGCCGAAGAGGCCGAGCAGGTCCTGATTACCGCTGCGGTTGGCGACGATCTGCCCGGCAACCTCGACGACGCCGTCACCGCCCGCTACGCCGTGACCATGGAGGATGGGGTGAGTTCGATTGAGCGATCTCATTAAAACCACCTTCGACAACCTGCGCGCCACCGCCCGCAAACGCGGCGGCCGCCTGCCGGACCTCTCCCGGCAGGGCACAAGTGTGATTCCAAGGCGCAACAAGCCAACGCTTATCGACGACCACCGCACCATCACGGTGCCGGGGTTGGACTTGCCGGAAGGGGGTCGTCGACAAGCAGATGTTCGGGGGATTCCCACCGGCCTGGACGGACGCGCGCTGCCGAGGAGTTACAAAGTCTCCTCCTTTGCCAACCTGCTGGGCAAAGAGGTGCGCAAACGCGACTGGACCGAAAAGATGGCGCATGGCTGGGTGATGGGGCACTGGGAGGACCTGGTCGGGGAGAAGATCGCACAGCACACGCACGTGGAGATGATCAAGGGCGACGAAGTGCACGTGAGTTGTGATTCCACCGCGTGGGCGACCCAGATGAAGTACATGCAGCGCGAAGTGCTGCGCGCCATCGCCGAGAAAGTCGGGCCGGACGTGGTGACCAAACTGCACATCTACGGACCGAAGACGAAAAGTTGGCGCTACGGGCCGCTGCACGTCAAAGGCCGCGGCCCGCGGGATACGTATGGGTAGGGATTACGGTGGTATTGTTTCCCCCGAAAGCCCCGGAGCGATCCCTGCATCAGCACATCACCGGGGTTACTGATTTGAATGTCAATACCCTCACGCAGTTAGAGCTTGCGTTGGGGAAAAGTGTCGCTTATTGTTTTCCATGTAAGCCCCGCAGATTGAGCCAGTAACGGCGAAGGTTCTGAGTTTTCAGGACGCTCGGGGCATTTGAAATTTCTGGGGGTGGAAATGAATTTCAGCGATCTGAATATGAATCTCATCGCTTCTTCGCCGAGAATGTCAACGTTTCGGGATTATGTTTTAACGCCAGGAAAGAATGGACAGGAAGCGCCAGTTGATCGCTTACCAAGGGCGGAACAACACCTCGAACTTTCTGAAAGAATTAACCGGGCTGCAAGTCGACTGTATTTCTGGGACTCACAAATCGCGGGGTCTTTTTGGCCCGCAGTGGCGCTGGTGGAGGTTCTCGTCCGCAACGCTATGAACGACGAACTGTGCGACTACTTCGATATAGACCACGAAGACGGTTGGCATACGTTAGTGATGAATGGAGAAGACTCCATATCGTCTTCCGAAGAAGGGAATCAGCTCAAGAGCAAGTACATCCTTCTGACGCGAAAAGACTACCGTGCATTTGAACAGAAACTGAGTGAGATTAAACGGAAGCGTCCCAGTTCTGCTATTTCGGGGGACTATTTTGTAGGAAAAGTTTCTCTAGGAATGTGGCTTAGCTTGTTGAATAACGGAGACTCGGGTCCAGGGCGCGGCTATCTCAACTACGAACAGACGCTATGGGAGCCGTGTTTGGTTGAGGCTTTTCCGAACTATCAAGGCAAGCGTTCCCAGCTGAGGAACGAATTAAACCAGTTTGCCAAGTTACGGAACCGGATCGCTCATCATGAACATCTTCTCGGACGGCACAACTTTAATAGTGATGCGGATAACCTCGTTAGTATCGCGAGCTATATCGACGAGGACGTTGCGGAGGTTATCCGACAAAACAACCGCTTTCGTTCTGTGATCGCCCAGCAACAAGATTTCCTTGACGGATTGACTGTCCTTTAAAACCCGAAAACGTGAAATTGGGGCGTGAAACGCCCGCTCGCGGGTTGGACGGGTGCCCGTTATGTCCCCCTCGGCGTGTAAGATGAAACGAGTTCAACGGGCCTATGGCCCATATTTCACGCATGGAGGAGCGTCCCGCAGTGGCTGAACAGCAACCCCATTACGACGCGTCGTCGATTACTATTCTCGAGGGCCTTGAGGCGGTGCGTAAGCGCCCAGGCATGTACATCGGTTCCACCGGTGTGCGCGGTCTGCACCACTTGGTGTGGGAGGTCGTGGACAACTCTGTCGACGAGGCGATGGCGGGCTACGCCGACCAGGTCGATGTGACGTTGTTGGCAGATGGCGGCGTTGAGGTCGTCGATAATGGTCGTGGTATTCCGGTGGAGATGCACCCGTCCGGCGCCCCGACTGTCCAGGTGGTTATGACCCAGCTGCACGCCGGCGGCAAGTTCGACTCGGAGTCCTACGCGGTTTCCGGTGGCCTGCACGGTGTGGGTATTTCCGTGGTGAACGCGCTGTCCACTCGCGTTGAGGCGGATATTAAGCGTGACGGTAGGCACTGGTACCAGCGCTTCAACATGGCCGTGCCGGATGAGTTGGAAGAGGGCGGTAATGCCCGCGGTACTGGTACGGCGATTCGTTTTTGGCCGGACCCGGAGATTTTTGAGACGGTCGAGTTCAATTACGACACCATCGCACGCCGTCTGCAGGAGATGGCGTTCCTGAACAAGGGTCTGACGATTACGCTGACGGACCAGCGCGTCACCGATGAGGAGCTCGAGCTCGAGGCGATCGCCGAAGAGGGCGACACCGCTGCGCTGATCGGCGGCGACTCGTTCGACGATTCCACCGAGACCGTCGATGCGTCCGAGGTTGATAAGGACGGCGACGGAAACCCGGTTGAGGCTGGCGATGAGGTTGCGCCGGACGTCAAGAAGAAGCGCGAGAAGAAGGTTGTCTACCACTACCCAGACGGCCTGATTGACTACGTCAACTACCTGAACAAGTCGAAGACCGCCATCCACCCGACCATCGTCGGTTTCGACCAGAAGGGTGACGGCCTCGAGGCTGAGGTGGCGATGCAGTGGAACAGCTCCTTTAAGGAGTCTGTCCACACCTTTGCCAACACCATCAACACGCATGAGGGCGGTACGCACGAGGAAGGTTTCCGTGCTGCGCTGACCACGTTGATGAACCGCTACGCCCGCGAGCACAAGCTGCTCAAGGACAAGGAGCCGAATCTTACTGGCGACGACTGCCGTGAAGGCCTCGCCGCTGTCGTCTCCGTACGCGTGGCTGACCCGCAGTTCGAGGGCCAGACGAAGACGAAGCTGGGCAACACTGAAGTCAAGGGCTTTGTCCAGCGCGCCATCAACGAGAACCTGTCCGACTGGTTCGACGCGAACCCGGCTGAGGCGAAGGTCATCGTGAACAAGGCGGTGGCGTCCTCGCAGGCTCGTCAGGCGGCGCGTAAGGCGCGTGACCTGGTTCGTCGTAAGTCTGCGACGGACCTCGGTGGCCTGCCGGGCAAGCTGGCGGACTGCCGTTCGAAGGACCCTGCAAAGTCCGAACTGTTCATCGTGGAGGGTGACTCCGCAGGCGGCTCCGCAAAGGGCGGCCGCGACTCCAAGTACCAGGCGATCCTGCCGCTGCGAGGCAAGATCCTGAACGTGGAGAAGGCCCGCATGGACCGCGTGCTCAAGAACGCCGAGGTCCAGGCCATCATCACCGCCCTGGGCACGGGTATCCACGAAGAGTTCGACATTGCGAAACTGCGCTACCACAAGATCGTGCTCATGGCCGATGCTGACGTGGACGGCCAGCACATCGCCACCCTGCTGCTGACCCTGCTATTCCGCTTCATGCCGGAACTGGTGGAGAACGGCCACGTGTACCTGGCTAACCCGCCGTTGTACAAGCTCAAGTGGGGCAAGGGCGAGCCGGGCTACGCCTTCTCCGACCGCGAGCGCGACGAGCTGCTGGCGGAGGGCCTGGAGGCCGGCCGCAAGATCAACACCGATGACGGCATCCAGCGTTACAAGGGTCTGGGCGAGATGAACGCCAAGGAGCTGTGGGAGACCACCCTGGATCCGGAGACCCGCATCCTGCGCCGCGTGGAGCTCGAGGACGCGCAGCGCGCCGACGAGTTGTTCTCCATCCTGATGGGCGACGACGTCGCGGCACGCCGCAGCTTCATCACCCGCCGCGCGAAGGACGTCCGCTTCCTCGACGTCTAGGCTGTAGGCGCGTACAGCAACGCCCCGGCACTTCCCTTGGTGGAAGTGCCGGGGCGTTGGTGGTTGTGAGGTGCTGCGGGTGCTTTGCGCTACGCGTACTTTTCGACGACACGCCCCAGGTCCGGCAACGCCGGACTCACAATCTTCTTCGCCTTGCCGCGCAGCGTGGAGTAGACCTTCTTCAGCGCGCTGGGCATGGACTCGATGGCGGTATCGCCAGCCTTGAGGACGGAATCGATCACGGAGTCCTCGTTCGCGGCGAGGAACCCACCGAAGTCTTGTTGGCCGCTTGCCTTGAAGGCGTTCCAGTGCGGGTTCAGCGACTCGACGAGGTCCGGCAGGAACTTGTTCAGACCCTTGCTCACAGCGTCTGCATCAGCCTTCTTACCTGCAGCGATGGCAGACTTGAGGGCCATGCCGGTCAGGCCGGACTGGTTGGCCACGGTGGTTTCCGTCAGTTGGGTCAGGTCCTCGACGAGCTTGGACCGGGTGGAGGCGTCGAGAAGCTTGGATAGATCACTCATAGTGGGCAGTGTACTTGCCGTACGACACGATTCGTGTTTGCGGGAAAACGAGCAGCGGTCAGGGAGCGGGGATATAGTCTTCAGTATCTTCGGCACTAATTGACAGGAAACGTTATGCCTGATTTTAAAGACATCGCTTCTCGGCTTCCTGAGATCGCAGGTATGGTCATCGCGATTCTGACGGTTCTCGGACTTATTGGGGGACTGGCGTCGGGGGAGTTAAGTTCAGAAAACCCAGGGCAGCAGAACATTACGCAACCAGACAGGGAGCGGCCCAACCCTTCGCAGCAACCTCAGAAGCCTGCTCCACGAGTGACGGCGGGTATGCGCAACACTGAGGTGTACCGCCAGTCCCAGGGCTTTGAACGACTTGTCAATTTGGGCAAGGTGGCGCCGGGCGTGAAATATACGGTGTTTGACCAGGCGGGTCGCCCCAAGGGTGAGTGCAGTTTTGGGTGGATGCTGCGCCAGCAGAACACCAACCGCGTGTTCAACTTGACCGCCGGTCACTGCGGTGTAACAGGTGACCGTGCGTTTGTGCGGCTTGCCAATAACCAGTTCATGTATGCGGGGCAGTTTATCTCTTCGACCGGCATGCCGAATCGGATTGGGGTCGATGCTGATTTCGCAGTCATTTTCCTTGATAACCCCAACGTGCAGATTGACCCGACCGTTCCAGGTGTTGGCCGTGTGCAGGGTGTTGCTGGTTTGCCGGCAATCGATAGGACTGAGCCGAAGCTTTGCCGTCTAGGTTGGCGCAGCGGCTTGTCGTGTGGCTACTACATCGATACTCCAAGTCCGCTGGTGTTCCGGTTCCGGAACATTTCGGACCACGGCGATTCCGGCGGCCCAGTGTGGGTTGAGGGGCCGAATGGCCGCTACGCCGCAGGTGTCCTGTCCTTCGGACCGAAGGTGAATGCTACCCAAATCGGTGCTGCCGCAATCGGCCCTGTGCTTGAGTACCTGAGTCAGTACAACTTCTATTACTGGGGCTAGAACCGGAGGTAAACGACAAGACCGCGTCCAGGACTGGACGCGGTCTATTTGGTTGCAGTTCTTCCTCCGCAGCCCCATAAGTCACTGCAACCACAACAGTTCACAACCGTAACATACGCGGTTGCGGGGCGTTACTTAAACGACGGAGGATTTTTCTGGAATTGGTCAATCGCCTGCGTGACCTGGGACGTGATGAACTGTGCCGGGAAGATTCGGTTGCTCTCGGAGGAGCCCGCGACGTGGGTGAGGTTGAACTGCTTGGCTACGTCGTCGACAGCTTGGCGCACTGGCGGCACGAAATCGACGATGGCCTGGATGGCAACCAGCGTGGTCACCAACGCGATGGTCAACGAGATCGGAGCCGAGCCGGTGTAGGAGCCCTCAAGCGGGCGCTTTTCTGGCACGTCGAGGTCCTTGTCGTAGTCCGGACGGTAGTTCGGCTTGGAGGAACCACCGGAGCTCGTGGTGGAGAGCTGCGTGACGGCGGGTTCGGCGTGAGCTGGTGCGACCGTGGTGACGACGGCAGCGGCCACGGCAATCGCAGTGGCGGCGGTGGCGATTTTCTTCATGGCAGACATGTTAAGCGCTCGGGATCGTTAGAAGGGCAATGAACCCATCTGTGTCACTGCGAACCCTGCGGCGCCGAGCAGGGCCAGGACGCCGAGCACGATGGCGATGATGCCGCCGGTGCTGGACCCCTCCTTGTCCGTACCGCCAGGAGTCGGTGCAGGCGCAGGCGCGGGTGCCGGATTGGCGGTGGACGGCGTCCCCGGCTTCGGCGCAGGCGCAGGCGCAGGTGCGGGCGAACCAGGACCAGGCGCATCAGAAGGCTGCGTTGCGGTCGTGGTGTTGCTGCGGATGGCGATTGGCAGGCGGGCCGTGTTTTGCGAGCCGTCCTTGTAGGTCACCACCACATTCGCCGCAATTTGCGCAACGTCCGCGTTTTTACCTGCTGTGATGGTGATGGCACCCGTGGAGGTGTCGGCCGTAAACGTGAGGTCACGGATGACCAAGTTAGTGATGCTCACTACGGCGCCGTCCGGCCAGTTGTTTGGCTTCACGGTCACGCTTTCCCCGGGAAGGAGTCTTGCGGTGGGGTAGCGCACGGTGGTCACGGATGCCTGTTCCACCTCGGGTTTGGTGAAGGTGAAGTTGGTCTCAAGGTACGTGCGCGACCCGTCGGGGAAGCGAGCGGTTACCGGCATGGTCACGGTGGTGCCGGCCCTGGTGCGCTGCGGCGGGGTCAGGTTGATTTCGCCGGTGTGGCGGTCGATCTTCACCTGCCAGCCGGCCGGGGGCGTTTGGTTGATCTCAAACGTGGTGCCTTTGGGGAAGTCGCCGACCGGTTTGGCTGTGGCGATTTCCGTGGTGGTGGCGCTCGCGGCGGGGTATTTCACGGTGAAGGCTTCGGAGTTCCACTTGCCGTCTTCGGTGACGGTGAATGTTGCCCATCCGATGCCGACGAGGTTGTCCGGGGTGGTGACCTCGACTGGGATTTGGAAGGTCCAAGGTGCTGTCAGTGGGCGCTTTGGCTTGACGACGACCACCCCGCTGGCCTCGTCAACATCGACATCAATAAAGCGGAAGATGCTCGGGTTGAGATCGGGTCGTGCCTTGAAGGTGGTGCCTTCGGGCAGGGCGTCCGCCAACGCGGTGGAGGCTTGCTCGCTGCCGCTCATTGTCTTGTCGTGCCACTTCGGGGTGAAGGCGTTGTCGTAGATGTTGTTGAAGAAGTCCTCGATAGACGCACCGCTGCCAAGCGACTCGCTTGACTTCTTGGAGTAGGCGTAGATATCTGCACGCACGTTGCGGAACGAGCCGTCGGGGTACACCACCTTCACGCTGGCTACGCTCTTGGAGCCTGGCTTGACCGGATCGAGCTGCGTGACAGACAGATCGCCGTTGGCGGCTGCGGTGACCTTGAAATGGTCGGGAGCGGTGACTTCGAATCGGGTGCCTTCGGGGAAGTCACCCTGCAGTTGCGCTACGGAGAGCACCGCATCGGAGCTGTCTTCGACGGTGAACGCTGGGTAGTACGACAGGGGATACTTCTTTGCCATCTCGCCGATGGTGTCGACGACGTGGATCATGATGGGGAAACTGCGTGCGCGCACGCCGTCGCTGCCGGTGATCATGAACTGGGTGCGCTGGTTCGGGATCACGTCTTCGGCGACGTGCATGGTGACCACGCCGGTGCGTGGGTTGGTGCTGAACCGGTAGCCCAGGTAGTCGTCGGAACCCTCGAAGCGCACGTTGCTGGGGATGGAGCCCTGCGGGGCGATCTCCACGGTACCGCCGGGCGTAACCTGCTTGACCGGCCACGTGAGTCCGGACAGGAAGGCTTGAGAGGTGGCGGCGGTTGCGGGGGAGTGGGGCAGGGCAACACCGCCGCCCAACAACGCGGCGGTGGTGGCGACCGCAATTGCGGTGCGACTGAACTTCATGGCTGCCTCCAATAAGTTATAAGAACTTTTCGACTATACCCCTAGACACCTGTAATGCGAGTTTTTGGATTTATCCCGTTTATCCCGCCCAGCGCCGATACACCTCTGCGGCGACCACGGCGAATTCTTCGTTGCCAGACGACAGCGGTGCGAGCGCAGTAATAGAAGAGGACAAGGCCTCGGCTGCGGCGTCCACCGAGTCGAAGACCGGCACGCCGTGGAACCGGGAGCCTGGCACGGCAGCACACGCCGCCAGGAACCCGAAGGACGTGATGTGGCAGCCGTGGAAGTCGCAGTACTCGTCGGCGATGTCCAGCAACTGCTCTGCACTCAAGCCTCTGCTGAACCCCCGGCTCAAGCCCATCACGAGCGGGCCTGCCGGATGCGTGATTCCATGGCGGTGTAGCCGGGGATGAGGGAGCGTGCGAGGTCGGTGACGGTGGCGTCGTCAAGCAAACGCGTTGCGGAGGAGACCACCGCACGGCGCGCGGCTTCCTGCTTGGAGCAACCCCATGCGGATGCGAGTAAAACGAGCGCTTTGTCTTCGTCTGCGGTCAACCGGAGCGTCATAGCCATACCACTTTGATACCACGTTGCTCCTTCGTCGCAACGTGAGAAGCGGCAGAAGCCCGGTAAGCTCAAACACATGGCTGATGACACCACTGGCGGCTTGGACCGCATTCAACCAATCGACATCAACGAGGAGATGCAGACCAGCTACATCGATTACGCCATGAGCGTGATCGTGGGCCGCGCGCTCCCCGAGGTGCGCGACGGCATGAAGCCCGTGCACCGCCGCGTGATCTACGCGATGTACGACGCCGGCTTCCGCCCGGAACGCTCCTACGTCAAGAGCGTGAAGGCCGTCGGTGAGACCATGAGTAACTACCACCCGCACGGCGACAGCGCCATCTACGACACCCTGGTGCGCATGGCGCAGCCGTGGGCGATGCGCTACCCGCTTGTGGACGGCCAGGGCAACTTCGGCTCGCCGGGCAACGACGGCCCGGCCGCCATGCGTTACACGGAGTGCAAGCTCACCCCGATCGCCATGGAGATGGTCCGCGATATCCGCGAAAACTCCGTGGACTTCGCCCCGAACTTCGACTCCAAGACCCAGGAGCCGACCGTCCTGCCGTCGCGTGTGCCGAACCTTCTGATGAACGGCTCCAACGGCATCGCCGTGGGTATGGCCACCAACATCCCGCCGCACAACCTGAATGAGCTGGCGGCCGCGATCCAGTGGATCCTGGACAACCACGACGCGGACGAGCAGACCACGCTCGACGCCGTCATGGAGCGCGTGAAGGGCCCGGACTTCCCAACCGCCGGCCTCATCGTGGGCGATCAGGGTATTAAGGACGCCTACACCACCGGCCGCGGCTCCATCCGCATGCGTGGCGTGACGGAGATCGAGGAGATTGGCAACCGCCAGGTCATCACGATCACCGAGCTGCCGTACCAGGTCAACCCGGATAACTTCATCCACAATATTGCGGAGCAGGTCACCAACGGCAAGATGGTGGGCATCTCCAAGATCGAGGACGAGTCCTCCGACCGTGTGGGCATGCGCATCGTGGTCACCCTCAAGCGCGACGCTGTGCCGCGCGTGGTGCTAAACAACCTGTACAAGCACTCCCAGCTGGAGACGAACTTCTCCGCCAACATGCTGTCCATCGTCGACGGTGTGCCGCGCACCCTGCGCCTGGATCAGATGCTGCGTTACTACGTCAAGCACCAGATCGAAGTCATCGTCCGCCGTACCCAGTACCGCCTGGACGAGGCCGAGAAGCGCGCCCACATCCTGCGTGGTCTGGTCAAGGCGCTGGATGCGTTGGATGAGGTCATTGCCCTGATCCGCAACTCGCCGACTGTCGACGACGCCCGCCAGGGCCTGATGAAGCTTCTCGATGTCGACGAGATCCAGGCCAACGAAATCCTAGCCATGCAGCTGCGCCGCCTGGCAGCGCTGGAGCGCCAGAAGATTGTCGACGACCTCGCAGCCATCGAGGAACAAATCGCCGACTACAAGGACATCTTGGCCAAGCCGGAGCGTCAGCGTCAGATTGTTGGCGAGGAGCTGGGTGAGATCGTCGACAAGTATGGCGACGAGCGCCGCACCCAGATCGTTGCCGCAACCGGCGACGTCACCGAAGAGGATCTCATCGCCCGCGAAAACGTCGTGGTCACGATCACCTCCACGGGCTACGCCAAGCGCACCAAGGTGGATGCCTACAAGTCCCAGAAGCGCGGCGGCAAGGGCGTGCGCGGCGCCGAGCTGAAGCAGGACGACGTGGTGAAGAACTTCTTCATCTGCTCCACCCACGACTGGATCCTGTTCTTCACCAACTTCGGCCGCGTCTACCGCCTCAAGGCCTACGAACTGCCGGAAGCAGGCCGCACGGCCCGCGGCCAGCACGTGGCTAACCTGCTGGAGTTCCAGCCGGAAGAGAAGATCGCCCAGGTCATCCAGATCCAGTCCTACGAGGACGCCCCCTACCTGGTCCTGGCCACCCGCGATGGTCGTGTGAAGAAGTCGCGCCTGACCGACTACGAATCCGCACGTTCCTCCGGCCTGATCGCCCTGAACCTCAACGAAGGCGACGCCCTCATCGGCGCGTCCCTCGTTGGTGAGGACGACGACATCCTGCTCGTCTCCGAACAGGGCCAGGCGATCCGCTTCTCCGCCGACGACGAGCAGCTGCGCCCGATGGGCCGCGCAACCGCCGGCGTGAAGGGCATGCGCTTCCGTGGCGACGACCAACTGCTCGCCATGACCGTCGTCCAAGACGGCCAGTTCCTGCTCGTGGCCACCTCCGGCGGCTACGGCAAGCGCACCGCCATCGAGGAGTACAACACCCAGGGCCGCGGCGGCATGGGTGTGATGACCTTCAAGTACACCCCGAAGCGCGGCAAGCTCATCGGCGCCCTGGCCGTGACCGAGGAGGACCAGATCTTCGCCATCACCTCCGCGGGTGGCGTGATCCGTACTGAGGTCAACCAGATCCGCCCGTCGTCACGCGCAACCATGGGCGTGCGCCTCGTGGACCTCAACGACGGTGTCGAGCTGCTCGCCATCGACCGCAACGTCGAAGACGAGGGCGAAGAGGAAGCCACTGCCGTGGCAACCGGCCAGAAGACCCTCGACGATGCGAAGGAGTAGCCCATGGCCGCTCGCAAAGTGACAATCCGGAACGTCAGCGCCGGATCCGTCTTTAAGGTTGCGACGCTGCTTGCCTTGTTCGGGTTCATCGCCTGGATGCTCGCCGCAGTGCTGGTGTACCTCGCGCTGGACCGCGCCGGGGTGGTCGAGTCCATCAACTCGCTCATCGGCGGCGTGGGCGGCGACCAAGTGGTGGACATGAAACTCGCCATGATGGCTGCGGCCCTGTTCGGCCTGGCCGGTGTGGTGTTCATGTCCATCATGGCGCCGCTGACCGCGATCATGTACAACGCCGTCGCGGACCTCGTCGGTGGTGTGCGCTACACCATGTCTAACAGGGCAAAATAGCGCTTATCGACGACACCAAACGCGCCCCGGGTCGTACCTCCCGGGGCGCGTTAAGTCTTTTCTGTGCTGGCTTGTGCTGGGTTAGAACCCCAGGCCCGGCATCATGTTCATCACCGCGAAGCCGATGCCGATCAAGGCCAGGATTGCCACGATCGGGGCGACGATCGCCGCGACGTTGACGTCCTTCTCAACAACCGGAGCCGGCTTGTCCTTCTGCTCAGCCTGCTGCTCGTGCTCGGCTGGCTTCTCGGCGGGCTTTTCCGGCTGGTTCTCAGCGGGCTTCTCGGCCTCAGGTGCGGGCTGCTCTGCCGGCTGCTCCTCCTCAGGCTGCTCCTTCGGAGCCGGGTCGTTAACTGCCCCTTCCTGCGACGGAGCCGAGGCAACACCACGGGCACCGATGCGCCAAGCGTTGATGGCCAGTGCTTCCCAGTCCGCCGGAACCTCGCGCACACCGAACGGGGTGTCGAGCAGGTACGGCTTCTCCGAGTAGTTGAAGTAGTCGAACTGGTAGTCGTAGTTCATCACCGACTTGTAGGCCGAGGTATCCAGACGCATGCCCTGGATGTCCTTGACCACCGCGTGCGCACCCTGGTGGCGCAGGCCGAGGGTGTGGCCTAGCTCGTGCAGGATGGTGTTGCGCAGCATCTCTTCCGAGTTCATGAAGCGGTGGTTAGCCACGAAGAACGAGGTGTCGTTGACCAGCGAGGCACCGGACGACAGGTTGTAGGCGTCGATCTGGTCGCCGATAACACCGATGCGGAAGATGTTCTGGCGCTCACCGAGCATCTCGTCGATGTTGTTCAGCAGCTTCGAACCCTGGCTTTCGTTCTCGAAGTAGTTCTTGACGTACTTCAGGGTCTCACCGCCGCGAGCCTCGTAGCCGGGGATGTTGTTGAAGGTTTCGCCGGCGTCGACGTGGAGGTTGATGCCGTGGTCGTCGAAAAGATCAACCATCTCCTGCAGGGACTCGGCCTTCACGCCGTATTCCCTGGTGTTGGCGTTGGCACAAGCCTCGGAGGGCTCGACGTCGCAGCCGAGGGTCTTGTACTCGGACTCCATCCAGTTGAGCTGGAGGAACAGGTCCGGGCGGCTCGGGTCCGCACCGTAAGCAGGCAGGTTAAGCACGGTGCCGTCCTCGAGGACAACGCCGTTGCGCTCCCAGAGGTCGGGGATGCCGTCGCCGTCGGAGTCGATGAGCTCCGCGGAGATCGCTTGATTATCGACGACAACGTCAGCAGGCTCTGCAGCCTTAGCCGGAACAACTCCACCGAAGGCGACGGTGGCGGCGAGGGCTGCTGCGAGACCGGTACGAAGTGCTGCGCGCATTTTCCTGCTCCTTACTTATCTGCGGTGTTTGCGGTAAACACCGCATTTCCTTTGCTGCCTTCGAGTTTATGCACCAAGTATGCGCTGGTAAACCCGCCGAATTTTCGGCCCTTTCGAGGCCGGATTGTTCAACGTTTATTTTGGATTGTTCAACGTTTTCACCCCGTTTATCGTGCGGATTGTTCATCAATCCGAGCTGATTTTAGGGCTGTCGCGTTGGGTTGTTGAACGATCTTTTGCGCTCCGGTTCGGTTCGTTCAACAATCCGGAGAAGCAGCATACTATGTATTGATTTGCATACGGATGGGTATACAACTTGGGATCTGGCCCTCACCAGGAGTTTTGCCTGTCACGCTCGTATAAAAACAGGTTTTGGCGCCGTCTTGGGGCGCTGCTGAGTGGCGAAAAGGCCAGGTTGGGCGGATTGTTCACCAATTTGTGCAGGCCTCCTACCCCCGCAAATTGCCCCCGTTCCGCGAGGGTGTCGTTGAGGTGTCGTTGGAGTGCGGTTGTTGTGCCCTGATCGTCTAGCTCCCGTTCCGGCGAACCAGACGATCACGCTGATACTGAAAACCACCGCCAACATCACCTGGGGATATGTGGAGGGTGCAGGCGGGTCGTCTAGTAGCAATGCACAACGAGCTAGACGATAAGCATAAATACCCGCAACAACCTGGCGATTTGGCGGTTATAGCAGTGCTCTGTAATATTCCTATTCGTTCCCAGGGCCTATAGCTCAGTCGGTTAGAGCGCATCGCTGATAACGATGAGGTCGCAAGTTCGATTCTTGCTAGGCCCACAGCCCGAAAGGGCACGGGGCATTAGCTCAGTTGGTAGAGCACCTGCTTTGCAAGCAGGATGTCAGGAGTTCGATTCTCCTATGCTCCACAAGGAACAAAACCGCTGGTCAGCAAAGACCAGCGGTTTTTCTGTATTTGCGCTGGTTGGAACGGTGATACCCTTTTGACCCAAGCGGTCACATTCGGACACGAATTGACCCCACTAAGGGAACGTAAGGGGAATGCAATGGCTCGCAGAACAAGGCGAGATTTCGGCAAACTGACCAAGAAGGGCAAAAGGTACTACTGCGAGTACACCGGCCCCGACGGCAAACGCCACACGCCGGGACACTCGTTCGCGTCCAGAACAGATGCCGCAGGCTGGCTATCCGCCGAGAAGCGACTAATCGACTTGGAAGCATGGAAACCGCCCGCAGCCCGGCGCGACGAAAAGAAGCGCGCATCTGTCACCGTGGGGGAGTGGCTGGACCAGTACCACGACATGCTGGAACAGCGCACACAACCGCTTAAACCTTCGACCGCACAGAACTATCGACGGGTTACGCGGGTACGCATCACGGACCCGATTGCACCCGGCGACGGGGACCAGGACGTAACCCGGTTGAAAGACATTCCCCTCTCCGAGCTGGAAACGTCCGACGTGTACCGCTGGTGGGACGCTCTACAACGCAATTACCCCGATGCCAGGACGATTAACCGCCAGGCGTACGTACGTCTCAAAGCCGCGTGCGCCGAAGCCGTACGCCGCAAGATGATCCCGATAAGCCCGGTAGACATTCCCGAAGCAGGAAAGCCCGTGGCTACCGCAGAGAAGTACCTGCCTAGCGATGCCGAAATTGCCGCGATTATCGAAGCAATGCCCGCGCGATACAAGGCCCTAACCTCCCTCGTGCTCCGGCACGGTCTACGGCTCGGCGAAGCACTGGCAGTTGAAACCCGGCACGTCGTTGTTGAACCAACACCAGCACCGTTCATGCCTAAAGTCACCGTGCAGGTTGAACAGAACGCGCAGCGCATCGCCGCCGCCGACGGTAAACCTACGTACATGCTGGTACAGCCGCCCAAGACGAAGGCGGGCTATCGAACAGTGCCGATCATGGCAACCGACGTGCCGCTATTCCTCAACCACAACGCAAAGCACCTGCCAGCCAAGGCCACGCCCGTTCCCGTGCTCGCGCCGCCCAACGCGGACAAGGCAAGCCGCAACAAGGTAAGCGACAAGCCGCTAGTGCTCTACACGCCGAACGGCAAAGGTCAGCCGCTCATGGATACGACGTTTCGAAGCCTGCTCAACAAGGCAGAAACAGAAGCGGGCGTAACAACAGCGATAGACCCGCACTGTGGGCGAAACTGGCTTATTACCCGCTTGGCTGAACAGGGCGCGCACCTAAAGGAGATAGGCGCTCTACTCGGCCAGGAGGACGTGCAAACGATCCTCAACGTCTACATGAAGGCCAGGCCCGAACGAACTACGGACCTCATGGCCCAAGTGGACCGCAGTCTCAACCGCTAACGCCGCAACGGAAGGCCCCGCAACGCGGGCCAGTCTTGCGCGCGCGTAGGAGGGTGCGGAACGTTGCAGTTCCATAGCCGCTAAGCGTTAGGCGCGATTTTGTGCGCGTCTATTCCGATTCGTTCAAATCTGCGATAGGGTTACACCTGTAAGTATTTCGTCACGGTGACTTTGGAGGTTGTTTAACGTGGCAGAGTTACCCGCGCTGGGGGAATTGATTCCGGTGAAGGAGTTCGCGGCGGCGACCGATTCGCACCCACGTACGATCCAACGGTTATGCCGTGAAGCTGAACTTCCCGCGATCCAAGTGGGGGCCAAATGGTTCATTCTCGGGAACGAATTGCTCACCGATGCCCGCGCGCGGGTGCTTGGCACGGACGGTGACCTTGACGGCCTAGCGCCGCTCACCGTGGCGAACGATGAACTGTATGAGGAGATTTTGTAATGGCTGAACTACGTTTCACTTCTGCTACCGATCCGGCCTATCTAGACCTGTTTTCGCAGGCTATGGCGCGCCGGGGTGTGTACGCCACCAAGTACGACATGGACCGGTTGGCGGGCGACGTGTGGCGGCTTGTAGATGCCGATAACCGCGTGGTGTCGGCAGAGTTCATGCTTGGGCATTTGCCCGACGGTGTGGTGCTTGACGGCGTGCTTCCCGCGTACCTGAACAGTGCCGCTGCTGACTATGTGCCGTTGCCCGCGCCGGGCGAACTGGAAGGCGGCGACTACGTACCCGCTGACGCTCTAACCGATTCCACGGGGCTGTCTCACGCGGCTTGGGTTGAACTCGTCGCGGGTCTGCGCGCAATGGTCGAGCGCCTAACTGGTGATGCATCGAGCGCATACCGCGTGGTTGATTTGGCCGTGGACCTACTGGACCACTCGGGCGTTGC
>NZ_KV825933.1:104180-113574 GCF_001835805.1 Corynebacterium sp. HMSC034B08 | reverse complement strand
ACCACTCGGGCGTTGCCCCGTCTGCTACCGATCCGCGCGCGTTCGCGCGCCGGGTTGGCGGTGCGCTCGGTCTTGCTGAACTCACGCGCCTTTGCGAGCGGTACGCGCTGCGTTCCGCGTACCGATGGGAAGGCGATGCTGCGGCGCTCGTGGACGTGCCCGGCACGCCTGAACCGTTGCAGTTGAACGGCAGCGCGTTCGTATAGCCCGCGCTTGCTGTAGGGGCCGCTGGCGATTGCCGGTGGCCCCTTTTCCCGTTCCTGTTAGGCGAGTAGGTGGTCCGCTTCTTCTCGGCTGATCTGGCCGGTTGCTTGCGCAATGGTGACTTGCTCAAAGATGGACGGCGGGGTCCACTTTTGATCCGATAGGTCAGGTTGGTTGTACGGTGCCTGCGGCTTGGCCATTCCTTGCCGCTGGCGCGCCACTTCGGCCTTGACCTGCTCGGCTGTTGCCTTGCCTGCCAGGTAGTCGTCGAACACGGTCACGAGCATCATTTTACCTGCTGCTCCGGGTCTGTTTCGACGCTGTAGTCGCTGTCGTAGTTGAGCGGGTCGTTGTCTGGTCCAGCGAGGGCGACGGCGGCTTCAAGGCTGGCCTGTAGGTTTTGTAGAAAGCTCTTGGCGCTATCCAGTTCGTTGTTTTCTAGGAATTCGGCTTCTAGGCGGCTGATTTCGGCGACGGTCCGGCGCATGACCTCCGTTATTCGGGCGCATTCGCTTAGCGGTGGCTCGGGCAGGGTTACTTTTATGGGGCCGTCTGGGCTGTTGAGCCATTCGTCGTACGGCTCGTTGAGCCTGGTCCGTAGGTTTTCGAGGTCGTCGAATAAGTCACAGATTAAGTCGTAGCGGGCTGTTTGCGCGGCTTCGAACCTTGCGCGGGCGGCTTCTACGGTGCGGCTGGTGTCTCCCACGATTCCCCGGCGGTTCAGGTGGCGGGAGCACGTGGCCACGCTTACGCCCGTTTCGTGGGAGATTTCGCGCAGGGTCCAGCCGTCCTTGCGTAATTCTTCGATGCGGGCCTTTTGGTCGTCGGTGATTCGGTTGGTTGGCATATCTACTTTCCTTTGTGTCGGTTTTGCAGGTCAATGCGGTCTACTCTGTCGTGCAATGTATCGGCAAGTTTCCGTGCTTCGTCTGGTTTGAGCGAGACGGTTTGCCCGCTGTTGCCGATACGGACCGTGATAAAGCGGTCGCTGTCGATTCGGACGGGCAGGTTCACGAACTTGTGTCTGTCCGGTGTGTGTAATTGGGCTTTTACGGTTTTGTTGGCCACTGTGGGTTCCTTTTCTGTGGTGTGGGGCTGAATTTTGCGTGTTCCGTGTGTTCCTGGCTGTTCTTGCAGGTCAGGGCAGGTTTTTCCGGAACATTTTCTTGTTCCTGCGTGTTCCGGTTTGTTCCTGGGGCCGGGCGGTTGGAACATGGGGAACACGGGGGAACATGGTCTTGTTCCTGGTTTATGCCCTCTGACCTGCGGAAACAGTCAGGAACAAGGGGAACACGGTTTTTAGGCTTGGTCAGTCACGCCGAATATCCATCTCGTCTTTCTCACCCCGTCCGCCTTGGTATTTTTCTGCGTCACTCCGGGGTAGTGATCGAGTAGCCGTTGTAAAAACACGTTGCGAGATGCGGGCGTGCCGCCATTCTCGGCGGTGTGCTTGCGGTAGTCCTGGAATAGGCGGGTGGCTTCGACGTAGTTGGCGTGATTGTTGGTGATGCGGTAGCTGGTTTCCTCAAAGAATTCCGCCAGCGGCGATGCCAACGCTTCCATGACTTCCAGTACGTCGCTCTGGGTATCCGGGGTGGTGAACTGGCCCTCTTCTTCTAAGCGGCGTAGACCTTCCAACGCCCATGCGAAGATGCCGGGCAGTTCGGTTGCGAGTTTGACCCCTAAGCCTGGGTCGCGCTTACTGTCGGGCACCGTGTGATTTAGCTTGATTGCCACGAAACGGCTGGTAATCGCGCCGGAAGGGTCGTTAAACCGTGGTGTCTCATTGGATACCAGTACAAACCGAGTTGGCAGTTTTCCATCCCAATAGGGGCGATTCTTGCGGTTCGCGCTTACCCTATCTTCGCCTATCACGTTCAAAAGGCGTTCCAGCGCGCGGTTGCTCTTGCGTGGGTTATCCGCACCTCGCGCGTCCTCGATTACGGCTAGGGGCTTTCCGATTAGCTCGGCTAAACCAAAGTCGTTCGATAGGTCCGAAAAGGACGTGCCCACCGTGTTGTCGGTGCCCTGTAGACGCTGTAGTACCCGCGATATTGTGCCCTTGCCGCCACGCTTGGGTCCTAACAGCATTAGCGCTTTGTGCAGGTGGGTTTGGCCACTAATGAGGTAGCCAGCGAATTCCTGTAGGGCTTGCTGGCCGCGTGGATCGTGCGCGAAGGTGTCGGCCAGGAATTCCAGCCAGATAGGGCAGTCCGCGTTTTGGTCGTAATCGAACGGCAGTGACCACGTTTGTACGTAGCGCGGTGTGTGTGGCAGTAGTTCGCCGGTATCCAGGGCAAACAGCCCGTTTCGCAGCGGTACCACCCGGCGCGGGTCCGGGTCGTCGTCGTAGCGCGGTAGCCACGTTGGTATGGGTTGCGCGCCGAGCCGGAGACTTGCGATGCGTAGCGGTTCGATCAGGTTGGATACGCGGGCCGTTGTTGGGTTCCACGGTATCGGCTCTATGCCGTTGCCCTGCTCCATCGTTGCGCCCTGTAGTGCGCGCCAGATATGTTCGCGCACGTCCAGTTCCTCGGGGGTTTCCTGCCAATGCGTGCCCGAATAGCGCCACCACGATTCACGCCACCAGCCAAGAGTGGGTTGGCCCAATTGGTCGCTAAACACTTCTTCGATCAACCGTTGCGCGGTGTCTAAAGGGCGTGCGTGGTGCGGCCACGGTGTCGGGTTGATTGTCATTGTCTTGCCTTCCTCCGCCTGGTTTTGGCGGGTGCTAGTTATCTTGTTGCTGTTAGTCACCACGGCAGGCGGGCGGCTGCTTCGCGGCGGCGGTGCTCCTGGTGCTTCCGGGCTGTAAATGCCGCATGGTCGAAGGCGGGTCGTTGCCCGTTGGCCATTTCCGCGACACGTTCGCGCCGGGCTTGGTTTGCCCTGGTCGCGGCTGCGGCGGTGATCTGCTGTGCCTGCAATTGGGCATAAGAAAACCCGCCACGCGGTCGTGACGGGTTGGGCAGATTTTCCTGCCGTCTAGGTGAAGTAGGGCGCATTGAGGTCCACCCCCGCTCTTACGGCTTTGGCACGTAGGTTTTCTACGTATGCGAGCGCACGGCGCACGTCCTGGTCTGACCCGCTAGCGGCGGCGGCGAACATATCGCGCGCAATAGCGCACACGGTGGCCAGTCGTTGCCGCTTTAGTGCATGGGCGTATTCGGCGGCGGCTGTCGGGGGCAGGCGGTGCCCACCGCGCACAGTGCCGAGCGCGTCGCTTAGAAGGCCCTGAACGTGGAAGTCGAGCAGTCCCTTGCGGCGCAGTTCGGTGTAAACCAGCTCGGCGCTTACTACGGTGTCCGCATGTCCGTCGTTGGCGAGCTTTTGGGCCTGGGACACAATCGCTTGCCAAATTGAGTGGTGTTGTTTCGTTGGCCAGTCACCGGCGAGAAGCCCCTGATCGAGGTTGAGTATGTCGGCGGCGGTGTTTGAGGTCAGCGCGGCCATGAGCAGGCCAGTCGCGGTGCTGTCCGCGAATGCGCGCGTCGTGGTAACTTGATTTTGCTTGTGGCCCTCGGTGTTTGCCGGGGGCTTCGTCGTTGTAGTCATTGGTTAGTCCCAGTTGTCCGTGGCGGTAAAAATTTGGTCGGTGTCGGCGGGGTCGATGCGCAGTGTCTTGCCTGCTTTGTAGGCCCGTAGCCGTCCTGTTGCGATATAGCGGCGCAGGGTGCGCTCTGATAGCCCCGTGCGCTCGGCTTCCTGCTTGATCGTGCGGTACGTCCGCAGTGTCGCTTTCGACATGGTGTTTTCTCTCCGTGGAGGGGTTAGCCCGTTGTGGGCATGTCGTGTTTGCGAGCCGGTGGCTTACTCGCGCCCGAATTTTTGGGCATGAAAAAAGGCCCTGAACTGGTGTTTTCCAGTCCGGGCCTTGATTGGCTATTGGCAGATTTCTGCCACGTGGGTCAGCATACGCTTTTGAAAGTCCTAATGCAACCCCATGCGACCGCTGTAGTGCTAACGTGTCCGCTGTAGACAACCTACGCGGGGCACACTTCCCACGGTTCAGGCAGCGGCCAACTGTGCCGAGTTCGGCAAGGGGAAGGCTTGGGGGAATTCTCGCGTTAGGGGAAAGTTAAGGGAATGCCTAACCGGAAAATTCGGCAAAACATAGCGTGACCAGCCCCGAAAGGGGGAATATATTCAGTCCTCCTATGCTCCACAGGAACACAAAGGCCAGGTCCTCCCGGGGACCTGGCCTTTGGCGTTGGTGGTCACCAGGGGCCCAGGCAGCGGTTGCTGCGCGGTAAGCTCCCGGAAAAGTCTGCAAATAGAAAGCGCCTGCGTGAACTCTTACCTTTCCCGTTACGACACGATGGCGGATCGTGCGGCTGCTCAGGTGATTGCGCAGTATTCGACGAGTTTTTCGTTGGCTACGAAGGTGTTGGCACCGGGGGTGCGGCGCGATATTCGTAATTTCTACGCGGTGGTGCGTATCGCAGATGAGATCGTCGACGGTGCCGCGCAGCAGGCCAACGCAGACCCCGAGACCCTGCTTAACGCCTACGAGGAGCAGGTCCTCCAGGCCCCTAACCAGCGCTTTCACACGGATCCGGTGTTGCACGCGTGGGCGAATACGTATCGGCGTTGTCGCCTCAACGCGGAGCACCTCGAGGCGTTTTTCGCGTCGATGCGCGCGGACCTCAACCCGCACGCTTTTTCCCCGGCGGAGTTGGAGACCTATATATATGGGTCGGCCGAGGTGATTGGCTTGATGTGTTTGGACATTTTCTTCCCAGAGCGCCAGACACCCCATCCCGAGAAACTTCAGCGTGGCGCCCGCGCGCTTGGTGCGGCGTTCCAGCGCATCAACTTCCTGCGCGATTTCGGGGAGGATCAGGACAGTCTCGGGCGGGCGTACTTTGGGCGCATGCTTGACGACGACACCAAGCACGCCATCACCACCACCATCCACACCGAACTTGACCAGGCCTTAGAGACGATCCCGTTGCTGCCCCGCGGGGTGCGTGGGGGAGTGGCGGCCGCGGAGGCGCTGTTTCGTGAACTCACGGAGATCGCGGAGCGCACCCCGGCCGCGCAGTTGACCCAGCAGCGCATCAGTGTGCCGCAGCGCCGCAAGGTTGCGCTGACGGCGAAGGCGATTGCGAGGACAGGGCTATGACAACTGCGGTGGTGATCGGCGCGGGTGCTGCCGGTTTGGCTACCTCGGCGCTGCTGGCGCGGGAGGGTTACGAGGTCACGGTGGTCGAGCGCCTCGGCTCGCATGGCGGCCGCGCCGGCAACGAAACCGTCCAAGGTTTCCGTTTCGACACCGGCCCGAGCTGGTACCTCATGCCGGACGCCTTTGACCACTTCTTCGCACTCTTTGGCAAGCGCACCGAGGACGTGCTGGATCTCAAGCCGCTCACGCCCGCATACCGGCTCTTCCCCGAGAACCACGACCCGATCGACGTGGAGTCGGGCCGCGACAACGCGATCCGGCTTTTCAACAGCATCGAGCCCGGCGCCGGCGCCCAACTGGCCAGTTACCTCGACCGCGCCGCCGAAACTTACGACTTGGCGCTGCGCTACTTCCTCTACACCACCTTTTCCACGCTGAAGCCCTTTGCCAAGATCCGCGGCCAGTACGGCAAGTTGCTGCGCTACCTGGTCGAGCCGCTGGATCGCTTCGTCGCAGGCCAGTTCAAGGACACGCGCCTGCGCCAGATGCTGACGTACCCTGCGGTGTTTTTGTCGTCGCATCCCGCGCGCACGCCGTCGATGTACCACCTGATGAGCCACACGGACCTCACCCAGGGCGTGCTGTATCCGCAGGGTGGGTTCGCGGCGGTGATGGATGCGCTCTACGAGCTGGCGCTCGAGCAGGGCGTGAAGTTCCGCTTCAACGCGGACGTCGCTTCCATCACGTACAGCGGTGGGCGCGCCACGGGCATTTCGCTTATCGACGATACACTCATCCCCGCCGACCTCACAATCTCGTGTGCCGACCTGCACCACACCGAAACCCGGCTGCTCCCGCCGAAGCTGCGCACTTACGACGAGGGGTGGTTCTCCCGCCGCGATCCGGGCCTGGGCACCGTGCTGGTCATGCTGGGCGTGAAGGGTGAGATCCCCGAGTTGGCCCACCATAACCTGTTGTTCAGCGAGGACTGGGACGATGACTTCGCCACCGTCTTCGAGGGCAAACCGGCGGCGCGGCCGTTGGGGGCGTCGCAGTCGATCTACGTGTCCAAGCCGAGCGCGACCGACCCCGGCGTGGCGCCCGAAGGCGACGAGAACCTGTTCGTACTCGTGCCCGTCGCCGCTGAGGAGACGATCGGCCACGGCAACATGTACCGCGATGGGGCCTCCCCGCAGGTGGACCTGATTGCCAACGCTGCCATTGCACAGATCGAGAAGTGGTGTGGGGTTGAGGGCCTGGGCGAGAGGGTCGTCGTTAAGCAAACACTCGGTCCTGCAGACTTCCGCGACCGCTACCACGCGTGGTCGGGTGGGGCGATCGGGCCGGCGCACACGCTGAAGCAGTCGGCGTTTTTGCGCGGCGCGAATGCTTCGAAGAAGCTGGGAGCGCTGTACTACGCCGGAGCCACGACCGTTCCTGGGGTGGGCGTGCCGATGTGCTTGATTTCCGCTGAAAATGTGCTGAAGCGCCTGCGCGGCGACAAAAGCCCAGGCCCTCTCAGCGCCTGAAATGGGATTTGTTGAACAATTGCTCGGATTGTGGTGAAAATCACCTTGTAGTTTTCTTCCTGAGTACTGTCTAAACGTCCAGTTCAGAGGGTCAGGTTTCTAAGTTTTTGGTGTTGATCTGGCGTTTTGGCTTTCTGTAGGGGGTTTCGGACTATTCTCCAAGCCGATATTGCGCTTAAATATGTAGTTATCAGTTTGGAGATCCGTGTTCAGGTGATCTCAAGGCTGCTTCGAATATCTCCTCCGAGTTGTAAGGAATGAAGCCGTTGAAGAACGCACATCTGAAGAAGCGCGTCCTGGCCACCCTGGTTTCCGCCACGGTGGCTTTTGGTGGCGTAACGGTCGTAGCTCCGACCGCTGACGCTGACGAGCGAGTAACTAGCGAATACTCCGCGCTGCCGAGCGACGCTAACAAGGCTGCACTGCAGTACAACAAGGGTGCCAAGCTCAAGGGCCGTATGGACATGCTCCAGACCCAGTACGGTCCGGGCTGGTGCATCGACGCTGCGCTGCCGGGTCCGAGCCTGGATACCCAGTACGAGGTCCGCAAGCTCGACGGTGTTTCCGGTCTTTACGGCTTCAACCTTGTTTCGGGCGGCAGCTTTGATATCCACCCGGACATTGAGAAGGCTTCGATCAGCCTGACCAAGTTGATGCTGGATGATTACTACGCTGGCCGCCACGAAGAGGTCCGTAAGAAGGCCCTGGCCATGCAGGCACTGGTGTCGAACAACCAGGACGTGCTCGACCAGATCCGTGGTTACATTACTGGCGACATTAAGCCGCGCTGGGCTGCGTATGGTTTCGGCTGGTCCAACAACCCGCCGAAGCTGACCGCCGCAGAGTTTGAGAGCTGGACCGGCTTCAGCATCCGCCGCACCGCCACCGCGACGGTGGGTCAGTCGGATTTCTACCTGGCGAAGAACACCAAGAAGTTCAACTCGCTGAAGGTGAACGAGGGCGAGTACGTCACCGTCCTCGTCCCGCTGAACTACAACATCTACCAGGATGTTCTCCGCGACCCGACGAAGCAGCGCATCCTCATCGTCGCGCAGCCGGGTCTGGACAACTACAAGCCGGACGTGATCCGCGAGACGGTTACCAAGACCGTTTCTCCGCAGGAGACGAAGACCGTGACCAAGACGGTGCAGCCGACCGTCACCGAGACCAAGACCAAGACTGTTCGTCCGGGTAATGCGACCACGACCAAGACGGTGGCCGGTACTACAACGGAGACGCAGTACATCCAGCCGATCGTCGAGAAGACCGTGACTGAGACGCCGGAGGAGCTCACGGTTACCTCCACCCGTCGTCCGGATGTGGTCACCGCAACCGCGAAGACCACGCTGCCGACCAAGGTCGAAACCGAGACGGTGACCGCTCCGCAGAAGACCGTCACCGTTGAGCAGGTTGAGCCGGTGACTGTCACCGAGACCACCACGGCCCGCGCAACTGACACCGTCGAGGGTGCAACCGAGACGGTGACCGTCACCAAGCCGGCCACTACCGTCGTCGAGACCGTGAAGCGGAGCGGTGCCCCGCGCACCGAGACGCAGACGGTGACCGCTGCGCCGTCCACCAAGGTTGTTGAGACCACCGTGGTGAACAAGAACTACAAGACGGTTGAGCGCACCTCCACTGTTGAGCGCTACACCCGCCACTTCACCTACGCCTTCGCTTTCGAGGGCACCGACAAGACGCAGATCATCGACGTTGACAAGCTCGGTGACTGGAAGCTCGAGATTATCGACGACTCCAACGGCCTCGTTGATATCCGCAAGGTTGAGCGCAACGGCAAGTACGTCATCGAGATCGTGCCGAAGCGTGAGGGCAAGGGCACCGTTCGCTTCGTCATTACCGACAGCGAAGGCAACCGCCACGAGTACACGGTCAACATCGTCAACGAGAAGACCGAGAAGGTCACCGTCAACGACGTCACCGTGAACAACCACTTCTTCAACGTGGGTGTCTCCAACATCGACCAGACCATCACCGTCCCGGCTGGCTGGGACTACAAGGTTGACGGCCCGGGCGAGCTGGTGAAGGTTGAGGGTTCCTCCAACCAGTACAAGCTGAAGGTTGTTGATGGCCTGGAGCAGGGCGAGATCAAGGTCAAGGTCTCTGTCTTTGAGAAGGTCAACGGCAAGCCGACCGGCGCTGAGAACAACTACATCTTCCTGATCGACACCACCACTGGTGGTTCCACCTACACCCGCGTCATCGGTAACCTGAACTCCTACATCCTCGAGGTCAAGGATGTGGAGCAGAAGCCGGAGATCGTTGAGGGCGCTGACAAGATTGAGAAGATCGAGAAGCGCGGCGACTTCTGGGTTGTCACCCCGAAGAAGGACGCAACCGGCGATGTTGTGATCAAGGCCGTTGACAAGGACGGCAAGACCCACACCTTCAACCTGAAGATCGAGAACGGTACGAACGTTTCCGTGGACAACGTCTCCCGCCTCATTGAGGAGGGAAAGACCGTCACGATCGATTACGACACTGACAACACCGATCTGACCAAGGAGATCGTCTCCCA
>NZ_KV825933.1:35170-104080 GCF_001835805.1 Corynebacterium sp. HMSC034B08 | reverse complement strand
CAAGGAGATCGTCTCCCAGTCCGGTGAGTGGGAGTGGGACGAGCAGGACCCGTGGAAGGTCAAAAACGTCACCAACGGCACCCTGGTCTTCAACGTGTACAAGGAGACCGACAACGGTCGCGTCCTGATTGGTACCTACACCATCGTCGCCAAGGTGAAGAGTGACAACAAGTACCCGCCCGCCAAGGTCACCCAGGATGTTCTGGACCGCAACACCGTCACCCTTAAGCGCGGCACCCCGCGTAACGAGTTTGAGGTCAGGCAAGGCGAGGGTCTCTTCGAGAAGGAAATCGATGAGAACGGCAACTGGAAGGTCATGCCGAAGTTGGGCACGGACGACAAGATCGTCATCGTCGAGAAGTTCGGTGATGACGAGCTCGTCGAGTACACCATCAATGTCACCCCGAGCGAGATCGATGAGGTGCGCAAGAACGTCAAGTCCGGCGCAACCGTCGGTATCACGGGCGACAACCTCAAGGTCACCAAGGGCAATGAGCTGCTCGATGGCGGCGACATCAAGGTCACCAAGGGCAAGGATCCGCTCAATGGCGACGACATCAATCAGTACTCCCTGGAGTTCGTCGACGGTGCCAACGGCGAAGTTGTCGTTGAGGTCCTTAACTCCCGCGGTATCGCGTACCAGCGCTACATCTTCAACGTGACCCCGCAGGGTGCGCGTGAGGAGAAGTTCGAGCTCACGCCGAAGTCCGAGTCCTCGATCACCATGAACTCCTCGGAGTTCACCTACAAGGTCAAGGGTGAGGATGTCATCGACGTCAAGCGTGAGGGCGACACCTTGCAGGTCAAGCCGAAGGACGGTAAGACCGGCACCGCCACCGTTGAGGTCAGGTCTGGCGAGACCGTCGTTGAGCGCTACACCTACACGGTTGTTCCGGGCAAGAATGGTGGCAACACTGCGTCTTCCGACGACTACAAACTCAGCGTTGACGGTCGCTTCACCATCACCCGCATCAACAACAACCCGATCGAGATCATCGAGGGTGCAGAGTGGGTCAAGGTCGTCGAGGAAGACGGCAAGTGGATCCTCGTGCCGAAGGGCCCGGAGTCCATCGGCAAGACCGTGAAGGTCATCGAGCGCCGCGGTGATGTTGTGGTCCGCCGCTACAACATCGAGGTCCTCCCGGAGGGCAAGCAGCTGAACTTCGAGGAGTTCCGCACAGTTCTGTACAAGAACATCAAGGACTCCGTCGACTTCGGCGAGAAGTACACCTACAAGGTTGTTCACGGCAAGGATCTGGTGACGGTCACCGAGCCAGAGCCGGGCAAGCTCGCCATCGAGGCAAAGCCTGGCAAGCGTGGTCTGGCACAGATCGAGATCCGCGATCCGGAAGGCAACCTCGTCCGCGTTGTCGACGCTGTCATCCCGGACACCTCGGAAGGCGAGCTTCCGAAGCCGCGTCCGTCGATCAAGCCGAACCCGGGCAAGGACGGCAGCTACATCGTTGACTTCGAGGGTGGCTCGAACAACGTTGAGATCAACATCTGCACCGGCGACGGCAGCTGCACCATCGTCCCGAACGACAAGGTTGTGGACAAGGGCGGCCACCTCGAGGTTGACGCTGGCAAGGTTCCTGGCGGCAAGCTCGTCGTCGTTCCGATTGAGAACGGCGTCCGCAGCGACAAGCAGGAAGACTACGTCGAGATCGACCTTGGTGTTGACCTCCAGGGCAACAAGACCGAGAAGGGCTCCTCTGAGATCGACGGCAAGTGCATTGCCTCCATCATCGGCCTGTCTGCACCGCTGCTGCTGGCTATCCCGCTGGGCATCCTTTCCCAGGTCCGCATCCCGGGTCTGGAGGGTCTGTCCGCTCAGGTGAACGACGCTATCCGTCAGGCAAATGACCAGATCCAGCGCGGTCTGGGCATCCACGACGATGACCGTTCTCGCCGCGCTGCCGGTCTCCAGGGTGCGTTCAACGTTGCCAACCCGGAGATGCTGAGCCTCGCCGCTGGTTCCCTCGGTGCAATCACGCTCGGTCTGTTCCTGATCGACGGTGTGCTGCGTGCCTGCGGCCAGGAGGAGATGACCTCGTCCTACAAGATCGGTGAGGCGACCGGTCAGGATTGGATGATGCACGGTTCCTCCGGCAAGAGCTCCAAGGACAAGGCTGAAAAACCGTCCGAGGAAGCTGGTGCAAAGGACAAGAAGGACGAATCCAAGAAGTAAATCGTTCTGATCCCTGAAAGCCCGAAGCCAAGTCGGCTTCGGGCTTTCGGCGTTGTTTTAGGATTTGTTGAACAATTGCTCGGATTGTGGTGAAAATCACCTTGTAGTTTTCTTCCTGAGTACTGTCTAAACGTCCAGTTCAGAGGGTCAGGTTTCTAAGTTTTTGGTGTTGATCTGGCGTTTTGGCTTTCTGTAGGGGGTTTCGGACTATTCTCCAAGCCGATATTGCGCTTAAATATGTAGTTATCAGTTTGGAGATCCGTGTTCAGGTGATCTCAAGGCGGCTTCGAATATCTCCTCCGAGTTGTAAGGAATGAAGCCGTTGAAGAACGCACATCTGAAGAAGCGCGCTATGGCTGCGCTCATTTCGAGCACCCTGATTGCCGGTACCGCAGTGAGTGTTGCGCCTGACGCGTTGGCACTTACCTACACCGGTTCCAGCGCGCAGATCGTCGGTGCTTACCAGTCGCTCAGCGAGCAGGAACTGCGCCAGTTCTACTCTGATGGTTACAAAGACCTCCGTAACCAGCCGTTCGACGTCAACACGTTCGTTCTGCCGAACGAGGTTGCGTCGGGTTGGTGCATCGACTGGGGTATCGACAACCCTTGGAACAATGAGATCGGTGGCTACGAGGTCCGTAAGCTCACAGGCGCCTCCGGCCGTTTCGGCGATGGTCTGGGCATTAACGACGACGTGCGCCTCGCCGCGATCAACGTCACCAAGTCCTTGATCAAGGACTACGAGGAGTACCAGAAGCGCCCGTCTTCGAACCTCGTGTACCAGATTCAGACGAAGAACCGCATCCTCCAGGCACTGCTCTCGAACAACCTCGGCTCGCTTAACGAGATCCGTGGCTACTTCCACGAGAACCGCCTGAACAAGTACCTCTTCTCCTCCCTGACCGGCTTCGACATCATCTGGAAGCGTCAGGACGTTCAAGGCGACGGCACTCCGAACTACGTGCTGGTGAAGAACGCGAACTTCAAGACGATTGAGGAAAACTACACCGAGGGTGAGTACGTCACCGTTCTGGTTCCGAAGAGCTACAACCTCAACCTGAACCCGAAGAAGCACTGGACCTTCCAGCGCATCATCACGATCGTGCAGCCGGGCCTGCCGGGCCCGAAACCGCCACCGGTGAAGGAAACCATCGAGGAAACGACGACGATCCCGCAGGATCCGACGACCGTAACCACAATCGAGACGCTGCCGGCGACCAAGACCACCGAGACGGTCACGGAGAGCCCGCGTACGGTAACCGCCACCTACACCCACCCTGAGGTGACGGTGACGGAGCGCAAGGAGTTCCCGACCGCGTACACGACGGTTCGTACCACCCGTCCGCGCAAAACGGTCACCGAGACTGAAAAGGCCGATCCGGTTGTCAGGACGACGACCGAGGTCGTGGGCGGCGAGACCGTCACTAACATGGTTACCGAGACCCCGGCTCCGAAGTTTGTTACCTCCACCGTTGAGGGCGAGCCGACCACTGTCACTGAGACGATCAGCGACACCCCGGTCGTAGTGACCAAGCCGGCTACCACGGTTACTGCAACTCACTGGGCCACCCCGACGCGTACCACTGTTGTGGACGTTCCGGGTACGACGGTTACCACCACGAAGACCGAGACTCCGAAGCCGGTCACGACCACCAACAAGGTCACCCTCACGGAGAACTACTACACCGAGAAGATTTACGAGTCCGTCAAGGAAATCCACGAGTACTACTACTTCGCTGGCTTTACCAAGAAGGACAAGTCCAAGGAGATCGAGCTGCCGGGTGGCATCAAGGGCTCCTGGACCTTCGAGGTCACCAAGGGCCGCGACATCGTCATCGTGGAGCGCACCGAGGATGGCAAGCTGATCATCACCCCGAAGCCGGGCTTCGAGGGCGAGGGCGACGTCGAGATCCTCATCACCGATGAGCGCGGCAACCAGTACATCTACCGCGTGAAGGTGTCCGACACCATCACGGTGAAGACCCAGACCAACGTCACGGTCAACAACTTCTTCTACACCCTCAACCCGAACGGCGAGAACCGCGTCAAGGTCATCCCGCTGAACCCGGGCGACAAGATTAAGAAGCCCGTCTACATCGATGAAAACGGTGTGGAGCACAAGGTTATGCCGGGCAGCATCGATGTTGTTAAGGACGAGCAGGGCGTGAAGGTTGAGGTCACTGACACCAACCTGCGCGGCCAGGTCGTCGTCACCACGGTCGACGAGAGCGGCAACGAGCGCGAGAACATCGTCACCATCGAGAACACCACCTCGAAGTTTGATGTTGTTCGCGAGATCCTGAGCACCTCCACGGCGATCGTGGAGCGTCGTGGCGGCGACAAGAAGATCGTCGAAGGCAACGATTTGGTGACCATCACCGAGGGCGACAAGGACACCTGGGTTATCACGCCGAAGGATAAGGACCGCGAGGGCAAGGTCGTCGTTGTCTTCACCGACAAGAACGGTGTCGAATACAAGTACACGATTGACATCAAGAAGGATGTCAACTCTGGCCCGCGCATCCGTAACTACGAGATTCAGAGCAACGGCTCGGTCAACATCGAGCGTAGCAACGAGTGGGACATCAAGGTCATCTCCGGTGACGTTGATGTCAACGAAGGCCGTGGCAAGCTTGGCGAAGATGACGCCGAGCAGGACGTCTGGACCGTGAAGCCGCGCGACGGCTTCACGGGTGAGGCGATCATCCACATCGTCGACAAGAAGACCGGCGCCCTGATCGGTGTTTGGAAGATCCAGGTCAACCCTGCTCAGGACTCTGATGGCTTCGACTTCAAGGAGCTTGAGCCTCGCAACATCGTCGACCGCGCGGTTGTGGATCTCACCCTGGGCTACAACGAAGTAAATAGCGATGGACGGGCTTCGAACCGCTTCACCTTCGATGTTGACCAGAAGTTCGACTCCTTCGACCAGAAGTTCGACTCCTTCGACAAGATGCTCGAGCACTACAAGAAGGAATACGACGGCATCATCGACTTCGAGAAGTCGAAGATTACCGAGGACGGCCACTGGAAGCTTGTGTTCCTGCCGGGTGCAAAGGGCCAGGTCCAGGTTCTCGAGACCGCGCTCAACTTCACGGACGACGCCAACGGCAAGTACGAGAAGATCACCAAGTTCACCTACAACGTCTCCCCGGCTCCGGTCCGCAACCTCGAATACGATGTCACCTCCGACAACAAGCTCGAGTTGGAAGGCACGAACCTTCGTGTTGTCGAGGACAACAAGGACGAGGCCAAGAAGCTCGTTGTTGACGAGAACTCGCTGCCGACCGGTGATACCAAGTCGGTGAAGATCGAGTTCAACCGCAACGCCGACGGCAAGATCGTCCTGGAGAACCTCACGGACGAGGGATTCGTCTTCGAGCGCTACACCATCAACGTCACCCCGGGCCGCGACGCTAAGGTCAAGCCGCTCGTGCGCGAGATGGCTTGGAACGCAACCGCACGCATTCCGGGCGCGAAGGATGACGATTATGTCGTCACCGAGCGCAAGGACCTTGTCAAGGTCGAGCGTGATGAGAAGAACGACCAGTTCATCATCACGGGTCTGCCGGACAAGACTGGTCTGGTCAAGATCCAGGTCAAGGACGCCCGTGGCGTTTGGGCCGAGTACCACCTGAACATGGTCGCTCCGAAGTCGGGCGAGTCCACCTACACCGTCTCCACGAACTCCGAGTTCCGTGCGACCCTTGTCAACGGCAAGAACAGCTTCCTGCTCGTTGAGGGCGGCGAGTTCTTCCAGGAGCCGAAGACCATCGATGGCGAGTGGATCCTCAAGCCGAAGGCTGACGCCGCAGGCAAGTCCGGCGTCGTTGAAGAGCGCGACTCCAACGGTTCTGTGCTGAACCGCTACACGGTGAACGTCGTCCAGGGCCGCGTCTCTACCAACCGTCAGCAGCGTTCGGTGATCCCGGTTACCGGCTACACCGACATCCCGCCGATGAAGAATGGCGGTAAGTTCTTCATCACCTCGGGCAGCGAGTACGTGACCACCAGCACGGTGGACGGCAACTTCCGCGTCACTGCGAAGCCGGATACCGTCGGCCAGGTCATCCGCGTTGAAGAGCGTGACGGCGAAGGCACCGTTCTGCGCACGATCCTGTTGGACATTGTTCCGGTGGACACTGCAGAGTCTGGAACGCTGGTCTCCAACGGCAAGTCCACTGGTACCAACAAGGATCTGCCGGAGATCAAATACACGAACAACCCGACCACCGGCACGATCACCATCACCCTGCCGGATGGTGTGAAGAGCTTCGTTCCGGTTGAGAACGGCGGCAAGGTCAAGAGCGTCAAGGAAAAGGACGGCAAGGTCGTTGTCGAGACCGATCTGGGCGCACCTGGCGAGATCCTGAAGTACGTCCTGGTTGACAAGAATGGCAACCAGTCCTACGTCCGTACCCTGAAGCTCAATGTCAAGGTGACCGGTGAGACCGGAAACCAGACCACCAAGGGCTCCTCTGAGCTCGACGGCACGTGCATCGCCGGCATCGTCGGCATGACCGCGCCGCTGCTGCTGGCTATCCCGCTGGGTATCCTGTCGCAGGTTCAGATCCCGGGCCTAGAGCAGGTCTCCGCCCAGGTCAACGCGGCAATCCGTCAGGCGAACGACCAGATCCAACGCGGTTTGGGCATCCACGACGAGAACCGTGCACAGCGTGCGGCTGGCATCCAGGGTGCGTTCGCTATCGAGAACCCGCAGATGATCGGCCTCGCAGCCGGCGCTCTGGGTGCGATCACCCTCGGCCTCCTGGCAGTCGACGGCGTCATGCGCGCATGTGGTGCAGGTGAGTACACCTCCTCCTACATGGTGGGCAAAGCGACCGGCAACGAGACCCTGATGAAGGGCTCCTCCGACAAGATGCCGGAGTCCAAGGACAAGGGCACCGAAGAGAACAAGCCCACTGACAAGTAGACCCGCAGTGAGCTAGCCCGCCAGGCGAAAGCCCGGCGGGTTTTCTCTTGCGCATTTACTTTGCGACGACCCCACGCACCACCCGGTCAAGCCACCCCAACGCATAGTCATAACCCGTCTGACCGCCCACCTTGAACCCACCGGGGATGTCAGTGAAGCCCAACTTGTAATACGACATGTGCCGCGGCCCGAAATCGCCAGCACGCTGGGCCGACGACACCAACACTGCGTTCTGGGGATCCTCGTAAGTGGCGCGCAGGCCGGTCACATCCAGCACCTGCCCGCACAACGCCGCTACGGTACTATGCGCCCAGGCCTGGCGGCCTTCGGTGCCGGTTGGGGTGCGGGGGATCACGCCGAGGCGATGCAGCTGCCAACTGAACTGCTCCACGGCATGGATGGTGCGAAACACTTCGAGGGTGAGATCGAGCCAGGCGGTGGTGTCGTCGTCAAGCAATTGCGCCGCCTGATCGCGCAGAGGCTCAAGCGCCTGGAACAACCACGGCCAGGTCACGCCCTCCTTGGCCAACTCCGGCAGTGCGGCGAGCAGCGCGATGGCGGCTTGTTCGGCTGGGGGAGTGGTGCTGGTGCCCGCCGCGTGCTGCCCAAGGGCGGTGGCGGCGGTGGTGGCTTCGATGATGATTTGGGGGATGAGGGTGGCGTCGATAAGTGAGAGGCCCGACTGCTCAAACGCCTCGGGCACCGGCAGCCCCTGCGCGCGTAAGTCGCGGAAGCGGGCGACGCGGATGCCGGTGATGGCGTTGAAAGGGCCGGGTGTGACATCGCGCATGGCCACATCCGCAAGCGTGCGCAGCGGGCTCGTGGGGTCGGTCGCGCACGCCATGTCCGCGCCGTTGCACAGGGAGAGCACCTTGCCCTCCAAGCCGGTAAACGGCGTGGTGCGGGTGCCGGCGAGGCCCTCGAACGCGGGGTTGAGCATCGTGCCACCGGTCTGCACCGTCTCCCCGTTGCGGCCGCGCACGCCCGCAGGTGGAGCGGCGTAGAGGCGCGAAGGTTGCTGCGGCGCCGGATCCCCCAGCGGCGCGCGGGCGGGGTCGGCGAAGAGAAGGACGGCGGCGATGTCATCCGCACCCACACCCCGCACGCGACCGGCGGCAACCTCCGCCGCCGCATCACCGACCAGGTGGGCGCCCTGGGAGTAGCCGATCAAAATGAACCGGGTGCCGGGGCAATGCCGGGCCACGGTCTCCATCTCCAAGGTGGCCACGTCGCGGCCGTAGCGCACCGACTCCCCATACGTGGCCGCCTCGGTGCCTTCCGGGACGTTGCCCGAGGTACCGAACACGCTGAAGCGGCCCAGCGACGCCGGGTACTTCACCTGAAACGTGGACACCGTCCGGGCGCCGAAGCGGGTTTGGAGGTCGTCGGCGGGGGAGGAGGTGTCGTCGAAAAGCGACTCGCGCGCGGACGGATGCCACGAATGCGAAAACCCGGACCCCGCCGCCTGAATCACATGCACGGGGTGGCACCGCAACTGCAACGCCTGCGCCTGTGGCACCGCGAGCGGCACAAGCGCAGCGGACAGCAGGATGGCTAGGGGGCGTCTCACACCGTCAACTCGGGGTGCAGGTCCTTGAACGCCATCGTGCGACGCTTCCGCAGCGCGAAACACGTAATGGCGATGGACAGGGCTGCCACGAACAACAGGACCGTAAGCGCAGTCCACAGACGCGGGTCATACGACGGCGCACCGAACAGGGCGTAGCGCACCAAATCCACCGAATAGCGCATCGGGTCCCACGTGTGCACCCACTGGATAAACCCAGGCTGCACCTCCGGCGGATACAGGCCGTTCGACGCCACCAACTGCAGCGACATCAATGCCATCGTGGCCAAACGGCCAGGCGCCGGGCCCAGCGTGGTGTTCAACGCCATAATCGCGGAGATAAACACCCAAGACACGAACACCAGCACGCCGAACAGCGCCACCGGGTGCTGCGGCTCCACCTTCAGCACACCAACCTGCACCACCCACAGCGCCACAGACTGCGCAAAGCCAATGATCACGGAAGGGATCATCGTGTACAGCATCACGCGGAACGCGCTCACGCCCGAGTCGATGGCGCGGCGGCTAAACGGCTTCATGATCATGTAGGTGATCAGCACACCGAACCATTGCGACAGGGCCAGGAAGAACGGGCTCAAACCCTTGCCAAAGTAAGTCACGCTGTCGCCCGTGTGCTGCGGGGTCACCGGATCCGCGGCGGCGTGGATCGCCTTGTCCAGGCGTTCGCCTTCCCACTTCGGGGCTTCCTTGGCGCCGTCCGCAAGTTTCATGGAGAGCTCGCCGGTGCCGTCAGAAAGTTTCACCAGGCCGTCGTTCAAATCGCTCAGGCCCACCACCAACTGGTTCGAGCCGGCCGCCAACTTCGAGGTCGCATCCGTCGCCGTATTCGCAGCGACGACCAACTTCGACGTACCGTCCTTCAGCGTCGTAATGCCGGCCAGCAGCGTGCCAGAACCGTCCTGCAGGCGGGCCAGACCCTCCGCAAGAGTGCGGGCACCCGCTACGGCGCTATCCACGCCGCCGCGGTACTGCGCGGTCGGATCAGACAACTGCGTGGCCAACTCGTGCGCACCGGCCTGCAACTGCATCAACTGGCCGACCAGGTCGTTGCCCGGCACCGCCTGCAGCGGACCAGCGTTCAACTGTGCCTTCACGCCACGGGCTTGCGCGGCTAACTCGTTCGAGCCCGGGATAGGGGAGCGGTCCAGATCCGCGATCACGCGGTCCAGGTTCGCATTGACGTCAGCCAATGCCGCCTGCGCCTGGTTCAACGTGCCAGCAAAGCCGGTGAGCTTATCCACGCCACCGGCGATCTTCGTCGCACCGGCACCCAACTGCTGGGTACCCGCCTGCAACTGATCCAGGCCGTTAGAGAGCTTGGAGGCGCCGCCGGATGCGGTGGTGATGCCGTCATTAAGCTGCGCCGCACCGTCCTGCAACTTGGCCACACCGCCGTCGAGTTTGCCCACCGCACCCGGCATCTGCTGCACCTTGTCATTGAGCTGCTGGATACCGTCGTTGAGCTTCGTGCCGCCGTCGTTGAGTTTCTGCGAGCCGTCCTTGGCCTTATTCGCACCGTCGTCGAGCTTGCCCGCGCCATCCGCGGCGTCCTGCACGCCCTGCGACAACGTATTAATGCCGACGAACAGCTGGTCCACCACCTTCTCACCAACCGAGTTCGACACCGCAACCGCGACCGCCTCACCGGCTTTATCACCCAACACCGTCGGGATGAAACCATTCGTCTCATTCAAGGTGATGTTGATCTTCGCCGAATGCGGATCCTCCGACTTCACGCTGGTCACAGCCTCAGAGAAGTTCGTCGGAATCTCCATCCCCAGGTAATACGTGCCGTTAGCAATGCCCTCCTTGGCCTCCTCGGCACTGACCAACTGGAAATCCAACGGACGCTGCTCCAACAGCTCGTCAACCACCTGGTCGCCGTTCTCACCCTCATCCGAGTTCACCAACGCAACCGGCAACTTGTACAAATTGCCCAGTGGATCCCAATACGACCACACAAACAAGCCACCGAACAGCAACGGCAGCAACATGATGGCAACAAGGGCAAGCGGTGGGAGCTTGCCGTTCAAAAACTTCCGAAAATCGGTTCCGATATGCAGGCCGCTCATAGCCCCTCCTCATTGACCGTATTCACCATCACGGGAAGGTGGACCGCGACGCCGCGGAGGTCGCTAAGAAGCAACTTGCGCAACTTCATGTCACGGACCTGATCGATGTCGTCGACAATGAGCAACTTCGCCTCCGGACGCGAAATCAACGCAAGCAACACGCGCAGACGGAAGCGCTCCAGCGGAGTAATGTCGCCGACCTTGGCCAGCAGATCCAGCTCCTCCAACTGCAGCGGCTCCAACCACTTCTCCACGTACGGATGCGCCTTAATCGCCTCCGGGCTGCGCGGGGTGCGCTTGAAGAAACTCTGCGACCACGCAATCTGCTCCCGCACCGCATCCCGCACGCGCACCAGGCGATCGATCGAGTCGATCTCCGGCACGCCCGCCAACGCGACATCGCGGAAGCGGTCGTGGTGGGTGGTGGGTTCGCTATCAAGCAGAATCGTGCCCTCAGCAGGGCGGAAGCGACCCGCCAGCGCAAGGCTGAGCAGCGTCGAATCGGACTCGCGCGCCGTGTTGAGCAGGGTCAAACCGCGGCCGATGTCGAACGACTCCGGGTCGTCGCCACTGCGCAGGACAAGGTCCTGTGCAGACAGGATTGCAGACATTCGGTCCCCTAACCGTAGGGTGGACTATCACTTAACTCGTGATATGGTGCTTCCCAATTCAATCACTGTCAAACCGAGAGTGGGGCCCATGCGCGCAGACGCCCGCAAAAAACGCGACCAAATCATCACGGCCGCCCTCCAACAGATCCAAACCCGCCCCAACTCCGAAATCACACTCGAAGGCATCGCCGCCGACGCTGGAGTAGGCATCGCCACCCTCTACCGCCACTTCCCATCGCGCGCATCGCTTTACGACGCCTGCGCCATCGTCTACATCGACGACCTCCAAACCCTCCTCGACGACACCCTCGCCGACTTCCACCGCGACCCCCAAGGCAGCTTCGAACGCTTCGTCTGGGCCATCGTCGACTCCGGCGTCGGCATGCTCGCCACCGCCCTTGCCGCCGAACCCTCCGCTGACGGCCCCCGCATCATCGTCGAACGCCGCGAGACCTTCATGCACAACGTGCAATTGCTTATCGACGAAGCCGTGCCCCACAACATCGTCGCCCCCGGCCAAACCGCGCTGCAGCTCGCCACCGAACTGATCGTGGCCACCCGACCGCTTGCCTCACCCCTGGCCGATCTGCTCCCCGACGTGCGCGATCGCCTCGTCCGCCACCTCATGGCCGGCTGGCGCGCGAACGTATAGGCGTTCGGGGGCGGGGCTGGGCCCGGAAGGGACGTGGCGCTAGTCCTCCAGGCGGTGGCGGCCTGCGGAATCGTCAGAATCGTCGGCCGAACGTGCTTCGCGGTCGTCCTCGGTGCTGGTGGAGTAGACCAGCGTGGAGGTCCCACCAGCGCCAGCACCGCCAGCACGACCAGCGCCGCCCTCGGCGACCGAGACGAGGTCGAGGTCGGCGGGGGAGTCGTCGCGAAGTTCGGCGATTTTGTCCTTGAGGAAGAACTCCCACGCAGCCCATGCGCTACCTGCGGCGACGGCGCTGAGCGTCGACCACTTGATCACAGAGCCGATGGTGCCGAGCACGCTGCGGCCTTCGTCCTTCTTCTCCTTGGCGTGGTCTTTAAGGAAGGCGAGTTGGGCGGCGCGCAGGGGAGCGTCGGCGTCGAAGGCGGCGCGGCGGCGGTCGAGGCGCTCGTGGGCCTTGCGGGTGATTTCACCGGCTTCGGCGCGGGCGGCGCCGTAGAGCTCCTGGAGTTGGTCGCGGTCGAACTTGTCGGTGAGGTCGGAGAGGTCGCCGTCTTTAAGCGTGTCGATGAGGGACTGGTAAATGTCGCGCTCGCGTTTGTCGTTTTGGTCGCGGAAGTACTTCAGGCCTTGGTTTGCGAGGGCGTAGGCCATGCCGATGGTCCTGAGGTTCATGTGGGCTCCTTTGTTTAGCGGGTTCAAGTTTTGTTCGATTGGTTCGGTGTCTAGCGTAGCGAAGCCCCCACAGAACGGCTCCGTACCAAGCGTTACGCAAAAATGAACCAAGCGGTTCAGTTTGTGGTATTTACATTCACGAAAACCAGCCGCATGACCTGCGTAAACGAGCAAAATAGACAACCTTGATTGTGACGCGGAAACGGGCAACATAAGTTTCAAGTCACCGTTTAACCACGGTGCAACAAGTCCCGATGACAGCCAGCCGAGAGAAAGGTCCGCCATGTTCGAAGCCTCCCCTTCGACCCGGCTTTCCGCCTCGGCACCCATCGACCGCGAGGGCGCTCCGGTGATCCGCCGCCCCCGCCCGAAGCGCCAGCGCACCGCGTTGAGTTTCGAGATCATTCCGCCGCGCCCCTCCGACAGCGTGGCCAAGATGGACGAACTCATTGCCGGCCTGGCCGCCTACAACCCGGATTACGTCTCCGTGACCAGCTCGCGTCGCAGCGAGTGGCTCGAAGGCACTGCTGCGGTGATCTCCCGGATTGCGGAAACCACCGACCTGCGCCCGATCGCTCACCTGGCCTGCACGGCGGGTACGCGCGAGGAGCTCACCGAGTGGATCCGCACGCTTATCGACGCCGGCGTGCGCGGCTTCCTCGCACTCCGCGGCGACCTGCCCGAAACGGGCATGCCGGAGCACTACCTGCAGTACGCCACCGACCTGCTCAACCTCATCGAGGAAGTGCAGGAAGAGGAGGCGTTTCGCCTCGCCGCCGGCAAGCTCGCGCTGTCGGTTGCGTGCTACCCGAAGGGGCACGAGGAGTCGCGAAATTTCGACCATGACCTGGATGTGCTGCTGACTAAGCAGCGCCTGGGTGCCGATTTCGCGATCACGCAGCTTTTCTTCGAGGCGCAGGATTACCTGGACTTTGTCGAGGTAGCACGCCTGGCTGGTGTGCGTATCCCGTTGATTCCGGGGATTATGCCGATGACTTCCCTGAAGCGTGTGCGCCGGATGGGTGAGTTGTCGGGGTTGGAGGTGCCTGAGGTCGTCGAGAAGCAATTGCTCGAAGCTGACGACGAATACGAAACCGGCATGCAACTCACCGCCAACCTTGCGCGGGAGATTTTGGACGCCGGCACCGGCGGACTCCACGTGTACACCCACAACAACCTGGCCGTCACGCGGGACTTCTTGGACCGCATCGGCATCCAATAGATAAAGGACAAACCATGACCACCTTCCCCAAGGCAACCATCGAGGGTTACCCGCGCATCGGCGCGAACCGCGAGCTGAAGCACGCGCTTGAGAGCTACTGGGCAGGGCGTATCGACGCCGACACGTTCCGCTCCACCGCCCGCGCCCTCCGCGTGAACAACTACAACCATCTGCGCGACCTCGGCCTCACCGAGGATTACGCCATCCCCGCCGACGTCGCCCTCTACGACCAGGTGCTCGAGACCGCGCTGACCGTGGGCCTCGTGCCGGGCGGCACCGACCTCGACGAGGAGTTCGCCCTCGCCCGCGGCAACGCCACCCGCGTGCCGCTGGAGATGACCAAGTGGTTCGACACCAACTACCACTACCTCGTGCCGGAGATCGAGGCAGGTCAGGAGATTAAGGCCGTGCCGGAGCGCATCCTGCACATCGTCGAGGAAGCCGCCGAGGCCGGCCACAAGGTTCGCCCGTTCCTCGTCGGCCCGGTCACCCTCATTGCGCTGTCCAAGCCTGCCGAGTGGTCGCTGCTGCCAGCGCTTGTCGACGCCTACGCCGAGGTATTTAAGGCCCTCAAGGACGCCGGCGTGGAGTGGATCCAGATCGCCGAGCCGGCCGTGGTCGCCGATCTGTCCACCCCGGACGCCGAGATTGCCAAGTACCTGCGCTCGGCATGGTCTGATCTGCTCGGCCGCGAGGACCGCCCGAACGTCTACCTGACCACCCCGTACGGCTCCGCCCGCGAGGCACTGCCGGTCCTCGGCGAACTCGGCGTGGAAGCACTGCACGTCGACCTTGCCCCGTGGACCCTCGACGCCGACGCCGACTACCCGGAGCGCATCCGCACCACCATCCCGGAGACCACCCACCTCGTCGCCGGCATCATCGACGGCCGCAACGTCTGGGCCGCCAACCTGCGCGAACGCACCGAGGTCCTCGAGTCCCTCGGCCGCCCGGTATCCGTCTCCACCTCCACCTCGCTGCAGCACGTGCCGCACACCCTCAAGGCCGAGCGCAACCTGCCGGTCGAGGTCGCCCCGTGGCTGTCGTTTGCTGACGAGAAGCTCGCCGAGATCCAGGCGCTCGTCGCCGGCCCGGACGCCGCAGCCGAGGCGTTCGCCCAGTCCGACCGCGCTGTGCGCACCCGCGCAGAATCGACGACGATTCACAACCAGGCGGTTGTGGACCGCGTGGCTGCCCTGCCGGAAGGCGAAGTCAAGCGCGAGCCGGCCTTCGAAGAGCGCATCAAGGTCCAGCGCGAAGAACTGAAGCTGCCCACCCTGCCAATCACCACGATCGGCTCCTTCCCGCAGACCCAGGAAATCCGCAAGGCCCGCGCCGACCACCGCGAAGGCACCCTTTCCGACGCCGACTACAAGGAAGCCCTCAAGGCCGAAATCAAGCAGGTCATCGAACTGCAAGAAGAGATCGGTCTCGACGTCCTCGTCCACGGCGAAGCCGAGCGCAACGACATGGTCCAGTACTTCGCCGAACTCCTCGACGGCTTCGTCGTCACGGAAAACGGCTGGGTCCAGTCCTACGGCTCCCGCTGCACCCGTCCGCCAATCGTCGTCGGCGACGTCTCCCGCCCGAAGGCCCTGTCCGTCGACTGGTCCGCATACGCCCAGTCCCTCTCCGACAAGCCGGTCAAGGGCATGCTCACCGGCCCGGTGACCATCCTGGCCTGGTCCTTCAAGCGCGACGACGTGCCGCTGTCCGTCTCCGCCGACCAGATCGGCGTCGCCCTTGCCGACGAAGTCGCCGACCTCGAGGAAGCCGGCATCAACGTCATCCAAATCGACGAGCCAGCCCTGCGCGAACTGCTGCCACTTCGTGCCGACGACCGCGCCTCCTACCTCGACTGGGCCGTCCGCGCCTTCCGCCTCGTGTCCTTGAACGCGAAGCCGTCGACCCAGATCCACACCCACCTCTGCTACTCGGAGTTCGGCCAGATCATCGACGCTGTCGCCGGCCTCGACGCCGACGTCACCTCCATCGAGGCAGCCCGCTCCAAGATGGAACTGCTGGAAGATATCGACGAGACCTTCCACTCCGAAATCGGCCCCGGCGTGTGGGACATCCACTCCCCACGCGTGCCGTCCACCGAGGAAATCGCGGGCCTGTTGCGTGCCGCGCTCAAGAATGTGCCGACCGAGCGCCTCTGGGTCAACCCGGACTGCGGTCTGAAGACCCGCGGCTACGCCGAGGTCGACCCGTCCCTGCGTAACCTGGTCGCCGCCCGCGACGAGGTCGTCGCCGGCCTGTAGGTTCCGGTCGCGCCGGGGCGTGCTCTGCCGCGCGGGTGCCCCGGTGCCCCGGTGCGCCGGTGCCCCCGCCCCCGCTTCGAGTTTCCAGCGAACTAGTTGTAGCGAACCGCCCGAAAACCGCGATTCGCTGGGTGTAGTTCGCTGGTTTCTTTCGTTTCAGGGGTGCGGCGCGGCGCGCTTTACGGGAATCGGGATTGGCGTTGCCTTGGACGTTGCCGGGTCGCGGCGACTTGCGGCTCACCGCGCTTGTCTGCCCGTGCTTTCGCCTCCCGTATCCGGCGGACGCATTCCTCCGGATTCCGGAGTATCTCCCGTGTGAAAAATCGGATGACCTCGTATCCCTGCTCACGAATCCAAGTTTCGCGCTTGAGTTGAGAGAGGACGGCATCGTGAGGCTTGTTCTCGAACTTATCGAGGCCATCGATCTCAATAACGAGGTTTCCCCAGATCAGGTCGACTCGGAAATCTGGTCCGATCCACAGTTGCATCTCCACCTCAATACCGTTTTCGTGGAGAATCACACGCAGGAGGGTTTCGTACGGTGACTCTGACCAAGGAGACGCAAGTTCGAGTGCCCGCCGTGCGTTCGCAATCCCTCGTTTTCCCTTGAGACGGGCAATTTTGGCTTGGATGGTCTCCCATCGTCTCCGCTTTTCTTGGAGGGTGCCGAAGCTTAGAAGCCAGTCCATCGCGACCGCGCCCTGACGCACGCCGTGAAACCGCGCGATGTCGATCGCGGTGCGCTCTGGGCTTGTCACCTGTATTTTTCGGTCCGCACCGATGCAGTCGGTCCGGTGGATGCAGTAGACGTCCGATTCAGGGATCCGCATGTGACGGTAACGCAGACAGTCGGGCCAGTCTTTCGTGGATGGTGGCGTACCGTGCGTTTGTGCGAGCTCGATGACTTCCTTGCCGTCCGGGATGGTCCACATGTTCAGTAGGCGGGCGGCCGAGCGACTCACCAACACCGAGCGATGGGCCGATGAACCTGCTGCGTAGCAGCGTAAGTACTCGCGCTCGTACGGCCGCAGCGCGTTCCACGCTTCGAGGCGCACGTATCGACGCGATGCAACTTTTACGCATGCTTCCGCCTCGGCGACCGCCTGGCCGACGAGCAATTGCGTCAACTTTTCCCCAACCATATGACCCCCCGGTTTATGATGCTGGATTAAAAGTATCCGCTGGGGAGCCGATGCACAAGAGCAACGTGCTAGCCGAGGCCTCCGATCGAGTTTCCAGCGAACCAGTCCCAGCGAATCGGCAATTTTCGACGATTCGCTGGGATTGGTTCGCTGGGTTTGCGATCAAAGTCCTGGACCGCCCAGGACAGCCCAGGACACCAAGACAGCCCAGGACAGCCCAGGACACCAAGACAGCCCGGCACGCCCAACCGCCGACCCGGCGAACGCCCTCGGACGATTCCGCGTAGTCTGGTCGGCATGACTCAGAAGACACAAACGATGACGTTGCACACGAACCACGGCGATATCGTGATTGACCTGTTTGGCAACCACGCGCCGAAGACGGTTGAGGTAATCACTGGCCTGGCGACGGGCGAGCAGGAGTACGCCACGAAGAACGCCCAGGGTACGACCGAGGGCCCGTTCTACGACGGTGCGATTTTCCACCGCATCATCCCGGGTTTCATGATCCAGGGCGGCGACCCGACCGGCACCGGCACGGGCGGCCCGGGTTTCCAGTTCGCGGATGAGTTCCATCCGGAGCTGCAGTTTGATCGTCCGTATCTGCTGGCTATGGCGAATGCGGGCCCGGGCACGAACGGTTCCCAGTTCTTCATCACCGTGGACGCCACCCCGTGGTTGAACAACCGCCACACCATTTTCGGCGAGGTGACGGATGAGGCGTCGAAGAAGGTTGTCGACGAGATCGCGAACGTGCAGACCGGTCGCATGGACCGTCCGGTTGAGGATGTTGTGATAAACTCGGTCGAGGTCAAGTAACACGTCTCGATCAGCCCCTGCCAGTTGGCGGGGGCTTTTTCGTGCCCAAAGTACGCTGAAGGCCATGTTCCCCAATGCCATGAAGAACACGTTGAAGAATGCGCCGGCCACCTCTGTCATTGCTGCGTTGTGCACGTTGGTGTTTGTGGTGACGGCGGTGCAGTCGCGAAGTGTGATGGACGTTTGGGATTCGCCGGTGGGGGAGCAGATGATTCTGTTTGGCCCGTTGGTGTACGACTGGGGTTATTTGCGCACGTTGAGCGCGGGTTTTCTGCACCTGGACATTACGCATCTTGCGTTGAACATGTTCATGTTGGTGTTCATTGGCGCGGAGGTGGAGCGCTTTGTGGGGTCGGGTCCGTTTGTGGTGGCGTATTGCGCGGGGGTGCTGTGGTCGTCGATTAGCGTGCTTGCGTTTAATTTCACAACGCCGACGGCGGGCGCGTCGGGGGCGTTGTACATGCTGATGGCGGTGCTCATCGCAGTTGCTTATCGACGATCAACCGACCTGCGCGCCCCACTCACCCTGGTGGCGGTGAACGTGGTGTATTCGCTGATGTCGCCGACGGTGTCGCTGTGGGGGCATTTGGGTGGGTTGGTTGCGGGTGCGGTGTTGGGGTGGTGGCTGACCTCGCCGAATGTGCGCACGCGGTGGGTGGCGACGTGGTCGGCGTTGGTGGCGGCGGTGCCGGTGGTGTGGGTGTTGACGTTGCCGTCGACGATCCCTGTGTACTAACCGGAGTTATCCACAAACGTTATCCACAATGTGGAGAACTACACGCGTGTTGTTCCTCGAACGACACGTCGAACAGCGAAAACGACACGCCGAAATTACCTGGTGTTTTCGAATAATCCCCAGCACATCCACGGTGCCTGTGGAGTTGTGCACAGAGTTATCCACAGGTGTGGATAGTTAGTGTTCGAATAACGGGAGAGCAATGTCGCTGCCGTTGGTTAGGATCAAAGCCAATAGGAAGAAGGTGATTCTCATGAAGCTGAAAGTGCGCCGCTTTACCAATGCAGAGCTGCGAGCACGCCAACGCGATTTGCGTGCGAAGTTGACTGAATCCTTGGGGGTTGCGTTGCCATCTGATGACGTGCTGAAGGAGCTTGCCTGGTCAGGCGGGTTCACCTACGAGCAGCGAGACATCTACGACGAGTTGCGCAGGGTGGAGTCACTTCTCGGGGAGCGTTAAGCGTGGAGAAAGAGGCTGTAGAGTTCCTGCAGCAGGCGCTCGACTTGGCGCTTGATGTATTGCCAGTCGCGTCCATTCGCGACGTTCGGTACAACGCCGAATCTAATACGGATGAAGATCGCGTTGTCGGTAGTTTTCAACTGCCACTTGTTTACGGAGCTGGACAGTCTGATCAGGGGGTTTCAAGATCTGATTACAGTGCGATCTATCAGGTTTTTATCGAATATGAGCTCGCGATCGGTTCAGGCGAACAGTATCTGGCCGTCGATCGAAGCAAGTTCGAGATCCGCGTCCGCACTTCACCTGGTATCAGGTTCGAGTATGAACGCGGATATACCTCTGCCCCCACGGCGCATATTCACTCTTCGGGGATCTCCGGGTTGTTAAGTGTTGCCCTTATGGCGAACTTCGAGGGAACAAAGGCCAAGGACAGGCGCAAAGGCGACCTACAAGCCCTGCATTTTCCCGTAGGAGGGCGACGGTTCCGTCCTTCACTGGAGGACTTCTTATATTTCGTTGTCCGCGAATGTGGCTTCCGAGGAAAACCTGGGTGGGAGAGCAAATTGCTGCAGTCGCGAGAGGGGTGGCTGGACAAGCAGCTCCGCGCTGCGGTTCGGGATCATCCTGCGGAGGCAGCGGAGGCGCTTCGAGACCTCGGCTACAACGTGGAGCCACCTTCTGGTGGCGACGTAGAGAAGCGTAGAAAACGTACTTGGTAGCCACCGTCGAGGCTGCTTACGAATGTTTCGGCAACCGGTTCATGCGGAAGTACCTACCCTGGGAGGGGTACATGTCAACAACAGTGAAGTAAGGAGCAAGTCGTGACTGACAAGAGCAAGGCGGAGGAGATCGTCGCTAAGGGCGAGCGTCCTGCGGGTAAGGGCCGTACCACTGAGTTGAGTGGTCAGCCGGTTGCGTCGGAGAACATTTCGGTGACGCAGGGTCGTCAGGGGGCGAATGTGCTTAACGACGTCCACCTGATCGAGAAGTTAGCCCACTTCAACAGGGAAAACGTTCCGGAGCGTATCCCGCACGCGAAGGGCCACGGCGCGTTTGGCGAGCTGCACATCACGGAGGATGTGTCGCAGTATACGAAGGCGAAGCTGTTCCAGCCCGGCACCGTCACGCCGATGGCGGCGCGTTTTTCCACGGTTGCGGGCGAGGCTGGCTCGCCGGATACCTGGCGTGACGTGCACGGTTTCGCGCTGCGTTTTTACACGGAGGACGGCAACTACGACATTGTGGGTAACAACACCCCGACGTTCTTCCTGCGCGACGGCATGAAGTTCCCGGATTTTATTCACTCGCAGAAGCGCCAGCCGAACTCGGGCTTGCGTGACGACGAGATGCAGTGGGACTTCTGGACCCGCACCCCGGAGTCCGCACACCAGGTGACCTACCTCCTGGGCGACCGCGGCACCCCGAAGACGTCGCGCCACCAGGATGGTTTCGGCTCCCACACCTTCCAGTGGATCAACGAGGAAGGCACGCCGGTGTGGGTGAAGTACCACTTCAAGACTCGTCAGGGTTGGGAGTGCTTCACCGACGAGGAGGCCACCGAGAAGGCCGGTACCGATCCGGACTTCCAGCGTGCGGACCTGTTCAACGCGATTGCAGAGGGCGACTACCCGATCTGGGACGTCAAGGTGCAGATCATGCCGTTCGAGGAGGCGAAGGATTACCGCTTCAACCCCTTCGACCTGACCAAGACGTGGTCGCAGAAGGATTACCCGCTGATCCCGGTCGGCTACTTTGTGCTGAACCGCAACCCGAAGAATTTCCACGCGCAGATTGAGCAGCTTGCGCTTGATCCGGCCAACCTGGTGCCGGGTGTGGGTCTGTCGCCGGACCGTATGCTGCAGGCGCGTGCGTTTGCCTACTCGGATCAGCAGCGTTACCGCATCGGTACGAACTACAAGGACCTGCCGGTCAACCGCCCGATCAACGAGGTGAACACCTACGCGGAGCGTGGTTCCATGGCGTACTTCTTCAACGAGGAGAATGAGCCGAACTACTCGCCGAACCGCACCGACAAGGGTGCCGGCTACCTGGACAATGGTGAGGATTCCTCCTCCAACTTCACCGATTACGGCCAGGCGGAGAACCTCTACGTCAACCCGGATCCGGAGGGTACTGACCTTGTGCGTGCTGCGTACGTCAAGCACGCGGAGGACGACGACTTCGGCCAGGCTGGCACGCTCTACCGCGACGTGTTCGACGACGGGGAGAAGGAGCGCTTCGTTCACAACATCACCAACAAGATGATGGCGATTAAGAACAAGGACGTCGAGGAGCGCGTTTACGAGTACTGGGGCAAGGTCGATGCTGACCTTGAGACCAGGGTTCGTGAGTCGCTGGCGAAGAAGCGCGCGGCACAGAACAACTAGCGCAAGGTAAAGCCCGTTGAGTCAACAGACTCAACGGGCTTTGTCAGCTTCGCGGTTTTAGAAGGGTTTAGAAGGTACCGCGGACCTGGCGACCGAAGTCAGAGGTGGTTGCGTCGAGGGAGGACACCTTCTGGTCGTTGTACAGGGAGGTGTCGCCTGCGAGGCGGCCGGTCTGGGTGACGGTCAGGGTGTTGTGGAGACGGCCTTCCTTGGTGTTGCCGTCGCCGAAGGAGAAACTGGCGAGCAGCATGTCGTCGCCAGCGTTGACCGGGTTGGACAGGGTGACCTCGAAGACGCGGACGTTGCGGTCGAAGTCGTAGCCAAGGTCACGGACGTGGGAGCCGTTGTAGCGGGTGGTGGTGATCAGACGGTCGACGCCCTCCGGGCCGGCGAAGGTGCCGACCTCAACGCGGAAGGTCACGGCCGGGAACTCGCCCCAGTAGCGCTTGTCGCCAACGTTCTTCACGCGCAGCGCGACGGAGCCTGCGAAGCCGGAAGCCTTCCAGGTGGACGTGGTGAAGTGCGGCTGCAGGTCGAGCTCGCGCACAGCGCCCTCTTCCGTATCGACGACCTCTTCAACCTCACCGGTGTTGGTCTCTTCGACCTCGTCGATGATGTTGGTGCCCTCGTCGGTGATGTCGTTGTTGGTGACGTCTGCTGCCTTGTCGTCCTCAACCTTGTCAACGTCATCGAGGTTCGCGCCGGTCTCGATCTTCTTGACGTCCTCGTTGTACGCCGGGTTCGGGTTGTCCACCGGGTGGTCACCTGTGCGCCCTTGTTCGGTGCCCAGGAGCCGGCCGGGGTGGCGTAGTTCTTGACACGCACCTCGTTCTTGACCGGCATATTGGCGATCCAGGCGGTTGGGGTGGCCCAGGTGCCGTTCGGGCGGCAGCGCTGCTGGGTACCGGTCATGGTGACGGTGCGGAAGCCGTAGGTGGCCTCGCCGGTGTTGCCTGCCGGCACCTCGTACGGGCCGATTTGCTGGCCGACGGACCAGCTCAGGGAGCCGGAGACGTCCCAGCCGAGGGACTTGGCCAGGGAGTAGCCGATGTTGCCCTGCAGGCCGTCCTTGGAGCCAGAGCCACCGAGCGTGATCGTCTCGGTCTTAGAACCGTTGACGGACGCGGAGATGGACTGGGTACGGGACAGATCCTGGGACAGCGGGATGGCCTTGTCGGACAGGTTGGTGGTGGAGATGGTGCCCACCGGCAGGAAGTTGTCCTTCACCTTGTACACGACGGTGCGGTAGTCCTCGGTGGAGTTGCAGACCGGACGTGGGTTGAGGACGTTGGCCTTCAGGTGGTCAGAACCACGGTAGGTGTGGATGATCGGCAGAGCATCGTTGGTTGCCGGAGTCTCCGGATAGGACTCTTCAAGGGTTTGAGCGGTTGCGGTGACTGCGGAGCCGGCGATGGCGACGGCTGCGAGTGCTGCAACGGCGGAACGGATTGCGCGCACGGGCGGTCCTTTCTCGGTGACTTTTCCTTTGAAAACGTTGAGGTGAGATTTAACTCTCACTGATAAAGTGATAATCGAGTGCACAGGTTTGTGCAGAAAACTGTTGTAGAATTCACCGAATCCGGGGGTAAACGAAACAAACGGGGCGCCGCGGAAACACTCCGCGACGCCCCGTTTGAACAGGGAAAACCGGTTTAGCGCCAACCCATGGTCATCAGCAGACCGATGATCATGCCGGTAAAGCCGATGGCGTAGTTCCACGGGCCGAGTTCGGCGAGGAACTGAATTTGGTCACCGGCGAGGTAGTACAGGATCAGCCACGCCAGACCGAGGATCATGAGGCCGAACATGATGACCTTGTACCACACTGGGGTGCCACCGGTGTTGACCTTGACAGGGGTACGGGACACGCCGGTGGAGGTGCTGCTGACCGGGCGGACCGGGTCCTTGGTTACTTTCGCTTTAGGCATCGTTGTCTCCGTTGCTTTCTGGGGTTACAGGCCGAGCCTGCGTTCCATGTTGCGTACCGCGTTTGCCGCGTTCTGGGGTGAAACTGTATCAGCCTCACCTGCAGCTGCGTTATTTGCGGCAGCAAGGCGCCGGCGTCGAACTTCCACAGGTTGTAGTTGATGGCCTGGTCTTTGCGGATCAGGTCGCCGGCGGGGATTTCTTGGTGGCCGATCTGCCCGGCGTCGACAAGCGCGCCGGTGGGCACGGTGGGCCCGGCGACCATGCGGCCGCTCCAGCCGGCGTCGCGCAGCACGCGCTCAGCGTCCGACGGCTCGAGGTGCGTGATCTTCGGCATCTTCATCAGCATGCCGTTGGAAATGCGCAGCTCAATGGTGGTGCCGGTGGGCACGTCGGTGTTTTCGCCGGCGACGGCGAGCACTTCACCTTCGGGGCGTTCGGAGTCCACCTTGGTCACAGTGGCGCGCAGTTGCAGCGACGACAGGGTCGCGGTGGCTTGCTCCACGTTCAGCCCCACCAGCGACGGCACCTGGACCATGTCGGGGCCGGAGGAGACGGTGATCGCGATGCGCGAGCCCTTGGCAATCTGGGTACCGCCAGCAGGCTGCTGGCTCAGGATGATGCCTTCTTCGATGTTGTCGCTGGATTCGCGGCGCACGTTCGGGTTGAGTTCAAGCCCCGCCTTTTCCAGCTCCTCGATCGCTTCGTCCGTGGTCAGGTTGGTCACGTCTGGCACGTCTGTCATCTCCTTGCCGGAGGAAACGGTCAGTTTCACCACCGCACCCTGCTTCAGTTCGGAGCCTGCTGCCGGATTGGTTGCGATGACGTCGCCGCGTTTGATGTCCGGGCTCGGCTCGTCCATGACGGAGACCTGGAAGCCGAGACGTTCGAGCTCCTGGACGGCTTCGTTGCGCGGCTTGCCGGTCAAATCCGGGATCTGCACCATCTTTTCCTGCGTGATGGCAGGCTTGTTGCCTTCGGAGAAGTAGTCGTAGGCAAACCACGACACTGCGCCGACGAGCACCAGGCTCAGCAGCGCGGCGATCCACTTCAGTGTGTTCGAGGAGGTCTTCTCGTTGGCGGCGCGGTGGTCGGCGTAGCGGGTGTGCTGCGCGGCTTCCGGAGCCATTGCTTCTCGACGACGCGGAGCCGGCCCACTGACCGCACCCTCAACCACAACCGTGTTGTCCACAGCGTGCGCGCCCGCGTCGTGCTCGGCGGCGGACAGGTGGTTACGCGCAGCGGTGGTGACGTTGCCGCGCTCAAGGAGCTGCAGGTCTTCGCCCATTTCGGTGGCGGTCTGGTACCGGTCCGCCGGGTGCTTCGCCATCGCGGTGAGGATGACGGAATCCACGTTGACGGCCTCGTTGTCCGTCAGCGGGTTCAGGATCCGCTCGGACGGCGGCACCGGGTCCTCCTGCACGTGCTGGTAGGCGACGGCGAAGGGGGATTCGCCCTCAAACGGCGGCACACCGGTGACGGTTTCGTACATGACGCAGCCGAGCGCGTAGATGTCACTGCGTGCGTCGGCAGGTTTGCCGCGGGCTTGCTCGGGGGAGAGGTACTGCGCGGTGCCGATCACCGCGGAAGTCTGTGTCATTGCGGAAGTGGAATCGTCCAACGCGCGGGCGATGCCGAAATCCATCACCTTCACCGAACCGGTGTTGGTGACCATGATGTTGGCCGGCTTGATGTCGCGGTGGATGATGCCAGCGTCGTGGCTGGCCTGTAGCGCACGGGTGACCGGTAGCAGCAGTTCCGCGGCACGTTCGGGGGACAGTGGGCCTTCGTTGCGCACGATGTCGCGCAGGTTCATGCCGTTGACGCGCTCCATGACGATGTACGGCACGTCCACACCGGAGGTTTCCACCGACCCGGTGTCGTAGACCGCCACGATGTTCTCGTGGTTCAGCCGCGCCGAGTTTTGGGCTTCGCGGCGGAAGCGCTCGCGGAAGTTCTCGTCGCGCGCCATGTCGATCTTCAGCATCTTCACGGCGACGTCACGCCCAAGCGCGACGTCAGTGGCTGCATATACGTCTGACATGCCGCCGGTGCCGATGATGTTGCCGAGTTCATATCGGTCCGCGATCAGCATTTACCTGCCACCTCCGAACAAGTTTTCAAGGTCTGGCAATTCTATCCCAGGCGCCGGCGCATTCGTCTCCTGCGTCGGGGCTGGTGCCACGCTGGTTGCCGGTGCCGACGTGGGGGCTTGCTCTGCCGAGGTCGGCGCGGTTGTTTCGGGTGCCTCGTCGTCCGGTGCAGGTTCGTGCTGCTCAGGTGGCTCGACGAAGCTCACGGTGCCGGGCGCGTGCGTCTCGGTGACCGTGGTGCGCTCGTGGTGCGTGGTGGTAGCCACGGTTTCCGTCTCGGGCTCCTCTTCCTCCACTGCGGTTTGGGTGGCCACGGTCGGAGTCGTGGTCGGGGTGGAGCCGCCGGTGAAACGGTCGAACACGCCCGCGGTGTATGCCCAAGCTGCGATCACACCGACAAGTGCGAGCCCGAGCAGCGTAGCGACGACCGGCCCAGCCGCCGACTTCTTCTGCGGAGCCGGGACAGCCGGGGTGGGTTGTGGTGCGGGGGCGGGGGGTCGTCGAGAAGCAACGGCTCGCGCTGCGGACGGCGGGTACGCGCCGGCGGGACGGGCAGTGCGTTCGCTGGCAACGTTGGCCAACATCTGAGTCGACGCGGTGGCGGACGGCTCCATGGCCACCACCTGCGTGTTCCCACCAGGCTGGGCAGGCCGCAGGCCTTGGCGGACCTGTGCGATGGCGAGCTGGAACTCGTTGCCGTCGCGGAAGCGCTGGCCGGGGGTCTTGCGCAGGGCGATCTCGATGAGTTCGCGCGCCGGGGCAGACACCGAAATCGGCAGCGCAGGCGGCTCGGCGGACACGTGGGCGAGTGCGACCGACACCGAGGAATCGCCGGTGAACGGGCGCTTGCCGGAGAGCATCTCGTAGCCCACCACACCCAGCGAATACACGTCGGAGGCAGACGTCACCTTCATGCCCTGGGCCTGCTCCGGGGAGACGTACTGGGCAGTACCCACCACCATGCCGGTACGCGTCAGCGGCACCGCGGCTGCCGCCTTGGCAATGCCGAAGTCCGTGATCTTGATCTGCCCGTTCTGGGTGATCATCAGGTTGCCCGGCTTAATGTCGCGGTGCACCAGACCCATGCGGTGAATCACCGCCAAACCGTGCGCGGCCTGCTCGAGGACGTCAAGCGCGACCGCCTCATCCAACTGGCCCTCGCGGGCGATGAGGTCCGCCAGCGACTCGCCGCGGATGTACTCCATGATGATGAAGCAGACGGTGAACCCGCCCTCGGTCTCCACCTCGCGGTAGTCGTAGGTGGCCACCACGTTGTCGGAGTTGATGCCCTGGGCGGACTGGGCCTCGTTGCGGAAGCGGGTGAGGAATTCCTCGTTGGAGGAAAACTCCGGGCGCAGCACCTTGATGGCCACTTCGCGCTCGTGGTGGATGTCGTCGGCGAGCCATACGGTGGACATGCCGCCGTGGCCGATGATCCACTGCAGCTCGTAGCCGTCGCCGACGAGCTGTTGCAGGTCCTCGCGGCTTTCGGTGTTCATCACTTGTCTCCTTCCACGGGTGCGGGGGCGGCGGGTGCTGCGCGCAGCACGGCGCGTCCGATCGGCCCGGCGACTTGGCCGCCGTAGGCTGCCTCGCCCATGTTGCCACCGTTTTTCACCACCACGGCAACGGCGACGTCCTTGGCCGGGTCGAAGGCGACGTACCACACGTGCGGGGCGGCGCCTTCGGCGTGCTCGGCCGTGCCGGTCTTGGAGGCGAATCCGTTGCCGTCGTAGCCGAAGGTCCACCGCTCGGACGCGAACATCAAGTCCGTGATCGTCGCGGCTTCCTCTTCCGTTACGGCCTCGTTGAGTTCCACCGGCTCGGTTTCGTGCAGGACCTTGCCGTCGGCGTTGCGCACTTGCCGCACCACGTGCGGTTCCATGCGCTTGCCCTTATTTGCGATGGTCGCAGACATCATCGCCGCCTGCAGCGCGGTCATGGTCACGTCGCGCTGACCGATGGTGGACTGCGCCAGCTCGGCGCCGCCGGGCAGATCGCCCAGCGAGCCGGCGGCATTCGGCAGGCCCAGGTTGTAGCGCTCGCCCACGCCGAAGCGGGCGGCGGCGTCGCGCAGCGCATCCGGGCCCATGGCGAGGCCCATCTGCACGAACGCGGTGTTGCAGGACAGGGCGAACGCGGTGCGCAGCGGCACCTGCCCGCCGCCGGCGCAGGGCTGGCCGCCGTCGTTGGTCAGCGGGATGTTGTCGGTGCCCGGCAGGATGATTTGCGCGTCGCCGGTCAGCGGCGACTCTGGCGTGTAACCGTTGCGCAGGCCAGCGGCAGTCGTGATGATCTTGAAGATCGATCCCGGAGGCAGCTGCTCCTGCGTTGCGTGGTTGAGCAGCGGGCGGCCCGGGTCGTTGTTCACCCGCGCCCACGTGTCGCCGGCAGTAGCAGGGTTGGCGATCTCGTTCGGGTCGTAGCTCGGTGTCGAGGCCATGGCCAGCACCTCGCCCGTCGACGGCCGCAGCGCCACCACAGCACCGTTGTAACCAGGCTGTGCAAGCTGGTCGAAAGCGAGCGCCTGCAGGTTCGGGTCGATGGTTAACTCGACATCGTCGCCCTTCTTCGAATCCTCGAGCCCGGTGCGCAGGAAGCGTGACGACGACCCACCCTCACCCGTGAGCTCCCCATTGAGCCCCGCCTCAAGCTGGGCGGTGCCGTACTGGTCGGACACGTAGCCGACCACCGGGGCGAAGGACCACGGCATGTTCGGGTAGGTGCGCTGGAAGTAGCCGGTCTGTTCGTTCTTGAACGACTCTGCAAGCGTCAGATCTCCGGCCTTGATGTTGCCGCGGTTGATCTGCTTGAGCTCCATCACCGTGCGGGAATTGCGCGGGTCCTGGGCATATTCGTCTTCACGCATCGTTTGGATGATGGTGAAGTTCACAAGCAGCGCGGTAATCAGCAGCAGGGAGACGACGGCGCCGTAACGGATCGACTTGTTCATCGGGCACCCACCACCTGGCGTCGCTGCGTGCTTTCGTCGTACTCCGCCGGGCGGTTCGCGCTGCTCGAGATACGCAGCAGCAGGCCGAGCAGGATGTAGTTCGCCATCACCGACGAACCACCGGCAGACATAAACGGCGTGGTCAGGCCCGTCATCGGCATCATGGAAGACACGCCACCGGCGACGACGAAGATCTGGATCGCAATCGTCAGCGCAAGGCCCGCAGCCAGCAGTTTGCCGTAGGAGTCACGCACCTGCATCGCCGTGCGGAATCCGCGGGTGATGAAGATGGCGAACAGACACAGCACGGCAGCGATACCGACCAGGCCGAGCTCTTCGCCGATCGCGGCGAGGATGTAGTCGGAGTGCGCCACCGGCACGAGTTCTGGGTGGCCGTAGCCCAAACCGGTGCCGGTCATACCGCCCCAGCTCAGGCCGATCAGGGCGTTGGCGGGCTGGTTGCCAATGCCTTCAAAGTCTGCGAACGGGTCGATGAAGTTGGCCACGCGCTCCTGAATCTTCCCGCTCACCTGGTACACCGCGTAGCCACCGACGGCCACGAGGGCCAGGCCGATGGCCAGCCAGGAGATGCGGTCGGTGGCGAAGTACACCATGCCCAGCACGGTGGCGAACAAGAGCAGCGCCGGGCCGAAGTCGTTGGATGCCGCCATGATCAAAATGGCAATCGCCCACACCATCAGAATCGGCGCGAGGTCGCGCACACGCGGGAACGTCAACCCCAGGAACCTGCGACCCGCCACCGTAAACAGGGCGCGTTTCTGCGCCAACAGTTGAGCGAAGAAGATCAGCAGCAGGATCTTGGAAAACTCACCCGGCTGGATAGAAAACGGACCAAGCCACAGCCAGATGCGGGCATCCGCGTGGCCTTCCGGCTGCGGCCACACCAGTGGCAGCGCCAGGAAAATTAGGCCAACCAGGCCTAGCAGGTACGAGTACCGCGACAGCGCTTGGTGCTCGCGCACGACGAGCAGGGTGAGCACCATCAGCCCCACGCCGACAAGCGACCACATCATCTGCCGCTCTGCCAAAGGCCCGTATCCAGGGCGTTCGGCGAGGTCAAGCCGGTAAATCACCACTAGTCCGATCGCATTGAGCAGCGCCACCATCGGCAGCAATACCTGATCCGCGTGTGGCGCAAGAAACGCCAGCGACAGGTGCGCGATCGCGTACACACCGATGAACCCGCCCACGAGGTACAGCATTTCGGTGGACAGGGTGTGCCCCTGGCTGGTCTCCAGCCCGAACAGCATGAGCAGCAGCAGGCCGGTGGCGAACAGGAGCAGCAGCAGTTCGCGGCTACGTGCAGTCAGCCTGCTCATTGAACCTCCCGGCACTTGTTGTCCTCGGGCTTTTGCTTATCCACACAACCCGGCAAGGCATCATCCGCCAAGTCCTTCAACCGGCCAAGCACTTCGTCGTACGTGCCGGTGAAGCCCTCGTCGACAATTGCTTCGCGCTCTTCCTGCGGCAGGTCATCGACGCTAAACAGGTGGCAGTCCTCCGGCGTCGAGTTCGCCGAAATCACACGCAGATCGCCGTCCTTGCCCAGGCAGGCGTGCTGGATGCGCTCGACCTTCTCTGCGGCGAATGGGTTGCTGCGCGAGGTGTGCTCCACGACGAACTGCTTGTCGTCGTTTACTGTCAGCGCGTACTCGTCCACAATGCGGGACTTCGACCACACCGCACCGCCAACAACCAGCGCCAACAGCAGCACAAGCGTGGCGACGACCCACGGCCACACCGAGCTCGGCTGCTTAGCCTTCGCGGTTGCTGAGTGGGACTCCTCGTCGGAGTCGGCGGAATCCGACTCCTGCGTCTTCGCCCGGTTGTGGTCCGGGGTGATCGTCTCCGACTTGCGCAGCAGCGCCGCGGCCCGGCTCGCGGAGGAATCTGGGTGTGTCTGTTCCACAGCCGGCACCAACGCGCCGGCCTTCACTGCGGCGGGTGTTTCGGGGACGTCCGCGTCGTCGTCAACCTCGACGACCTCGGCCACCACTACGGTGACGTTGTCCGGACCACCGGAACGCAACGCCAACTCAATCAGGCGCTGCGCTGCCATCTCAGGCGTGCCGTCGCCGAGCGCGATCTCGATCGTCTCGCGCGTCACCGGATCCGACAACCCGTCGGAGCACAACAACACACGATCGCCCGGCTTGACCTCGACGAGCTCCAGGTGGGGCTCGACCTCACGGCCCGTGTACGCCTTGAGGATCAGGGATTTCTGCGGGTGGCTGGACACGTCCTCGGCGGCGAGCTTGCCTTCGTCGACAAGCGACTGCACAAACGTGTCATCCACCGTGAGCTGCGTAAGTTTTCCGTCGCGCAGCAAATAGCCTCGCGAATCACCCACGTGAATCAGACCGAACTGCTGGCCGTTGAACATCAACGCCGTCAGCGTCGTACCCATGCCAGCCTGCTCCGGGTGAGTCCCCACAGACTCCGCGATGGACGCATTCGCGTCCTCTGCCGCCGCACCCAACAACGGCAACATGTCGGCATCTTTCGGGTCGCGGTCGAGGTGCTCCATGTGCTCCACCATCAACTGGGAAGCAACCTCACCAGCAGCGTGGCCGCCCATGCCATCCGCAAGCACCAACAAGTGCGGACCCGCATACGCCGAATCCTCGTTATTGGTCCTGACCAGGCCGCGATCGGACGCGGCGACGAAATTTAGCGCGAGCTTCACGGCATTAGCCTCACAATCGTGCGTCCCATCTTCATATCCATACCCACGGTCACCCGCTCAGGCTGATCAATTCGCACCCCATTGACAAAGGTGCCGTTGCGCGAATCCAAGTCCTCCACAAACCAATCACTGCCACGCCGGAACAGGCGCGCATGGCGTGACGACGCATAATCGTCACCCAGCTGGAAGTCATTGTCTCCAGCCCTACCGACAGTCAACTCCTCCAAGCTGGCAATCTCCATGTGGGAGCCTTGCAACGGGCCCGCAACAACCGCAAGAGTGCGCGCCTTTTCCCTCGGCGCAGGCGAAGAAGCCACCGCTTGGCGACGAACCGCCCCACCCACCGAGACAACATCCTTACGCTGCGTCCACATCACCAGCAGGATGAAGACCCACAACAGCGCCAACAAACCAAAACGCGCGCTGAGGATAATTGTGGAATCCATCTCAAACCTTCCGGTGCTTTACGGCTGGAAATATTCAGTACTCGGGTGCGACACCGAATCCGTGAAGTCCGGCTCATTCGCATTCATCGGCACCTCATCCTGGCCGCCAACAATACGAACCTCGATGTTGGAATGGCCCAGCGTAATCACGTCGCCATCCGCCAGCATCCAGTTATCCACCGGCTCATCATTGACCGTCGTGCCGTTCGTGGACTGCAAATCCACCAACACCGCAACCTGGCCATCCCAGGTGATCTCAGCGTGCTGACGCGACACACCCGTATCCGGCAGACGGAAATCAGAATCATTCGAACGGCCCAAAATGTTGGACCCCTCGTGCACCAAGTACGTACGCGAAGAGCCATCCTGCAGCAGCAGGCTCACCGTGGCATTCTGCCCATTCGACTCGCCACCGTTTGCAGGATTGGCGGCATTCGGTTCGGACATTGCATCCTCCTTACTCTCCGAGCTCAAGGCACGAGCACGCTTCTTCGGCTCCGCCACAATGGCGTCGAATCCACTCACCACATCCGGCATCGTGTCGATATACGACGACACACGGAGCTGACCCGTCCTCAAACCCGACTCCTCAGCGATACGCACAACAACCGGCCCATCCAAGAACCACTGCTTATTACGCACGTACCGCATGAGCTGATCGGCAAGGTCCGCAGGAAGGTCACGATTCCTAGACAAGTTTTCCAAGTCCTTCGAAGACACACCCACTGCGTACACATTCGGAGCGACATACTCGTCCCGATCCGTGACCACCAGCGAATCCTGTGCCTCCTGCTTGACCAGCACCTCAATCTCCTCCGGCACAACCTTGCCGCCAAACAGCGCAGCCATAGAGTTATCCAAGCCACGCTGCAGAGAACTATCGAGCTTTGCCAGCTTGTCCATTACCGCCACTTCCCACGCACCTCCTTTCTTCACATGCGAATTTAAGTAACTCGGACAGTATAGGTGCCCACCCCGACACGACCTATCCGAAAACGCGGCGCGCGTGTCTAAAACCTGGTGTGGACTGGCGGTTTGTACTTTTCACGCGGGTCGTTCTATATTTATCAAGTCGCCCGCCCGGGTGGCGGAATTGGCAGACGCGCTGGCTTCAGGTGCCAGTGTTCGCAAGAACGTGGGGGTTCAAGTCCCCCCCCGGGCACAAACTAAGTCCCGACACATACTCTCCGGAGTGTGGGTCGGGGCTTTTGCTGTTTTGACCCCTGAAGGTGGTAGGAAATTTTAAGCCCCGGGCGCTTGCTTGAGCAGAGGCGACACCGGGGCGTACGAGAAAGAGATTACACTTAAAGGGCGCTACGTCCAAGCATAGGTGCTGGATTTGTGCGCACATTCATAAAAGGTCAAGGGGGTTGACACTTTGGGGTCCTTAGATGGGGTTGAAGGTCCTGCTTCCGAGTTTTTCTTCTCAAAGCTCGTCAGTGACTCGCGCTTTGCGCCGTATCTGCAGGAAGCAAACAACGATGTGCAGAAAGCCAGAGAGCTTTATCTTTGGGCTGGGGAGGTTGCCTCTGCAGGTCTGGAGTTACTTGCCCATTTTGAAGTTGGGCTGAGAAACGTCATCGATAAGGCTCTCAGGGAGCATTTCGAACACGATGCTGGCTCAGTGCCGTGGATATTCTCTCGAAATCCTTTAATTGGAGAAGGAGTCCGGGAAAGGGTTGAAGACACAAGGGAGGGATTAAGTCCCCACCACCGAGATTCGCGGGAGCAGATAACCGCGAACTTGCATTTCGGATTTTGGACTCGAATGCTCGGAAAAGGCAACGACGAGCTCTGGCGCCTCTGTTTGCAACGCGCGTTCCCTTATGCCCGAAGTCGTAGCGAAGTTGGCGCCGCAGTGGAAGGGATTAGGAACTTTCGTAATCGCGTGGCTCACCACGATTCGATTCTTGATACCGATGTCCCGTTTGAATGCGATCGAATATTTGCGGTGGCGAACTATGTTGATCCTGCGTTCGAGCATTTTCTTAAGGCAGTAGACCGCGTTGAGTCCCTGTACAACCGGCGCCCGACCGAACCAGCAGATACTTTGTTAGTTCCTGGAAAGAAGGAATGGGAGCTTTATAAAAAGACGTCTGTGTATGTCTGTAAATCAGGACGAACGTTTCGTCCTGTGCGTCATCTTGCGTTTTATGTTGACAGAAAGATTCAAACTGAGATTCCTGCGGTCAAGTATCGGCAGGACAATATCACCTGGAATTTGAACGAGGCGCGGCTCTTAAGGAAAGAGGCAAAAGACCGCAACAGGCCTGAACTGCGGAAAATCGCGCAAGCCATTGAAGAGCTATCTCAAAATGGATGGTGTGATGGCAGTGGGGTTGAAGGTCGGTATCAAGCGTTTGTGTTGACCTCAAAGGACGAAACGCAACCACTTGGAGCGCATCGGACTTTGCCAAGTGAAATTGAAAATACTGCGTCCGGTAAAGGCAGTGGTTGGGTGACTAAGCAGCGCTATTTGTACTTAGAGCGACTTATGCAGCAAGGTGCGGCCTACCTGGCGTAGATCCTGCGACAAGGTGAAAAAGAACCGCGCGGTAGTATTCCCCGCATGGAATCCACCAGCACACCCGCGCAGCGCTGGGGCTTCTTTGCTGTTGTATCACTCGGCCTGCTCATGATCGGGCTGGATAATTCAATTTTGTACACGGCGTTGCCCGCGCTTGAACGTAGTCTCGGCGCAGGTCCCAGTGAGGGCCTGTGGATCATTAACGCCTACCCGCTCGCACTTGCGGGCCTTCTGCTTGGCACAGGCACGCTGGGGGACCGGGTGGGCCACCGCAAGATGTTCCTGATCGGTCTCGGGATTTTCGGTGTGGCGTCGCTGGGTGCGGCGTTCGCGCCGGGCACGGCTGAGATGATCGCGGCGCGCGCCATGTTGGGTGTTGGTGCGGCTGTGATGATGCCGGCGACGTTGGCGTTGATCCGTCTGACGTTTTCCGACGAGCGCGAGCGCAACCTTGCCATCGGTATTTGGGGCGCGGTTGCCGTTGTTGGTGGTGCGCTGGGCCCGGTGGTTGGTGGTCTGCTTCTGGAGTTCTTCTGGGTCGGTTCGGTGTTCCTCATCAACGTGCCGATTGTGTTGCTTGCGCTCGTGCTTACGGTGTGGCTGGCGCCGCCGAATCTGCCGAATCCGAACAAGGCGTGGGACGTCATATCTTCGCTGTATTCGCTGGTTGCGCTGTCGGGCCTGACGATGGCGATCAAGCAGGCTGCGAACACCCAAAGCGTCGCGCTGCTGGTCGGCTCGATCGTGGCGTGCGTGTTGGGCTCGTGGCTGTTTGTGCGGCGTCAGGCGCGCCTCGATGACCCGCTGCTCACCTTCGACATCTTCCGGTCCCGCATGTTCACCGGCGGCGTTGTTGCCGCGGCGGGTGGCATGTTCATCATGGCGGGCGCGGAATTGATGACGACGCAGAAGCTGCAGCTTGTCGACGAATTTACGCCCCTGAAGGCCGGCACCACCGTCGTCGCCATGGCCGTGGCCGCCATTCCCGCGTCGACGCTCGGTGGTGCGTTTTTGCACAAGGTTGGCTTCATGCCGTTGATCGCTGGTGGTTTCGCGTTATCGGTGGTGGGGGCTGGTCTGCTGGTGGTGGGCGCGTCGTCGCATAGCGTGCTGTTCGAGGTTGTGTCGCTTGCGGTGTTGGGCTTTGCGGTGGGCTCGGTGATGAGTGTGTCGTCGATTGCGATCATTGGCGCGGCTCCGATGAACCGTTCCGGCATGGCGGCGGGTGTGGAGGAGGTGTCGTACGAGTTCGGCACCCTGACCACCGTCGCGCTGACCGGTTCGCTGCTCCAGCGGGGTCTGGATGGTGGCGCGACGTACACCGAGTCGTACGAGAATGTGCTGTTCGTGCTGGCCGTATCTGCGGTTGTGTTCGCGGCGGCCACGTGGTGGTGCTTCCGCGACAACCCGAAGTCGGGGTCGGTCAATGCCTGATATGAATCCGCGGGCGTGGCACCGCAAAGCCTCCAAGCCGGTGAGCATTTGGATGGGCGTGTTCATCATCGTGGGGCTTGTCCACCCGTTCATCCCTGAGGGATCGTGGCTGCTCATCCACATTTTTACGCTGGGCATTCTGACAAACTCGATCCTGTTGTGGTCGCAGACGCTCACTGAGCGCTTCCTGGGGCTTAAGCTTGACGACGCCACCCGCCCCGCCCAGCTCACCCGCACCTATCTGCTCAACGCCGGCATCGTCGCAACGCTGATTGGCCAGATGCTGCTGTGGTACTGGCTGACCTGGGTCGGCGCGCTGGTCGTCGGCATTGTGGTGGCGTGGCATGCGGTGGTGTTGGCGGGGCAGGTGAGGGCGTCGCAACGAAGCAATGCGAGTGTGTACGGCTTCGTGGCCTCGGCGTGCTGTCTGCCGGTCGGTGCGCTGTTCGGCGCGGCGCTGTCGGCCGGACTGCCTGGTCAGTGGCACGGTGCGGTGCGCCAGGCGCACATGTTCATCAACGTTGGCGGCTTCGTCGGCTTTGCAGCCATGGGCGCGCTGAGCGTGCTGTTTCCCGCGATGTGGCGCACGCGCGCCGTGGGGAGGGTCGGTGTGGCACTGGTGCTCGCTGGCGCTGGCGTCACCGTGGCGGTCGCGGGTGCGCTGCTGCGGATGTCCGTGGTTACCGGCATCGGCACCATGGTGATCGTTGCGGGCTGGGCGTGGCTCTACCAGGGCTTTGTGGTTAACGCGCTGACGGTGCTTCGCGATCCCCGAGGTCGCATCACCTACCCAGCGCTATCGGCCCTGTTCGCGGTTGCGTGGCTGATTGGCGGGCTGACCTGGTACGCAGTGCGCCTGTTCGGCGGATCTGCCGACATTCCAACGTTGCCGCTGCTGCTCGGGTTTGCAGCACAACTGCTCATCGGCGCGATGAGCTACCTCATGCCAACCATGATGGGCGGTGGGCCGGCAGCGGTGAAGGCCGGGCTCCGTGAACTCAACCGGGCTGCCTACGTGCGCGTCGGCCTGTTCAATGTGGCGCTGTTGGCATGGCTGGCGGTGAACAATTCCTACGCGCGGATTGTGCTGTCCTTCGTCGTATTTGGCGTGCTCGTGGCGTTCATTCCGCTGCTCGCACGGGCCGTGAAGGCGCAGGTGGCGTTGATTAAGGCGTCACGTCGACCCTAAAGAGCATCCCCATTGTTTTGTGCCCGGCGATGGTGCACCACCCGAGCGTGTCAACGTTGAACTCGCCGTAATAGGCGCTCGCGCTCTCACCTGGGCTGAGTCGGCCCGAGTATCCCTCGCCAACTTTCAGGTCGTGCTCTTTCTCGCCGGAGTTGGTCAGGTTGACCACGAGTTTCGTGCCGCGGGGCACCTCCACCCGGTCGGGGATGAACCGCATCCGCTCAATATCAACGTCAACGTGGACGACGTCGTCGCCAGTGGGGATCTCACCTTGCGCAGGTGCGAGCAATGTCGCTGCCGTTGCGGTACCAGCGACGAGCGCAGTCACTGCGGACCAGGCGGCGAAGTGCGTTGTGCGTGCCACGGATCGGCTCCTTTGGTGTTCGTTGATGACGTTGAGATTGTATAATCCGAGAAAAACCAAGTTGGACTACAACTCAGCAACACATATAATTTTGGCGGACTTGATACACCCCTCAGGAGAACGCGCATGGAACGTAGGTATGCTCCGCGGCCAGCTGGTGAGCTGATAACCGCCGTCCACCGCCTGAGCGCGAAACAAGTCGAGGTTTTCCAAGAGGTGCAGTCCCACGCCGAAGGCATCCAGGTTGCTGAAATTGGCGAAGCACTGGGCATGCATCCCAACACTGTGCGCGGGCACCTCGACGAGCTCATGGCCGCCGGGGTGATCAGTCGCAGGGTTGCCACTGGTTCTGGCAGGGGGCGCCCGTCGCATATTTACACCGCACGCGTTGCGCCTACGAGCCGGGCATCGGGTGCGATTGTGTCGCTCGTGGAGGTGCTGGCCAGCCAACTGTCTGCCGACGACACCGATGCCGCCAAGGCACTTGGCCGCGAGTGGGCAGACCGTGTGAACGAAGGTCGCGACAACGGCGCAGATGAGGTGGACCTGGCCACGGCTGAACGACAAATCGCGGAACTGCTGCGCGAGCTGGGCTTTGACCCGCTGCAGCGTCCAGATGCGACCACCCGGAAAGTGCGCGAACTTAGCCTCAATGCCTGCCCGTTTGTCACCGAGAGCAACAAACGTCCGGCTCCGGTAATTTGTGCGCTGCACGAGGGGTTTCTGGACGGGAGGCTTGGCGGCGTCAAGGTGCAACTGCGCCCCCACGACAGGCCGGGGGAGTGCGGTGCCCGGCTGACCAAGCGTGCTTAGGACACGAGCCAGTCATTCGGACTGAACAGCTCGTAGAAGACGTTCGCTGGCGCCTTGTCTTCCGGGAGGGCGGCAAGGTCGTCGCGTAGCGACTGCAAGAAGCCGGTCCCGCCACAGAGGTAGACGTCGGCGCCTGCGACATCGATGTTGTGGATGTCGATGCGCTCACCGCTGTCGCGGAAGAACGGGTGGATCGAGCCGTCGTTGAGCGCGGCCACCAGGTCGCGGCTTTCCTGCGCTTGCGCCCAAGTGGCTTCCGACGAGTCTGAGTGCACGTAGGTCACCCGACGCGGATCGTCGTGCTTGACCAGGTGCGTGAGGATACCAGTCAGCGGCGTCGAACCAATGCCGGAGGAGATGAGCACAATCGGGTTCTCGCCCGGGCGCAGCACGAGATCGCCCGCGGCGAGGGTGGCATCGACGGTGTCGCCGACTGCGACGCGCTCCTGCAGGTACGACGACACTTCGCCGTCTTTCTGCACCGCGATGCGGTAGTGCGATGCGTCGCCGTCGATGATGGAGTACTGACGCAGCTGGCGGGCGCCGTCGTCGAGCTTCACGCCGATCGACGTGTACTGCCCAGGCTTCGGCTCGGTGAAATCACCCTCCACAGTGAACGCAGTGACCGTTTCGCTCAGGGACTCCTTCGCGGTCACAGTGCCGCGGCGGAACACATCGCCATCCGCCACACCGTCAGAGGCGTACAGCTCCTTTTCGTGCTTGATCAGCACGTCCGCCATAAGCCAGTAGACCGCGTCCCAGGCCTCGGCCACCTCGGGTGTGACGGCCTCACCGAGCGTTTCGGCGATCGCGGCCATCAAGTTGTCGTGCACGATCTGGTACTGGTCCTCCGTGATGCCGAGGGAGACGTGCTTGTGCGCGATGCGGTCGAGCATCATCACGGGGTCGGGCTGGGAGTCGTCGACAAGATGCGCCGCGAACTTCACCACCGACGCGGCCAGCGCCTTCTGCTGTGCGTTCTGCTTCTGGTTGCCGCGGTTGAACAGGTCGGAGATGAGCTCCGGGTGCGCCGCGAACATCTTGGAGTAGAAGGTGGTCGCGATGGTCTGCATGTTGTCGGCGACCGGTGCGAGCGTGGCCTTCACAGTCTCAGCGTGCGCATCCGAGAGATACTTGCGTTTCGAGTCGGGGAACGTGTCAACGTACATCAGGGCCTCCTTGAAGTCGCGGATCGAATAAACACGATTATAGCCGTTTTAAAACAGGTCGCGTGTTGCGGAGTCGATGTCTTGGATGAGGAAACAGTTTGAATACGGCAGGTCCTCCGCCTCCCCGAACGTGTCTAAAAAGTCCACAGCGAAGTGGTTCAACAGCGGAGCCTGGTTCTGTTGTTGCCGCCCGCGTAGCACCACCCGGGCAAATCCGATGTCTTGCTCCCTAAACGACTCGAATAGCGCGTCTTTCAACGCGTCCGCCTCCGGTGTGTTGCTGGTGGGGAAACAGACACGAAAGTCACGCGGGATCCAGTGGTAGATGGCATTTGCGTACTCGAAAATCAGGTCGGGATCGGTGGTGGACGTGAGTTCGTCGTAAAGCAAACGCGCGGGTGCCGCGGAAGGGTTACGGGCCACAACGTGATGTAGCGATTCGCCGACCGCAGCAACGAGCGGGCCCGCAGCGGGGGATTCGACCAGTAGGCCCGTACACTCCTGGGCGCGGGCGCACGACAAGTAGTACTCGACCGCGCTCGTGCCGCAGCCCACCAGGCTGTCCAGGTAGTCGTCGATGCCGACGCGCACATCGCGCAGGATCTCGTGTGGCAGCTCCGTGCCGTCGTCGTCCACGTCCACCCGCAGAGATACTCTTCCGAGGGGAAATGCGCGGTCGATAAAGACCAGTGGGACGGTCTCCTCCGGGACCATGTCCAGTGAAAACACCTGGCGTCCTTCGCGGACGAATTCGTCTGCGGTGAGTGAGCCGATACGCACGCTAAACGTGTCGGGGTCGGGCAGGCGCATGATGTCGAAGTCGGCGGGGGACTGGGTGTCGTCGACAATCGCGTACTCGGTCACTCCTGGGATCGGCCGCGTCAACGGCTGAGGCATCACCGCGCGGAGCTCGTCCCAGGCGCCGTCCATCGCGTCTTCGATATCGAACTCACCCGCAAGCTGCGTTGCGTACCGGGCGAGAGAGTGGGCGTAGACAAACCGGGGTTCGACCCGTTCCAACTGCTCCATCGCCTGCCGCAGCGCGTCGAGGTAGAAAAACTGATCGGAGACGTGCATGTCGGCTGCGTCTCCCGCCAGGTCAAAGCACTGCCGCGCATACGCGAGCGTCGCGTAGTCCATGGGAGTTTTAAAACCACGGGTCGGGCGTGGTTTCCAGACCGCGAAGAAGTCGTCCATAAAAGCCTGCACGTTGTGCAGATCGCGGTCGTTCAGATCGCCCCAGATCTTCCACGTAACTTCAAGGCCGTGTGGGCGGGCGGTGCCACTGTAATCGCTCATGAGGTGAATCTAACTACCGCGCACGACACGAGGCGAACAGGTGTTCGAACATGTTCGAATGTGTCGTGCTCGGGCCTACACTTGCCACCATGCCTTCGCCAGTGACTGAATACCTGCAGGACATCGTCGAATCCGTGCGCGACCACGACTCCGGCCACCGCGCCGACTACATCGACGTGCTCAAACACGCTGACCCCGACAAGCTCGGCCTCGCACTCTGCACTGCGGACGGACAGCTCTACGCGGTCGGGACTGCGACTACAAGTTCTCCATCCAGTCCATCTCCAAACCGTTCGTCTACGCGCTGGCGCTGGACATGTACGGTCCCGATGAGGTCCACGCCCACGTCGGCGTTGAGCCCTCCGGTGAGGCATTCAACGCGCTTTCGCTTGACGACGAAGGCCGCCCCGCCAACCCACTTATCAACGCCGGCGCCATCACCGTCAACCAACTTATCGGCGGCCCCGACATCCCCGTGGAGCAGCGCAGCGAGAAACTCCGCGCCTACTTCTCCCGCCTTGCCGGCCGCGAACTGAGCATTGATCAGCGGGTATTCGAATCCGAGAAGGCAACCGCCGACCGCAACAAGGCGTTCGCCCACATGCTGCGCGAAGCGGGCACGATTAGCGACGATGCCCACGAGGCCGTCGCCTCTTATATCGCCCAATGCGCCATTCTGGCCACCGTGAAAGACCTCGCCGTCATGGCTGCCACCCTTGCCAACGCTGGCATCCAGCCGGTCACCGGTGAGCGCATCGTCTCGGCGGAAGCAGCTCGCCTCGCCCAGGCAGTCATGGTCTCCGCAGGCATGTACGACGCCTCCGGGCGCTGGATGGTCAACGTCGGCATCCCTGCGAAGTCAGGCGTGGCCGGCGGTTTGATCGGGACGTTGCCAGGCCAGTTAGGTATTGCGTCGCTAAGCCCGCGCCTGGATAAACAGGGCAACTCCGTGCGCGGCGTGAAAATCTTCCGAGAACTGTCCAGCTCCATGGGGCTGAACCTGCTGTCGTCGAACTTCTACTTCGCGCCGGGCATCCGTCGCATTGAACGCCGCGACGACGCCGAAATCGTCGAACTGCAAGGCATGATCACGTTCACCTCCGCCGAAAGGATCCTGCGTGGTCTTTCCGAGCGCCGTCTGACCAGCACAAACCTCATCCTTGACGTCTCCGGCGTGACCGCGTTTAACAAGGCTGGCCGCGACCTGATCAAAGACGGTCTGATGCAGTACCGGGACGAGGGCTACAACATCTCCATCTACGACCCGGACCACACGCTGTCGGACTACGAGTTCGCCGACGGCACCACCGCCCAAGCCATCCGCGACTTCACCGCCTCCTTCTCCGTCCCGGCCACCCGCGAAGAGGTCTACGAGGCGATCACCAAACCCAAACCTGGTGGGACGAACGCGTCGAAGGCGACGCCGCCGAACAAGGCTCCGAGTTCCACTACTCTGACGACGACCGCTACGTTGGCTTCTCCGTCAAGGAAGCCGACGACGGCAAGCGCATCGTCTGGGATGTCGAACCCACCGACAACCCCAAAGAGGACCACGAGTGGGACGACACCTCCCTCATCTTTGACATCGAAGAGGACGAATCCGGCAAAACCAAGGTCAACTTCACCCACCGCGGCATGCGCCCCCACGACAGCGGCTACGAAGAAATTGCCAAGGAGTGGCGCGAGCGCATCGCCAAGGGTCTGCAGCCGCTCATTCGGCGCAGGGAGGAAAATTCGACCGATTCATGACGGAAAAAACGACCGATTCACGACGGAAAATTGGTATGGTTCGTGTCTATGGGATACCTGCAACGGGCCGTAGACACCCAACTTGACCAGCTCCTTCCGTATGCGTCTGCTATTGCGGTTGAGGGGCCGAAAGGTGTCGGCAAAACCGAAACTGCGCGCCGGCGAGCGTCGACGGTGCTCAAGCTCGACACGGATGAGGGTGCCGGAGTTCTCGCCTCGGATCCGGCGTTCACCGCAAGCCCTGATGGCACGATCTTGATCGATGAATGGCAGCGCCACCCCGAGTCCTGGGATTACGTCAGGCGGGCGGTGGATAATGGTGCTCCCGCCGGGCGTTTTCTCCTGACCGGCTCAGCCACTCCCGTAGCCGGGACTGATACTCACAGCGGAGCAGGGCGCATCTTGTCAATGCGAATGAGACCGTTGGCGTTGTTTGAACGGCGTGGCTGGGAGTCGTCGATAAGCATGCGCGAACTTTTTCAAGGTGACGCAACCATCGCAGGCGAGACCGACAAAACCCTGAAAGACTACATTGACGCGATAGCGTCCGGCGGCTTCCCGGGCTTCTATGAAGCGCCACCGGTACTCCGCAACCAGCAGCTGGACTCCTATCTCACCCGTGTGGTGGATCGCGACCTCCCTGAGCAGGGCTACACCGCGCGCAACCCAACAGCGTTGATGAACTGGCTAGCGGCGTACGCAGCAGCCAGCTCCACGACGACGAGCTACCAGGAGATTCTCGACGCAGCCACGCCCGGACAAACCAACAAACCCGCTAAATCCACGACGATGGTGTACAGAGAAAAACTCGCCGAGTTGTGGATGCTGGACCCCGTGCCAGCTTGGGATATGCGACGCTCCCCGTTCGCTGGCCTCGCGAAAGCACCGAAACACCAGCTTGCGGACCCAGCGTTTGTCCTGCGTCTGCTGGAGATTCCAGCTGCGAAACTCACGGGGCGGTTTAACTATCTGCTCGGACCACTGTTCGAGTCGCTCGCCACCCTCACCGTGCGGGTAGCGGCGCAAGCATCCTTCGGTACCGTCGGCCACTTCCGCACGGTCAAAGGGGATCGAGAGGTCGACCTCATTGCGCAGGACCAAGACGGTGCGATCGTGGCATTGGAGGTCAAACTGGCCGCCAACGTGGGTGACGACGACGTCAAGCACCTGCTTTGGTTGCGCGAGAAACTCCCGGACGATGTTGTGGACGCGGTGATCCTCACCACCGGCACCCGCGCCTACCGCCGACCCGACGGAATCGCGGTCGTACCGCTGGCGCTGCTTGGTGCGTAGGCTCGGGCTCATGTTGGACCGCACAATCTGGTGGCACGTCTACCCGCTCGCCGCGCTCGGCGCGCCGATCCGCGACACTAAAGATGCCGCACACCGCCTACGCGGACTCGAGGCGTGGCTGGACTACCTGGTCGAACTCGGCTGCAATGGCCTGCTGCTCGGTCCCATTTTCGAGTCGGTCACCCATGGCTACGACACCCTCGACCACCTGCGCATTGACGCAAGGCTTGGCGACGACACCGACATCGACTGGCTTATCAACGCCTGCGCAACCCGTGGCATCAACATAATGCTCGACGGGGTCTTTAACCACGTGGCCCGCACCCACCCTTGGGTTGAGCAAGGTCTTGCCGGCGACACGGACTGGGAGGGTCACAACGAACTGGCCACACTCCACCACGACGAGCGAGAGATCCGGGATGCGGTCGTCGACATCATGTGCCACTGGCTGCGCCGCGGCATCGCGGGGTGGCGCCTCGACGTCGCCTACGCCGTCCCGTCCGAATTCTGGCGCGACGTGCTCTCCCGCGTTCGCGAGGAGTTCCCTGACGCAATGTTCCTCGGGGAGGTCATCCACGGCGACTACGCAGAGATCGCCGCGGCCGGCACGCTCGACGCAGTCACCCAGTATGAACTGTGGAAAGCCACCTGGTCATCGCTTGCCGACGCCAACTTTTGGGAACTCGCCCATGCCCTCGAACGCCACCCCGCCGACCTGTTGACCAACACGTTCATCGGCAACCACGATGTGGACAGGATCGCCTCCACAGTCGGACCCGACAAACTGATCCTCGCCGCCGCGATTCTCATGACCGTGCCCGGCATGCCGTCGATCTACTACGGCGATGAACAAGGCTTCACCGGCACCCGCGGCGAGGGCTGGTCTGCCGACGACGCCGTCCGCCCCGCCCTGCCAACCACCCCGGCCGAACTCTCGCCACTGGGTGGGTGGATTTTTACGGAGTATCAGAAGCTGATTGGGGTGCGTCGTCGCAACGCATGGCTCACACGCGCACGCGTTGAGGTGCTGGATAAAACCAACGAAACGATCTCGTTTACCTGCACCGACGGCGAACACACCCTCCAGACTGACCTGTGGCTTGACCCCACGCCCGGCGTGCGCATCCACGCCGACGGCAACGAGCTTTACAGCTGGATGTTGAAGTAAGCCAGGATCTGCGCCAACGCGTCCTGCAGCATCTTCAGCAGGTCCGGCAACTGCAGCGTGGTCACGCCCGCGACCGGCACATCAACCGACGGCACGCCAGCCGGGGTGAGGTTGATGCGCTCCGGGAACTGCGGCTGAATCTTCGGCTGCTGCTTTGGCTGCGGGGCTGGTTGCTGGGCAGGTGCTGGCTGCTGCGCGGGCGCGTTCTGCTTCGGCGCAGCGTTGTTGGCGTTGTTGGCGTTGTTGGAGTTGGTGTTGTTGCCGCCGGTGGTGCCTTTGAGGCCGCAGCGGTTGGCGGCTTCGTCGACACGCGAAAGCGCATCCAGGATCTGCGGGCCGCGACGGTCGAACATCGCGATCGTGCGCGCCTGGCGGACTTTCTGCTGGTAGTCGGCGTCATTGGTCCAGTAGCGGGAGGCCTGGTCGCAGGAGATCGGACCCGCGGGCAGCTTCGCCAGGGTGTCGTCGATGGCGTCAGCCTGGGCGGTCGGCGCGGCGGCGATCGTGCCGGCCAGCGCCGCGGTCATAGCGAGAGTACGAAACTTCATGCGGGACAGTATGTCACGGATGGGGCGATTGTGACAGGTGGTGCGGGCCTTGGAAGGGTGTGAAACCTTCATATGCAGGGCTCGATATGCGTAAGTCCAGGTAGGAGGGTTTTCGAGAAATTGTGGCCGAAATTCGGAAAACGCGGTGACCAGCGGTTACGCATATCGAGCCCTGCATATGAACCGAAATGGCGGAACTACGCCCCGACGAAGCGGCGGATCAGGGAACGGTACGCCCGGACCGTGAGGTCGACGTCTTCGAGGGAGACGGATTCGTCGTGGCTGTGGAGCTCACCTAGAACAGACCCCAGCGTTTCGCCGCGCCCGTGGAGGGCGAATCCGTAGCCGACACCACCTTTACGACGAGCAAAGCGCAGGTCGGATCCACCCGCCGCGATCGTCGGGACGACGGGGACGTCGGGGAAGAATTCGTGGAAGGTGTCCACGATGGCGTCGTAAAGCGGGCCCGAGGTGGGGGAGACGGTGCCGGGTTCGGTGATGAGGTGGGTGATCTCCACCTCGTCGGCAAGGTCGCCGAGCGCTTCCCGCAGCAGATCGTCGATCTCTTCTTGCGTTTGGCCAGGCAAGGGCCGGATGTCGAGCTCCATCCAGGCGACGGACGGCAACACGTTGATCGCCTCGCCGGCACGCAGCACGGTGGGGGAGATGGTGAGGTGGCTCATGGCGTGGGAGTAGCTCTGCAGCTGACCGAACGCCTCGTAGCCTTCGCCGCGCAGCAGGGCCGCTTCGGTGTCGGGGTCGAATTTCCAGGCGCGGACGTAGCCCTCCCAGATGTCGTCGCTACGCACTTCGGGCGTGATGGCGGCGATGCGGCGGGCGACCTCGCCGATCTTGGTGACCGCCATGTCGCGGCCGAAGGGTGCGGAGCCGTGGCCGGCGTCGCCATGCACGGTCAAGCGGCGCTGTGCGGCGCCCTTCTCGCCGACGACGATCACGAGCGCGTCGGAGCCGTCGGACACAGGCAGGTGGGAGCCGCCCTCCTCGGACAGGCAGTTCGCCCAAGGGAACGACGCGTTCTCCGAAAGCCACGCCGCGCCGAGGCCACCGCGGGCCTCCTCGTCGGCGCATCCCACGAAGGTCAGGGTGCCTTTGGGTTGCGTGCCGGAGAGGGCAACGTCGCGCACAGCCGCCGCCATCGCTGCAGTGATGTAGAGCATGTCGGTGGCGCCGCGCCCGTACATGCGGCCGTTTTTGATCTCACCCCCGAACGGGTCAACTGTCCATTTATCCTCGTCGACGGGCACGACATCGGTGTGGCCCAAAAGGGTGAGTGGCTCAGCGTTGGGGTCGGTGCCTTCGATGGAAAACGCTACGGAAACTCGACCCGGATGGGGTTCGAAGCGTTCTACGTCTACACGGGTATCCCCGAAGAATTCCTGCAGCGTGCGGGCGTTTCTTTCCTCGTGTCCAGAATCTGCCGTTAGGTTGTTGACGCATCCATTTCTAATAAGGGCATGTAACAGTTCCAGGGTGTCATCGGTTAGGCTCATACCACATAACACTAATGTCGGAAATTTTTTGGAGACATGGGATGACTGAAACTACCCTCCCGGGCCGCCGCTCGGACAGCCAAGACCCGCGCGCGCTGCGCACGCGAAAGGCGCTTATCGACGCCACCATGCGCCTTCTCAACGACTACGAGGTCGCTGATCTGAATGTCTCGCAAATCGTGAAAGAAGCAGGCGTGAGCCGTCAGGTGTTTTACCAGCACTTTGAGGACCGCGACGCCCTCGTGCTCGCCACCGCAGCGCAGTGGGTCTTGGCGGCCTACGGCAGTTTCGCGGAACGATTCAGCATTGACAAGAACTTTGAAGCGTCGGTCACTGCACTGGCACAGGCGACCGCTGGTCACTACACCGCTGCCACGCGCATCATCGACTCGCCGATCCACAGCCTCCTGGATAACCAGGTCTACGAGGTCATGCTGCCTACCATGCGCGAACAACTCCTGCCCCGCGCCGCCCGTTGGGAAAACGCGGACATGAAGCTTGTCGACGATATGGCCCGGTTCTACATCGCAGGCATGCAGCAACTCATTGAGCAGTGCATCCGCGAAGGCGTTCCCGCAGAGGAGTTTGGTCGCCGCGCCGAAGCCGTGCGCCGCGTGCTCATTCGTGAGTAGCCTGGCGGGGTATGAACCAGGTACGTGAGGTCGTCGAGAAGCTAAAAGCCCTGTACAACACGTCGTGCGACATCGCACGCGCCGGGGACTTCGAACGCTACGGGGAAGTGCGCTACCCCAAACTGACCGTTGACGTGCTCGAATGGCGCCCCATCGACCGCTCCAAAACCTTCGGCTACGTCGACAAAGCCGGCACCTACTCCGCCGTCCTCTCCCGCCCCGACCTGCTCGAGGACTACCTCACCGCCCAACTCGAGGCGCTGACCTCGAACTATCCGTGCTCCATGCGTGTGGAGTACTCCGATATCGTCATCCCGTCCGCCTACATCAAGGGCACACCGCCTATCGACGAAACACGCAACCTGCCCCGACCCGCCCTCGACGACGTCCACGACGCCATTGTCGACGGCCACTGGGACGCCTTCCACGGTCCGGAAAAACCCCTGTTCCACTTCGGCCCGCAACGCTTCGACCTCGCCATCGCGCGACTCGAGCACTACACCGGCATCGACGTGGACACCCTGCAGCGCTACATCCTGTTCACCAACTACGCCATGCACGTCACCGAATTCGTGCGCTTCGGCCTGCGTGAACTTTCCGACCCCGACTCGCGCTACACCCGCCTCGTCCTCCCCTCCGGCGAAACAGTTTCCGACACCGTCGCGCTCGAGGACCTGGAGCTGGGGTCGAAGTTCCAGATGCCGCGCTACGACCTGATCACCGAAAACGGCGACGGCATCACCATGATCAACATCGGCGTCGGCCCCTCCAACGCCAAAACCATCACCGACTCGCTGGCCGTTCTGCGTCCGGAAGCGTGGATCATGATCGGCCACTGCGCCGGCCTGGACGCCCGCATGCGCATCGGCGACCTCATCCTCGGCAACGCCTACGAACGCCACGACCACGTTCTCGACGACTACCTGCGCCGCGAACTGCCCATCCCCGCCGTCCCCGAAGTGCAACGCACCCTGGAAAAGGCCGTGACCAAGGTGTACGGCGACGACACGTCGTTGATGCGCACCGGCACCGTCCTGTCCACCGGCGACCGGAACTGGGAGTGGAAAGACCCGCAGGACCTGTGGGAATGGCTCCGGGGATCCACCGCCGCAGCCGTAGACATGGAGTCCTGCACAATCGCCGCCAACGGCTACCGCTACCGCGTCCCCTACGGCACCCTGCTGGCCGTATCCGACCTGCCGTTGCACGCTGTGCCGAAACTGCCCGCCGGCGCCCAGGCGTTCTACTCCAACTCGAAGGAAGCCCACGTCATGTGTGCCGTGCGTGCGATGGAGAAGCTTGCCCGGCGCCCCGAACGCCTGCGCACCCGGAAGTTGCGCCGCACGATCGGTGAGGTCCCGTTCCGGTAGGCCCTTCGCGGCTTCATATGCAGGGCTCGATATGCGTAACCCCTGGTCACGGCGTTTTGCGGAAAATTGGCCGAAATTTCTGAAAACGCGCTGACCTGCACTTACGCATATCGAGCCCTGCATATGAACAAACCCCGCACACCTAACGGCCAAGTTCGAGGCGCGCCCGCACCGCCCCGACGAACTCCTCGGGGTGCTCCTCCAGGTAGCGCGGCGCGTACCGGAGCAGGGGATGGCCGGCGTTGCCGAGGCGGTCGGCGCGCGTTTTCTCGTCGAGAAGTGCCTTGTGCGCAGGGCCGAAGGTGGTGTCGTCGTACTTCACGCGCCCATCGATCTCAACTCCCAACCACCCGTTAATCAGCAGGTCAACGCGGTACCTCCACCGGGTGAGTGTGACGTTGGCGCGGACGTCGGTGATGCCGGCTTCGATGAGCAGGGCGCGCGCGTAGGCCTCGGGTGCGGATTCGGACAGGGTCGACGCGTGCTGCGCGGCCAGGCGGGCGGCGGGTTTGCCTGGGAAGCGCGGCTCAGTTTCGACGAGGTGCTGAAGCTGGGCCGGTGTGAAGCCACCGCGTTGGACGAGCCAGTCTGCGGCGACGAGTGCGTGGGTGAAGCCGTCGAGGCGGGCAATGTCTAGAAAGGTTTGCAATGGTGACGTAGTGGACATGGCTTCCCCGCGGCGGATCCGGGAGGCGGGGAGTGTGCGTTGCACGTAGCGTACGCCGGCGGGCCATGTTGAGCGCCGCGGCACCGACGGCAACACCAGCGCGACCTGGTCTAGCGGCGTGTTCACGACCCACATGTCGTTGAGGTACGCGGAGGCGCGACCGGTGATCACGGCGGCGTGGACGGCAAGGCCCGCGCAGTAGGCCCGGGCCCAGTGCTGCTGGTGGACCTTCAAGGCGTCGAACGAGCGGCGCGCCAGCGCGTGTGACGTGGATAGGCGAAGCAGGTCGCTGCTGAGATATGTCTGCCCTCGGACGTCGACAAGGTTGGTTCTGATTTCGGTTTTCCATTCCCCCATGCGGGAAATCCTAGGTGGTTTGTACACTGCCTGGCGATGGAAACTTTCTTCGACGACCCCGCGATTGCGATGGCGCATCGGTCCGCTGTGCGTTCGATTGAGCGGGTGGTCAAGGAAACGGCAACGCCGACCCCGAACCCACAACAACGCGTCATAGAACAGTTAAGGAACCCAAAAACGCTGGTCATCACGGGCGCGGGCGTGTCGACGGATTCGGGCATTCCCGACTATCGCTCCGAAACCGGCCGTTTGACCAAGGGCCGTCCGATGACGTTTCAGGAGTTCGCGCATTCGCCGCGTCAGGTGCGTCGGTATTGGGCGCGTGCGTTCGTCGGTATGCAGTTCATGCGGGCGGCGCGACCGAACCGGACGCATTTTGCGCTTGCGGAGCTCGAGCAGGCCGGCCTGATTCGTGGCATTGTCACGCAAAACGTCGATGGACTGCACACACAGGCGGGCTCGCGAAACGTGATTGCGTTGCATGGCGATATGGAGCATGTGGTGTGCCTGGACTGCAATGTGATGCATGAGCGATCGCTTATCGACGACCTCCTCACCGCCGCCAACCCCAACTACTTCAATTCTGTCGAGGTGGTCGGGACGATGATCAACCCGGACGGCGACGTGGAACTGCGCCAAGAGGACGTGGAGCGCTTCCGCATGATCACGTGCCCGAACTGTGGTTCGGAGCGCCTGAAGCCTAGCGTGGTCTACTTCGGTGAGAACGTGCCAAAGGCCACGCGAACACCGGCCGATCAGTGGCTGGCGGAGTCGACGGGGGTGGTTGCGATTGGCACGTCGCTTGCGGTGATGAGCGGCTACAAGTTCATTCTGGATGCGAAGAAGCAGGGCAAACCTACCGCTGTGATCAATGGCGGGCCGGGGCGTGCGGATACGAAGGTGGACACGCTGTGGCGCACTGACGTCGCTGACGCCATGGATGCGATCCTGGACGGGCTCGACTTGTGATTCTCCTGCTCATTGTTCTTGCAGTAGCGGTCTATCGTTACGTCACTACGCCGTTGGAGACTGCGTTTTCCACCGCCTACCCAAGTGACCTCCACGTCTACGTGCTGGGCGGGCAGCAGGTGAAGGACCACCTGCCGCTCTATGCGCACGACCTGTTGCCGGGCTTGCCGTTTACGTATCCGCCGTTTGCGGGCGTGGTGTTTTCGTGGCTGCCAACCGAGGAGTGGTTCGGCGTCGCCTGGAAGTTGGTCAGTGTGGTGGTGTTGGCCGGGGTGGTGTGGGGGTCGTCGATAAGCAAGAAGCACGTGGTGCCGCTGGTGGCCTTTTTCGTGCTGTGCACGGAGCCGGTGCAGGGCACGCTGTACTTCGGGCAGGTGAACCTGCTGCTCATGGGGCTGGTGTGCCTGGATTTCCTGGCGAAGAACAGGCTGCCGGGCATCGGGACGGGCCTGGCTGCGGGGATCAAGCTCACGCCCGCGTTTTTCATCGTGTTGTTGATCTATCAGCGCAGGTGGGGCTCGGCATTCGTTGCCGCGTTCACGTTCGTGTGCACTGCGGCGAGCGGGATGAATGTGGTGGACGCGCCGAACTTTTGGACGCGCGCGATCTTCAGCACGCAACGGATTGGGGTGGACGAGAATCCGGGGGCGCAGTCCATACGCCAAGTGCTGGCCCGCGCCGGGATGGATTCGACGCTGCTGTGGCTCACGCTGTGTGCCGCCGTGACCATCCTTGCGCTCCTTGCTTGTCGACGAGCCCCCGCACCCCTCGCCGTCTCCTTCATCGGCCTGACCGCGTGCCTGGTTAGCCCGTTTTCCTGGTACCACCACTGGGTATGGATCGTGCCGCTTGGCGTGTTCGTCTTCGAACGCTACGGCTCGGTGGCGCTCATGGTGCTGATGGCCCCGTACGCTTCGGTAGTGCTCTGGCCTGGCGCCCCGCAGTTCCTTTACATTGCCGTGCCAGTGCTCTTTATGGCGTGGTACGCGCTACCCTCGGGTTATGCGCATCCGTTTATACGCCGCAGCGACCGCGGCAGCCACAGCACTCGTCCTCGCCCCCGCAGCCTCCGCCGACCCGGCCCCCGTTACCGGCGTGGAACTCAACCAGCCCGCCGACCAGGTCATCGCGCTTGAGACGAAGTTCAACCTGACCAACGATGCGGAAACCGGCATCAGTGAACTGCGCAAGCTCCGCGGCGACATGTGGGACCAGAACGTGCCGTACGACGGAAAACCGCTCCGCACGGTTGCTGCAGAACAGGGTCTGGATACCCGCGAGAAGTACGTCAACGCGGTGCAACTGGACACCGGCTACAACCTGATCGCACTGCAGCGTGCGGTGGAGTCGGCGAAGAAGTTCGCGCACGTCCGCCCGTTCAACGCAACGTGTACGGACAACTGCGGCCCGGAGGACACCGCCACCATCGGCGGCAAAGGAGGCTGGGGCGCGAACCTGCACAGCACGGCTAACATGAGCCGCGCCATGCAGGGGTGGGGCTATGGCGAGCTGGCGGACCTGAAGCGTCTGAACGGCAAGTGGTCCGACGACAAGAACAGCATGACCGGCCACCTGCACACGTTCCTGAACCCCACCGTGACTCGTGTCGGTTTCGCCGGTGCGGTCACCGCTGAGGGCGAGGCATCGGCTGCGGTGGTGGGATACAAGCCGACCGACGTGGAATCCATGCCGCAGGGTTCCCAGAAGGTGGTTCTGCACCGTCCGGCGGATGGCAACGAAACCCCGAACACCACGCCGAAGAAGTTGGTCTTCGCGGGTGTCGGCGATAAGTCGCCGGACGACGTGCGCCGGACCGTGAGCATTGTGTTGACAGTGCTATCGATCCTGGCTGCAATTGTGAAGTTCATCGAGCCATACCTGCGCCCGATCGCCGATAAGTTTATGGGGCGATAGCCTCGGCGACTTGGTCGAGGGCATCCATGGTGTCCTCGTAGCTGCCGTCGGCGCTGCGCGCGCCGATGGCTACCCCAACGTGTTTGATCCAGCCGAGTTGGCGGGTGTGCCAGGAGCCGTCTTCCTCCACGTCTGACCAGCCGCCTTTGAACGGAACCCCCAACTGGCCGAGCCCGTAGGCCTGGTCTTCGGTGATGTTGCGCATGTCCGCCAGGACGGGTTGGGATTGGTCGCGGGTGCTTAAGTAGTGGGCATATTTCGCCTGGTCGGCGAACGTCCAGCTGGTGGTGCCAAACGCGCCGCGCACGTTGACGTGCGGCCCGGCTTTTTCGATTTCCTCGCCGACGAGTTTGGCGGCTTCGAGGTCGTCGCCCATGCAGTCCCATAGGGCGCGGGCGGAGTCGTTGTCGGACCATTCGATGGAGGCCTGGGTGAAGTCCGCGATGGTGGCGTGGTCGTATTCGCAGTGCCGTTCGGCGGCGCGTGCGATGGGGATTTTGATGGTGGACCAGGCCGGTAGGGTGTCCAGGGAGCCGGCTTTGGTGAGGGTGGTGCCGTCGTAAAGCGCGACGCCCACCTCGGTGTTTGTCGCCTCCTCAATCTTTGCGACGACCCCCTCAAGGCCCTCATACTGCTCCTGCGAATGCGTCGGTACTGCCTCGGTCTGCAGCGGCTCAACGGGAGCCTCTGCGGAGCAGCCGGCCAGCAGCAGGGGAATAACCCAGGCGACCTTGCGCATTACGCCCCCGCAACCGCCAGGGGCTCGCGAAGCACGTAATCCAACGCCACGGCGCGGGCGATGTCGCGCACGACGTCTTTGTGGCTGGGGATCAGGCGCAGGTCGATGGGCCCGGAGATGTGTTCGCGGACAGTGCGGGCGAAGGGGGCGGAGGCGAGGGGGTCGTCGATAAACGCACTGCCTGCGACAACCACCGTGTTGGGGCAGTGGTCGGAGCACAGCCCAGCCACGAGCGTGCCCAGGCCGCGGGCGCGGCTGTCGAGCGCGGAACGGGTTGCCTCCCCGGCGTCCTCCACCGCCTGGCGCAGGGTGCGGATCGTGGGCACATCGATGGCGTCCAGCAGGCCCTGGGTGGTCAGCTCGCCCTGCTCGACCTCGATGGGGTTGACCCCTTCGGGGCTGGAGATGGCGCAGGCGAGGGAGTCGTCGGCAAACAGCGCCATGACCGACGGGGTGTCCAGGTCCGCAGTGGATTGCATCTCAGAGCCGACAATCGCGCTGGAAATCGAGGTGACCTGCACCGGCACGGAGAACTGCTCGCGCATCTGATCGCCGATGTTCACCCCGTCCCACCCCAGGTTGGGGGCGTAGACGTCGCCGCTGCCGCGCACCGTGCCGGATGTGGTCACGCCCACGGTGGCGAGCGGGCGGCCGACGCTGGTGGTCAGTTTGTTCAGGCCGGCCATGATGTGCTGGATGAAGTCGTCCTCGCTCATACGCGAGACCGGCAGGTCCACGTCCACGCTGCGCAGGGTGCGGCCCTTGAGGTCGAACAGGGCGATGTAGGTGGAGTCGGTGCCCACGGACACACCCGCGTGCGTTTCGGTGGTTTCGGCGAGTTCGAGGGGGATGGTGGGCCGTCCACGGCCTTGGGATTGGGTGAGGTCGTTGCGTTCGGTGACGTATCCGGCGTCGACAAGCGCCGCGATTGCGCGGGTGACAGTGGGCTGGGACAGGCCGGTCGCGCGGACGAGCTCGCTGCGGGAGGTGAGTTCCTGCAGGCGAATGAGGTGCAGGCATTTCGCCGCGGGGGTACGTGGACGAGAAAACGAAGCCCAAGTCATGATGAATATATTTACTGGATGGTGCGACGAATTGTCCATTTGGCCAGCTCCTATACAATCGCCCAGCATGAGCCAACCCATGCGCGAGCCGTCGCTTCTCGACGCCACCTGCGAGGATTTCGTTTACGACCTCGCAGCCATCTCTCCCACGCTGGCAACCCAGATTGGCATCGATGGCCACGACGGCGAATTGCAGGACTTTTCCCCCGAGTACTGGGACCGGGTCGCAGACCGCATGCGCGACCTCATCGCCGACGTTGACGCGTTGAACGACTCCACCGATGACTCCGACGACGAAGACGACTTCGACGACGTAGACAACCTCACAGCCGCCATCCTGCGCGACCGCCTGTGTATGAAGCTCGAGCTTCACCACCGCGGCGAGCTCCTGCGCCAGCTGAACAACATCGACTCGCCGATTCAGGAGATCCGCGACTCGTTCGCGCTGATGCCGCGCGTGACGGAGCAGGACTTCGACGCCATCGCCTCTCGCATGTCGCGCATCCCGGCAGCGCTCGCCGGCTACCGCGAATCCCTGGCAGAGGCTGCCTCTGCCGGCGATGTGGCATCCCACCGCCAGATCGACGCCGTGATCAACCAGTGCGAGGCGCTGGGCGAAAGCGACTCTCAACTCGACGAACTGGGCCTCCCGCCGGAGTCCAAGATCGTCGAAGAGGCGAAGGCCTCGTTCACACAGATGGCCGACTGGCTCTCCACCGAACTCGGACCCAAGTCGCCCCACGACGATGCCGTGGGCCGCGAGCGCTACGAACTGTTCGCCGAACTTTTCCACGGCCGCAATGTGGACCTCGACGAGGGCTACGCCTGGGCGCAGGAGGAACTGAAGCGCACCGTCGATAAGCAGAAGCAGATCGCGCGCAAGCTTTACGACGACGACTCCGTCGCCGCCGCATACCGCCACCTGAACCAGGACGAACGTTACACCATCCACGGCACCGACAACCTCCTCGCCTGGATGAACAGCATCAACGAAGACGTGGCCAACGTGTTCCCGATCCCCGAGGGCATGCCCCCGGTGGAGTGCGCCATCGACCGCGCCGGCTCCGGCGGTATCTTCTACACCCCGCCAAGCGACGACATGATCCGCCCCGGCACCATGTGGTGGTCCGTCCCAGAAGGCCAGGAGACGTTCCACACCTGGCAGGAGTTGACCACCGTGTTCCACGAGGGCATCCCGGGCCACCACCTGCAGCACGCCTACGCCCTGCTCAACCGCGGTGAACTGAACATTTGGCGACGCTCCGTCTGCTGGAACTCCGCCCACGGCGAAGGTTGGGCGCTCTACGCCGAGCACCTCATGGATGGCTACCGCGAAGACCTCGGCTACCGCATGGGCCTACTCGACTCCATGCGTCTGCGCTTCGCGCGCGTGATGGTGGACATCGGCGTACACCTGAAGAAGACCACCCCGGAAGGCACCGGCGTGTGGGACGCCCAGTACGCCAAGGCCTTCCTGCGCGACAACACCGCCATGGCGGAAGCCAACCTGGTCTTCGAGCTGGACCGTTACATGGGCTGGCCGGGCCAAGCCCCGTCGTATGCCCTGGGTTTCAAGGACTGGATCGACCTGCGCGACCAGGCCCTCAGCCGCGGCATGACCCAGGACGAGTTCCACACGAAGGCGCTGAGCCTGGGCTCAATGCCGATGGATATCCTGGCCCACGCGATCCTGCACTAGTCGTCTCGCTCGATTCGTTTCAGGATTCGGGGGACGAACCCGGCGAAGATCAATACGCAGATCAGCCGGATGAGCTGCAGTGCTACCACGGCGGGTCCGGCCCCGCCTTCTGCGGATAGGGCGAGCGCGGTCTCGAGCGCGCCGGGTGTGGTGGCGAGGTAGCCCTCGTAGAGGGTCAGACCCAGCCACTTGGCTACTACCCACCCGATGCCCGCACAGAACACCATGAGGCCGACGATGTAGGCCATCGTCGCCGGCAGCAGTTTGGAAAACGCCTTCAACGCCGGCACGGACAGGCCGCCGCCGCACATCCAGCCAAGCGCTAGGAATGCCGTAATGCTCAGTGGTTCCGGGGGAACAATGGTGAAGTCCGCGAACGACCCAACCAGTACCGTGACCAGCATCGGTCCGAAAATGGACGGGTTGGGCAGCCGAGAAACCTTGCCGAGTGGAATTCCCACCCCGATCAGTGCCGGCACCAGCAACCACATCCACCAATAGGGCTTAAGGTGAGTGACCTCACCGGCGGCGGGCGCATCCAAAAATGACACCACCACTGGCAGTGTTATCGACACCGTCAGCAAGCGCAGGTACTGGCTCAGGCTGACGTAGCGCATGTCCGCGCCGAGGTCCCGAGCCAGCGCCGGCATCAGCGACGCCCCTCCCGGCAGCAATGACAGTACGCCCGTCTTCCTGGAGACACCATGGTTCGCCAACACCAAACCACCGAAGAACGCCACTGCAATCACCAACACCGCCGCGATGAGGCCAGGGACCAAGAACGGCAGCAAATCACCCGGTGGAATTCCTACCAGCGGCAGCGCCGCCACCACGCCAATCACACCGCGGGCAAGGGTGAACAGGTGCTCGTTGATCCGCAGGTCACGCTCAGTGACAATCGCGACCGTTCCAGCACCAACGATGCCGGCGAGAATCCATGCGGCCGGCACGTGAAGGTAGGTGAACACGAGACCGCACAGCACCGACAGCGGGGCAGCGACGATCCAACGGTTCATGTGGTGCATAGTAGTCGTATGCTCGCCTTCCTTATCGCTGCCTCAGCGTTCGCCGGTTGGATCGATGCGGTGATCGGCGGCGGCGGCCTCGTGCTCATCCCAATCCTCATGGCGACGACCGGCATGCCCGCCGCATCCGTGCTCGCCACCAACAAGGTTGCGGCGATCAGCGGCACCGCCTCGGCCGCGGTTTCGCTCGTGCGCCGCGTCGGGGTGCCCAAGTTCACGTGGATTTATGCCCTCATCGCAGGCATCGCCGCCGCGCTTGGAGCAACTGCAGTTTCGCTTATCGACGACTCCATCGCCAACCCGATCATCATCACCCTCCTAATCGCCGTCGGCATCTTCGTGGTGGTCAAACCGACGTTTGGGACGACCGGGGAGAGAAGGGTGTCGTCGATAAGAATTGCTCTGGGAGTCGCAGCAGCAGCGCTGATCGGCGCCTACGACGGCATCTTCGGCCCGGGCACTGGCATGTTTTTGATCATGGCGTTCACCGCCATTTTCACGCAGCAGTTTCTCCAGTCGGCGGCGATGGCCAAAGTGGTCAACACCGCCACGAATCTCGGCGCGCTGATTGTCTTTGGCGTGGGTGGCTACATCGATTGGAAACTGGCGCTGATTCTGGCTGTTGCCAACGTGATCGGCGCGCAGATCGGCACGAGAACGGTGCTCAAGGGCGGCTCCAAACTGGTGCGCGTCGCCCTGCTCATCCTCGTGGTGGTGCTGTGCGTGAAACTACTCAAGGACCAGGGAGCCATTGGCTAGGCCATAAATGGCCGCAACCGCACCGACCAGCACCAACGCCACAACGAACCACTCAAAGGTGTTGAAGGAACGCTCGTTGTTGGCGCGCCGGGTAGCAACGTACGGCACCATGCCCGGCACCACCGCCAGCGCGCCCAACAGCACGTATACCGGGTCCGCCGCGTAAATCAGCCATAGCGAGTACACCGAACCGATCAACCCCACCACCAAGTGAACGTGATGATCACGCGCGATGAGCACCAGGTAGATGGAGGAGAAGATGTAGGGCAGCAGGTACATGATCGTGGCCAACTGCACCATGCCGTTGTACGACGCCGCCGAGACAAAGAACACAACCACGAACAACTGGATCACAATGGTGGACAGGACCTGGGCGTTCTTGGTCGTCGCCAATCGCTTGGGCAACAACCCATCGCGGGCCATCATCACAATCGGCTCGGCGCACAGCATCTGCCACGACACGTACGCACCCAGCACCGACAAGCACAGACCGATAGAGACCAGCGCGCCACCCCACGGGCCGACAACTGCCTCAAGCACGGCGCCCATCGAGTTGTCCGGCAGCGCCGCCAACTCTTCCTGGCTGAGCACACCGTAGGACAGGGTGGACACCGCCACGAGCAGGGCCAACACCGACAGGAAGCCGATGATGGTCGCACGGCCCACATCGCTGCGGCGGCGAGCCTGCTTGGAGTACACCGACGCGCCCTCGATACCGATGAACACCCACACCGTGTACAGCATGATGCCCTTCAACTGAGCGCTAAACGGCGCACTGTTGGCGTTGCCCCAGAAGTCGGTGGTGAAGCGGTCCCACGAGAACCCCAGGAACGCCACCAGCACAATAAACGCCAGGATGGGTACGAGTTTTGCCACGGTGGTGACCACGTTCATCACCGCCGCCTGCTTCAGGCCGCGCGTCAGCCCCCACAGGATCAGCCAGCTCATTGCGGACACCGCGATTGCCAACACCCAGCGGTTCTGCAGCACCGGCACATAGTGGCTCAGTGTGCCGAAGAACAAGGTGGCATACCCAACCTGGGCCATCACCGAGCCGAGCCAGTAGCCCCAACCTGCGGTAAATCCGATGAAGTCACCCAAGCCGGCGCGCACGTAGGCGTACACGCCGGAGTCCAGGTGGGGTTTCCTCACCGCCAGGATCTGGAACACGAAAGCAATGGACAACATGCCGACGCCGGCAATTGCCCAACCAACAAGCATCGCTCCGGGGCTCGCGACCGAGCCGATGTTTTGGGGGAGCGCGAAAATGCCGGAACCAATGGTCGATCCGATGATGAGGGAGACCAGCGTCCAGACCGAAACGGTGCGCTTTGTCATGGCGACTAACACTACCCCAGGGGTTGTCTACTACAATCATCAATCGATACAGAACGTTTAAAGCATAAACAACTGAGGGAGGCGGCAAATGCGCAAGAAAATTGCGGCAATGACATGTGCCATTGCACTGTCGTTGGCAACCGTTTCCCCAGCGTATGCCGATGACGGATACAAACAAACAGCAGTCGTGCCGGGCCTGACCGCCACCATCGAGGCACCCCTGCCCATCGGCGAAGCCTGGTACGAAGCCGAAGACCTACCGCGTTGGGCAACCTTGAACCCCGACGGTTCCATCCACCTCACGCCGGGGGAGGGGGTTACCCCCGGTGTGTACGAGTGGCCCGTCCGCGCAGTGCTTGCCGACGAGACCGAGCGAGTCTTCCCCGTCCGCGTCACCATCAGCAAGGACGCTTCGACCGACCTCAACCAGGAAGGCGCGATCCTCGACGCACTCGTCGAATACGCCCCCGAGGTCTCCCCGAAGTGCTCCGCTACCGCCATCGGCGTCGGCCTGCCACTGCTCGTGCTGCTGCCGCTTGGGTTCGCTTCCCAGATGAGCCTGCCGCTGGTCGCGCGTCAGAACGACCTCAACCTGGTCGTCGAGAACGCCCTGAGCGTCGATCTGAAACTTCGGGACCTCAACTCCCGCGACGTTGACCTCGGCATCGCCGCCATCCTCGCCGTCGCAGGCCTCGCCGGCGCAGGCGCGATCATTTCCCAGTGTGTGAAGTAGGGTCCTCCGGCCACGCGTGCTTGGGGTAGCGGCCCCGCATCTCCTTGCGCACCTGCTGGTACGGCCCCGCCCAAAAACTGTCCAGGTCATCCGTCACCGCAAGCGGCCTACCCGCAGGCGACAGCAGGTGGTACAGCACCTTCACACCCGCGACTGTTTGGCCGTTTTTGCCAAACATGTGCTGCAGTTTCACCCGCTTCACCGGCCTGCCAGACGCATACTCAAACTCCTTCGGCGCCACCTGGTCCAACTCCGCGACCTGCTTCCAATCCAGTTGCCGCAACATCGCCGCCCGCATATCGCAATTGCCTATCGACGACCCCTTCGCCACCTCGGAAACCTCAACCGAATAGTCCCCTTCGCTCACATCCGGCCACCCAAGGGTGGCGTGCAGGAAGTCCAGCCGTTCCTTCAGGTGCTGCTCCTTGTCGGTGAGCGGGAAGTCCTCAAACCGCAGGTGGGTGAGCGCTTCCGCCGCCTCGTCGGGAGTCAGTTTGATCGGGGTGGAGGAGAGCTCAATCGCACCGATGGAGGTGATGAGCCGGCCGCGTACCTTGTCGTCGACAAGCATTGCTTTCTTGGTTTCGGTCACCCTGTCCTGCGGAAACGCGATCGGTTCGGCATCTCGGATGATCACCTGTGTCGGTGTGCGCTGGATCTCCGCCGCCGCGATCCACTCACTATGCGAGTTGAACTTCGCGCGCGTCCCCGACGCCAACAGGTACTCGCCCTCGCCGACCTTCTTCGCAATCCATTGCGGAAACGCCGCCGCAATCACCTCGCCGGGGTCCGCCGGGCCTTTGTCGTCGACAAGCCTGCGCAGCCGCTTCGTATCCACCTCACCAGCAAGCCGCGCGATCGTGCCCGCCGCCTGCGAACCGAACGTCAACAGTGCCGCGCCCAGCCGCGGATCCAGCGGGAAACTGGCCAACCTCTTGCCAAAGCTGGTGATCTTTCCGTTGCTTAGCGCCCCAATCGCCTCCAGATTCTGCTCCGCCTCCGTGAGGTCCTTCGGCTGATCCAACAGCGGCAGGTCCGGCGACGCCCACGCCTTCATAGTCAGCAACGCACCCGTCAGATCCGCCGTGAGGATCTCGGGCGTGATGTCCGCCTGGAAGTTGGCGTAATCGTCGCGCGAAAACACCCGCACAACCTCGCCCGGACCGAGCCTGCCCGCACGACCCGCACGCTGATCCGCACTCGTCTTCGCCTCCGACACCGTGACCAGGCCCGTCATGCCCCTGTTATCTCTCTTGGGCACCCTGGACAGGCCTGCGTCCACCACCTTGCGCACGCCCGGCACAGTTATCGACGACTCCGCCACCGACGTCGCCACAACCACCCTCGCTGGCCCGTTCAGCGCCTCATCCTGCTCCTTGCTGCTCTGCCTCCCATGGAGGGGGACCGCATCGTCCAGGAACCCGCACACCAAATCCACCTCGCGCACACCCGGCACAAATACCAAGGTCCGCTCCGTGCCGTGCGTCTGTTGCGCCACGTGTTTGTAGAACTCGCGCGTGCCCCGGATCCTGTCCGGGTGGGGCGCATACGTGATGTCCAGTGGGTGCGTCACCGCCTCCGTGGACAGGACCTGCGCGCCCATATGGTCGGCAGACTTCTGCGCGTCCAGGGTGGCGGACATGGCGGTGAGGTAGAGGTCGTCGCGAAGCAGCGCGACCTCCATACACATCGCCAACACCAAATCCGTGTCCAGTTGGCGCTCGTGCACCTCGTCGATCACCACCGCACCGACCCCCTCCAAACCGGGGTCCTTGAGCAGGCGATTCAACAACACCCCGGGGGTTACGAACTCCACCTCGGAGCCATCCTTGTGCTCCCCGCGGATGGAGTAACCGACTTTGGTGCCGAGCGGCGTGCCGTCGAGAAACGCAAGCCTCCTCGCCGCCGACCGCACCGCCACCCTCCTTGGCACCGTGACCAGCGTCTTTCCTGCAATGTTTGCGATCGCCGGCGGGATCAACGTCGTCTTGCCCGTACCCGGCGGCGCTTCCACCACAAGGGGACCGCGGTGGGGGATCTTGTCCACGACTCGCGACACCGGTAGGTCGCGGCCGATTTTCGCCAGGTCGAACATGGCAATCCAGGGTAGCGTGTGGGCCATGAGACGCCTCTTCGCAGCGATCGTCCCACCCGACGAAGTCCGCGAACACCTCATCACCGCCCTGCGCCCCATCCGGGACTTCTCCGGCACCGAAGTGCGCTGGTCTGACCCGGACAATTGGCACATCACGCTGGCGTTTTACGGCAACCAACCCAACGACGCCGACCTGGTCACCGATCATCTCTCCCAAGCGACTGCCTTCACTCGGCCCCTCCGCGTGCATCTGCGGGGCGCCGGCTGCTTCGAACGCCGCACCATGTGGATCGGCGTCGGCGGCGACAAAGCACCTCTGAAAGACCTCATGGCGGACTGCCAACTCGACCCAGATGCCCGCCGCCGCCAACGTGCGCATCTCACCGTCGCCCGCACCGGCACCCGCACCAGGGACCCAATGCTTCTCGACGACCACGCCCACGCCCTCGCCATCTACACCGGACCGGAATTCGCCGTCGACGAAGTGCTCCTGCTCGAGTCCCACCTGGGCAAGGGGAGAAGTGGCGGCCCGAAATACGACGTGGTGGACAGGTTCTACCTGCGGTGATCTACGTGGCCAGTCCAAAGTTGTCCCCATCGATATCAAGCACCAGGTTTTTAAGGTCATCAAATCTGAATCTGTGAGCGAAGTAAGGCAGATCAATCTTTGGTTGTTCGTGGAACGGGTTTTCCTCTGGGTAGTAGTCTTCCGGGTCCGGGAACGGCGGTTCCTCGTCGTCCGGTTCTGGAGGGAGTGGCTCTTCCCACGGCATTTCGGGTGCGAATGGGAATTCCATGTTGTATTCCTGCTCGAGTTCTTCGATCGCGGTGGTGGCTGCTTCTTCGTCGAGGGTGTCGTCGAAAATGTCCAGGATTCGGTGGCCTTTGGCGTAGAACTCGGCGGCCCGGGCACGGTTTTTACGTACGTTGGCCAGGCTGGACTTCCACCGCGGGTTCGTCGGAGTGACTTGCTCGTGGAGGAGGCCTTCCGGCGTGCAGATTTCGTATGTTCCGTCCTCGAAAAGCCAGACGATGTCACCGGTGACCGGATCGGGAATGTAGAACCCGCGACGATCCGTTTTCAGATTGTGGTGGTGCTGGCATAGTGCAAACAGGTTCTCCACTGCGGTTTCGCCACCTTCGCCGTAAGGGATGCGGTGGTCGAGCTGGCACTGCTGAGCGGCGCGGTTACAGCCAGGGTAAATGCAGGTGCCGTCACGGGCGATGACAGCGTGACGCATCGCCTCGTTCGGGGCGTAGCCACCTAGTTTCTGTACGGCTGCTGCGTCGAGGTCGCGTTCGACGTGGTCGGTGGACGCCAACCAGTCTTCGAAGGCTGCGGTGGTTTCAGCATCGGTCCAACCCAAACCTGGCAGAAAAACCGGGTCGCCTTCCTCGCGGTCTTTCGGGCTGTACACGTTGAGCACCGGTGTGACGGATGTGCCGGCGATTTCACCACACAGCAACTTCAAAGCGGCTTCGGGCATGCTGATGCCATGTTCGCGGGCGACAGCCTTCACACTTGCGCCGACGCGACCTGCGGCGATTGGGTTGGTGAATATCTCTATCGACGCGCGGTCCTCTCCACCGAATGAGAAGCAGTCGATCCGGAACGTGTCGCTAGTGTCCTTTTCGCGTTCATCGCGCTTCTTTGCGTTGTACCCGCGCGACTTGTCCAGGCGTTTAATTGCAGCGCGGATGCGGTCGGTGACCGTCTTGCGTTGCGGAACCTGCTGGTTGTTGCGCTTGGGGGTGAAGGTGTCAACCAGGATCTCGTCGATAAGCGCGAGTGCTTCCTCGTCTGGATCTGGGCCGAGCTCCTCGATCGCGGTATATGTAGCGGTCAGGTGGCCGATGTCCATCACCCGTGTGTTGCTCTGTAGCGCGCGAAGCCGTGGAAGTTCTTGTAGGACTGCATGTCCGAGGATCGCGTTCTTTACAAACCCCTTGTTCCAACTGGTGGCCGATTGCACCTTCTCAACAGTGAGGTCGAAATCATCCACCTCGAGGCCCGGATATGCGTACTCGCCGAACATTGTCCAGTAAATATCGCGAATCATTTGAGCGTTTCGGCTGTCTGGATCATCTGGTCGCTGACTGCGGAAAATTTTCGGTGGTGCGGTTGCCGTTGTCATGGTCCCCCCTTTCGTCGATGGTGCTATAGTATCGAACAAACAAGCTATACGCAAGGGGGTATAACGGAATAATGAAGAATAAAGAGTTCAGGTGTTCGAACATCCTGGGTGGCTATTTTGAAGATCATATAAAACGGCCACGACACGGTATGTTGGGCAGATGCTTTTCGACGCCACCGTGATCCCACGCGAACCCAACCGCGTCATGTCTGGGGTGGTGTATTTACCCGCGTTTTTCACCTCTGATGAGCGGCGGGAAATTATCGAACAAGCGAGCGAATTAGTGAGGTCGGTTGCCGGCACGCCGGTGGCGATGCGCCAACCACGGGTAGGCAAAGGGCAGATGGATGCGTGGATGCTGTCGCTCGGGTGGTTTTGGGCGAATTCTTTAACCACTGATCTATTTCCCACCACTCCCTGGGGCGCCAACGGCGACAGCGTCAAGTTGTTTTTGAGCCGAAAAGACTAAGGCGCTCCAAAAAAGAGTGCAACCTTTGGAACCACTGTGGATACTAAAGTTCCAGAAGTGATCTGAGCTATTGCCCTTTCTGCAGGTAGGCGGTTAGTTTCAAAAGTGTCTCCAATCCAGTCCACCACTAGAGAGGTACTATGTTTTTTCACCGTAATCGTGTCCTCGCAGGGGCAGTCACGCTGACAATTGCATGCTCGGTCGCGTCAGTGTCAACCGCGTACGCTACTCCGTTACCCACCGACGCCCCCTCTATCAGCACTCAAAAGAGCAATGGTAAAGGGATTTCCACGAAGCATGCAGCGGGCACCAGCACTGAATTTGACCCTGCATTTGCCGAACAGGCACAGCAAATGGAAGCCGACCTGAAAACCATCATGTCTATTCCAGATGAAGTCCTCCTTCAAGGTGATGCTGCTACTCAAGCATGGGTCCAGCAAAACCTTGTGACAGGGACACCGGGGGTAACTACTTACGCCAGTGTTCTTGGGTGTACTGGGGCAATTACGGGGATGATCGCAGGTAATTTGGTTGGAGCCGCCAAACTTCTCAAGATAAAGCGCTATATCAAAGAACTTGGAGGAGTGGCGGAAGCCGTTCGCGTCATGTGGGGGGCGAGCTTCAGCTACGAGAAGCTGCAAGCTCTCGGTGGAGCTGTCGGTGCACTCGCGGCGGAGCTCGTAGGAATCGCTGGCGTGCAGGAAAAGTGCTTCGACTAGCGCACGCATGTAGCAATAGTTGCACAAGAGGAAGATATGCTCGAAAAACTAGAGTACATAGGGTCTTGTTTGTCAATTGGGGCGGCAGTAGTGGCCATCGTTACGGGGCAGTTCGTCTTAGCGCTTGTTCTCGCAATCATCGGAGTGTGGGGACTAAAGCCAAACAGAAACCTCTCGAAGGCCCAAGAAATCGATTCGAGCCTACCCATCCCCTCGGCGTCTGCAATCAAGCAGTTCCGACAAGACAATCCGGACTTCTCGCTCACCGAATCAATTGTTGAGCTGCAGAAACGAGATGCTAAAAATGGAAAATGCGACCCTATCTAGTTTGCTTATCTTGGGAAAGTTTTACCGCGAAGGTGGCAAATTCCCTGGTTCGGGTACTGCTGGTCGTTGTCCCCCTTTTTGTTGAGGCTCTGGGATGGTGCCAAACAGATAAAACATGGACAGCGCCCCATGGGCTTCAGAATGGGGGTGATCTCTAGCGATGCTGTCTTACACACTGGCCAACGACGAGGGAGAGAATCAAGGAGAGTGGAAAGGTACTTTGGGTCGCGGAACAAAGCCTAGGGGTGCTCTAGTTTGAAGTGCTATCGCCTCGCTTTTCGATTGGATATTGGGGGTTCTGATCGGCCGGTTCTGGCATCGCTTTTGATTCAACGTCGATAAGTTGATAGTTGAAAATTCGATTGCTGGGTGGCGGGACGAACCGTAACTTTCATGCTTCACTGTTCTTCTATGGTTTCCATCGATGCAACTCTGGGTGCTTAATGTGTTTATTAAGGCGTTTCATTCTGGCCGCGTAGTAATAGCGCTGGTGTTGTGCTTGCTGGCTCTTACTCTGTGGGGCTTGCGCGTTTCGGTAGTCGCACCTGTCGACATTGGCACTGGGGTGCTTTTCTTCTTGCTAGCAGCTACATTGCCTCTGGCGGCATATCGGCCTACTGTCGCCGCTCTGGGGCATCTTGCGCTGTTTGCGGTCGCAAGCTTTTCCGCTCGTTCTCCAGATTTGGTGACGTTGACGTCCGGTCTGATGGTTACTGTAGTTACTGCGCAACGCAGGTATAAGACTGGAGTAGTCCTTGCAGTTTTTACGACACTACTTGGGTTTTACTCCCCGGATAAAAAGTCGTTTAGTGTGGATTCGCAGTCTGTGACCATCTTTAGCCTCATGATGGTTTGCGCATTTGCCGTTGGGTGGTTTATCAACACGGTGAATACAAAAGAAAGGCAACGCCATCTCCAGATACGCCAACGTAAGGCAGAAGTAGCTGGGCTTCTCCATGACACGGTAGCTGCTGATCTAACTGCGCTGATTGTTAGGCTTGAAGCATTGGCGATCGCCACGCCGGAGATAGAGCAAGCTCTACAGAAGTGTGCTACCACAGCGCGTAAGTCAATAGGCGGTATTCGCGCGTTAGTGGACGAGCTCAATGCCCAGGCGATCAATCATCAGCAAGCGACTGTGCCAGCGCTAACCACGACACTGATACAAACTAATCGCGCGCTTCAGGAGGCCGGATTTCATGTTGAATCCACCGCGAATATCAGCGTGGATCCCGGCACTGAGTCTATCGACAAGGCGCTCAGTCGATGTTTGTCTGAGGCCAGTGCCAATATCATCAAGTATGCCGTACCTGATTCCATGGTGAGAATGACTGCAACTGCAGATGCCAAACAAATCATTGTGACTCTCGCTAACACTTATAGACCGGGGCGTGGGCGAGCTGGTTCCAGCCATTTTGGTTTAGTATCTATGCAGCGAACGATTGCCGCCGTAGGCGGAAACATGACACTGGATAGCGCTGACGCCCGTTGGTCGATTACTTTCCATGTCCCCGTCTGAAAGGTTTCGTCGTAAATATGAATTCCGTGATCTCTCTTATGCTTACCGTTAGCCTTGTGGCAGGATCCCCCGTAACAGTCGAGGTACCTCCCGCTGAGAGGAAACCGGTGACTCATACATACCAGATTATTAAGGACTGGCTGGGGTGCAGTAAAGGTCAAACCCATCCTTGGTGTAGTAAATGAGCGCCAGGATCCTCCTTGTTGATGATGATCCCGTAATCCGGGAATCCTTTCCGCTTTACTTCTCTAAAACCCCAGACCTAGAGGTTGTTGCCACCGCCGCGAACGGGCGCTGCGCGCTGACATGGCTCGATAGTCATACCTGTGACGTTGTGTTGTCCGATGTCCGCATGCCCGATATGGATGGAGTCGAATTACTGAAACAGACGAACAGTTTCGATGAACCACCTGTTTTTGTTGTGATGACAGCTTACGACACTGACGACACGATGATTACTTCTCTTGCGCGTGGGGCGTCCGGGTACGTCATTAAAGGACAACCTCCGCAGGTAATTATTCAGGCACTCAGAGATGCGCTTAACGGAGGGACCAGTCTCTCACCCCAATGCGTGAAACGGCTGGTAGCTCAATCCCCGTGGGGACGGTTTGTCGAACGAATGGCACACGCTTCATTAACCGATAATGAGGAAGCTGTCATGGAATTGTTGCGCCGAGGAAACAGCAATAGACAAATAGCAAAAGAGTTATTTTATTCTGAATCCTATATAAAGAAAATAGTGTCTTCTCTTCTGAAAAAAATGGACTGTAGCTCTAGGGCGGAACTTATAGCTCTCCTGAACTGAGCTAATTGTTTCGGCGGAGTACTTTCGCTGTCTGGAAAAAGGCTCTTGGCGTCAGCTAGAAGTCACGAAGAAGACGACCACTACAGCCACGAAGCCTGTGCAGTCCGCATTCTGCCAATCCGCAAGCCGCGGCTACGTCAAGAAAGTGACAGTCGAGGTAGATCATGTAAAAGTCGTCTTCAACGTGTCCTTCGTACGTGTACATGCGGAACATTCCCCAGTAGATGTCGCGGATCGCTTGGGCGCCGCTTGCGTGCGGGTCGTTAGTGCGTTGGTTGCGAAACATCGGTTCGATTGCCGTGGTCATGGCCCCCTTTGCAGGGTCGTCAATAGCAATATCGAACACACGAACGAGCGTCAGGGGATTAACCAGCAGAAATAAAAAGTAATACGGTTGCCTATTCGAACACTTTGGGTTATTGTGTGAAAATCATATAAAACGACCGCGACACGCAAGGTGGAGCAATTGCTTTTCGACGCCACCGTGATCCCACGCAAACCCAACCGCGTCATGCCTGGGGTGGTGCATCTACCTGCGTTTTTCACCTCTGATGAGCAGCGGGAAATCATCGAACAAGCGCGCGAATTAGCGAGGTCGGTTGCCGACACGCCGGTGGCGATGCGCCAACCACGGGTAGGC
>NZ_KV825933.1:6915-35070 GCF_001835805.1 Corynebacterium sp. HMSC034B08 | reverse complement strand
AGATGGATGCGTGGATGCTGTCGCTCGGGTGGTTCTGGGCGACGAATCCGTACCGCATGCTGCAGGAAGTCGATGGATATCAGGTACCGCCGGTGCCGGAGAATTTCCAGCGGATCGCAGGGGAGGTGATGGATCGGGCACGCGAGATTGACCCGCGGGTTGGTGAGACTCCACGTGTGGAAACGGCGTTAGTGAATTTCTACCCGCCGGGCAAAGGAATGGGCATGCATGTGGATGCAGAAGAGGCATCTGAGAACGCGGTGGTCAGCCTGTCGTTCGGTCAGGACTGTGTGTTCCGCATCGAGGGGCACGATATTCTCCTGATGTCCGGGGATGCCCTCGTGTTCGGTGGCCCAGCCCGCCGCGCGAGACACGGCGTGCTGGGGGCAAAGAAGGGGACGTCGACGCTGCTAGAAGGAAGACTCAACATCACTATGCGACAGATGGAGAAGTGATGATCGCACTGCTTGGAGTCTGGTTCGCGGCAATCGTCAGCCCAGGTCCGGACCTGTTTCAGATCATCCGGGTTGGCGCGAAGAATCGACGGGATGGCATCCTGTGCGCGCTCGGCATCATGCTGGGCAACACGGTGTGGATCGTCGCGTCGCTGGCGGGTCTGAGTGCGTTGATTCAAGCGTTCCCGGAGATCCTGTCGGTGCTGCAGATCGTCGGTGGCGCCTACTTGTTGTGGATGGGCATAGGCGCGATTCGGGCGAGCGACCCGGAGTTGCCGGAAGCGCAGCAGGTGAGCAGACCGTTCCTCACCGGTGTGGCGACGAACCTGTCCAACCCGAAGGCCGTCCTGTTCTTCGGAGCGATCTTCGCCCAGTTCGCGCACGTGGGTTGGTGGGCGGTGCCGCTGCTGGTTGTCACGGGCATCATCTGGTTCGTCGGGTTCGCACTGGCAGTCCGTGCGATGGCGTCCAAGATTGAGCGTTACGGCAGGTGGATCGACGTGGTCACGGGCATCATCTTTATCCTTCTGGCCACATGGATGCTGTGGGAGGGCCTACACTTCGGCACATGAGCGAACAAAAGGTTGCAGTAGTTACAGGTGGTTCCGCGGGTATCGGCGAGGCGACGTGTCGGGCCCTTGCCGCCGACGGCTGGAAGGTCATCGTGGCGGCTCGGCGTCTGGAGAAGTGCCAGGCGATTGCCGACGACATCGGCGGCGTTGCAATCCACCTGGACGTGACGGACCCGGCCAGCGTGGCAAAACTCAACGAGCTGGAGCGCGTGGACCTGCTGGTCAACAACGCGGGCGGTGCGAAGGAAACCGACTACCTGCGGGATGCGGATGACGCGGACTGGGAGTGGATGCTCGAGACCAATGTGATGGGGACGATGCGGGTCACCAGGGCGTTGTATCCGCAGCTCAAGGCATCGGAGGGGCTGGTGGTCAACATTGGATCGGTCGCGGGCACGGACGCGTACAAGGGCGGGTCCGGCTACAACGCGGCGAAGTACGGTCTGCGCGGCATGACCAGGGCGATGCGCAGGGAGGAGGCGGAAAACAACATCCGCGTGTGTGAGCTTGACCCGGGCCGGGTGGAGACGGACTTCGCGCTCAACAGGTTCGGCGGCGACGAGGAACGTGCGCGGAAGGTCTATGAGGGCAACGTCAACCTGACTGCAGAGGACATTGCGGAGGCGGTGCGGTGGGTGGCGAGCCTGCCGAAGCGGGTGAACATCGACACGATGAGCATCATGCCGGTCGACCAGGCAGACCGCTAGACTGCCCTACATGCATATGGACGTGTCGATTTCGGGCGAATCAATCAAGCTCGGGCAGTTCTTGAAACTGGCCAACCTGGTGGAATCCGGTGGTCACGCGAAGGAAGCGATTGCTGGGGGAGAGGTGCTGGTCAACGGTGATGTGGTCACCTCGCGGGGGCATTTGCTTTACGACGAAGACACCGTCTCGATCGGCGACGCCTCCGCAACAGTGATGGCGGACTCGGACGGTGACGACTACTTCGATGAGCGCACCGCCAACGACGATTTCGATCCGGAGAAGTGGAGGAACATGTAATGCCTGCATTCGAAGGCAAGGACGGCATGCCGTTTTGGCAGGACCTGATGACCACGAATGTGCTGAAGTCCACGCACTTTTACAGCAACGTGTTCGGTTGGGAGATCGTTGACGGCACTGCTCGCAAGGATGGGTTGCCGGTGGCGGGTCTGGTGTCGGGTAAGGCTGATGGCTGGGTGACGTCGTTTATGGGCGGCGGCGAGGTGGAAAAGCTCGGCGGCCGTGTCCTGAGCGCCGACGATGAGTTGACGCTGTGTGAAGACCCATCCGGCGGCCTGTTCGGCCTGATGGATCCGGAGGAACGCTTCGTCGCGGCCGGTGAGCCGGGGGTGCCGGTGTGGTACGAGTTGGTGACCACGGACCAGGCCACCATCGATTTCTACGGCGACCTGTTCGACTGGGAGATCCGCGAGGAAGACGGCTACTTCCTGGCGCTCGAGGACGGCGCTCCGTTCTTGGGCATGTATGTCGGGGAGGCGGCGTCGTGGGTGAGCTACTTCGGCGTGGAAGACCTCGAGGCAGCTTGCAAGGCGGTTGAGGAGCACGGAGGCACTGTGCTCGTCGGACCTGGCGAGGGCGCGTTTGGGCCGATGGCGGGCATTGCGGACCCGAACGGTGCGCAGTGCTTCATCGTCGAGGTTGACGTGCCGACGTTCGAGGAGATCAGCGAAGCGGACTCTGTGCTGTGAAACGTGTAGGGGCGGCGCTGCTGGTGGCGTCGTTGAGTTTTCCGCTGAGTGCGTACCACGTGGACCCGTCGTATAACAGGGATCGGACGGGGCTTGCGGTGGTGCACCCGGACGGGCGCGTGTCCATTTCGCCGAAGGCGGAGGAGGCCCGGCCGGCGTTGTCGTTGGCGAAGCTCTACCTGGGCTACTACGTGCTGTACAACGGCACGAAGGCTGAGAAGAAGCAGGTGGAGGAGATGATCGCGTCGTCCGACGACGGGATTGCTAGCCGGCTGGACGCGAAGTATCCGGAGGCGATTGATGAGATTGCCAAGGACTTTGACCTGAAGCAGACGGCACGCGGTGTGTCGTGGGGGAAGTCGCAAACTTCGGCGCGGGATCTGGCCACGTTCATCGCGTCGATCGTGTGGGACCCGGCGGCGAAACCGCTGTTCGCGGGCATGGAGAAGCAGACCGCGGTGGCGTCGGACGGTTTCATCCAGGGGTTTGGCACGGCCCGGTTGAAGCGTGTGAAGGGCTCGAAGATGGGTTGGTCAGACGACCGGGAGAGTGCGACGGGCTCGGTGTCCTGGGGTGAGATCGGCAAGGAAACGTGGGCGGTGGCCGCACTGACGTACGGCACCGCCTATGAAAACACGGTGGATACCAACGTGGGTATCAACCAGGTCAACGACGGAGATGCTCCGCGACATCCTGCACTCGACGGCGGATTTCTGCCGGTGTGGAAATGAACCCCTTGGCGTAGTACTCGGTGCCTTCGAGCCCTGAACCTGCCGGGACCTGCACGAATCCCTCTCGGTTGGTGGTGGGGAAGGTGAAGACGTAGTCGTCGGCGGTGGGGGCTGGGGTATCCCCAAGCACCCATGCGGTGACGGGGCCGGGCAGTTGGTCGACGGCCTGTTGGGCGTCTTCGGCACGGTCGACGTCGAGAATCGTCGTGCCGGAGAGTTCAGCAGCAGCGGCCACGTCGGGGCGCCACAGCATTTCCTTTGCGTTCGTGGGTCCGTCCCACACGGAGACTGCCCACGCGCCGGTCGGCTTGCTCGGTGTGAATACGGCACCGAGCTCATGCTTGTCGACGACCACCCCACCCGACCACTTCGTCGCCGGCATCGCATGATCCACCGCACTGCCAAGCATGAGCATGGCGGCGTGTGTGATCCTGTCTGGAAGGAGTGCCAGGTAGTTCGGGCCGTCCTCGTAGGTCGCCTCGATGTAGGAGGCGAGCTGCTCCAACTGCAGTTCCGGCGGCAGGTCGCGCTTGACGCCACCGACGTTGAAGTTCGGGTCACCCTGTTCGTTGAGCGGGTATTCCTCTACCAAATCGTCACCCTGTCCTCGGGCTCGATCCACATCTTGGAGCCCTTCTCTACGTCGAAGGCGTCGTAGAACTCGTCGATATTCGCAGCGATGACGTTGCAGCGGAACTCGTTCGGGGCGTGCGGGTCAATGGCCAAAAGTTGCGCCGCCATCTCCGGGCGGGCCTTGGAGCGCCACACGCGGGCCCAAGCGTAGAACAGGTTCTGGAAGCCCTCGCGGGTCTCCTCGAGGCCCTTGTCGGCGAGGTATTTCTTGTACGCCACGACGGCGATGCCAAGTCCGCCAAGGTCACCGATGTTCTCGCCGAGGGTGAACTCACCCTTCACGCCAGAGGTGTCGGTGCCCTCCAAGACGGACGGGACGAGACCGTTGAACTGATCGACCAGTTTGGAGGTGAGTTCCTCGAAGTTGGTGCGGTCCTGTTCGGTCCACCAGGAGTTGAGGTTGCCCTGGCCGTCGTAACGCGAGCCCTGGTCGTCGAAACCGTGGCCGATCTCGTGGCCGATCACCGCGCCGATCGCGCCGAAGTTCTGGGCGGCGTCGGCATCGGGGTCGAAGAACGGCGGCTGCAGGATCGCGGCCGGGAAGGTGATGTCGTTGACTACCGGGTTGTAGAACGCGTTGACGGTCTGCGGGCTGGACACCCACTCGTCGCGGTCGGATGGCTTGCCGATCTTGCCCAGCTGGTAGTCGTGCTCAAAGGCGGCACCACGGCGCACGTTCTCGACGAGGTTGTCGGTAAACTCCAGGCCTTCGTAGCTGCGCCACTTGTCGGGGTAGCCGATCTTGGAGTTGAACTGGGAAAGCTTCTCCGCGGCCTTCTTCTTGGTTTCTTCGCTCATCCAGGGGAGGTCGGCGATGCGGGTGCGGTAGGCGTCGATAAGGTACTGCACCAATTCCAGCATCTGCTCCTTGGACTGCGGCGGGAAGTGGCGTTTGACGTATTCGCGCCCGATGTCCTCACCGACCAGGGATTCTGCGAGGGCCACGCCGCGCTTCCACCGGTCGCGCTGCTGGGTGGCGCCGGAGAGCTCCTTGCCGTAGAACTCGAAGTTTGTCTTTCCAATCTCCTCGCTGAGCACGCCGGCGCGGGAACGCAGAATGTTCCACGCGGCCCACAATTGCCAGTCCGCCAGGGTTTCGCGGCGCAGCATAGCGTCGAGGTCAGCGGTGTAGGTGGGCATCATGTCGATGACACGGCCGTCGGGGATGCCGGAGGCGCGCAGCATCTTCTGCACCAGCGGCGGTACCTCGGAAAGTTCGGTCGGGTTGTAGGTGGCGATCGCGTCGCGTGACTTCACCACATCCCAGTGCGAATCCGCCAGCGCCTTCTCCACATTGATAATGCGCTGCGCTGCGATCTCCGGACTCAACCCCAACAGGTACTTCGGGTCGAGGAACTCGAGCATGCGCGCGACGTGCTTCTCATAGTCAGCGAGCGTCTGTGCGTGTTGTTTCTCGTGGTAGTAGGCCTCGTCGGGAAGCCCAAGCCCCGATTGCACGAGGTAGGGGACGGAATCCTCGCCCTGGGAATCCTTCTCCACCCAGTAGGTCAGCGGTGCGCCAATGCCTGTGCGCTCCAAGAGCCCTAACTTTTCGACGAACTCCTCAACGCTCGCCACCTCAATCAACTCCAAGTCGGCGTTGAGGGCGTCGATGCCTGCAGCGTTGACCGCATCCACGTCCATAAAGGAGGTGTAGAGGGCGTTGCCGTCCGCAAGAATGGCGTGGACATCTTCCTCCGCCTTATCGCGCAGGGCGTAAAACGCGCCGTCAATGCCGCGGTCAGCGGGGATTTCGTGGTTGGCGACCCACTCGCCGTTTACTACTTCAAAGAGGTCATGCATGCCACCATGCTACGGAATTGGCACCTGGATCGGGGCCAAAGATTGCTCAATAATCCAGTTGGATGCCTCCCGCTGCTGGCCGAGGGTGTAGCTGCCGTGCAAACCAATGTCGTGGAAGACAGCAAACGCGCCCAACCCGAGGGAACGGAACAGGTTGTTGAACTCCCCGAACGGGATCTGGCCTGCAGCCACGTTGGTGCGCATCGCCGGGGAGACAAGACCACGGTGCGCCTCGTTCATGTTGCACACCAGGTCACCGGCGTTGCAGATCTCCAGCACGCGGGGGCCGAGCTCGCCGTAGCCCTCCGGGAGCGGGCCGAGGGACCCGCGTGCGTGGGGGGAGGTGCCGTGGGACAGCACCGCACCGTTGTCGCCCTGGTACGGGTTGGCAAACAGTGCCACACCCGAGACCTTCTCCGGCGCGATCGGGCCGCGACCGTGCGCAATATCGCTGGTCAAGCGGGCGGCGATGTCGGCGCCGAGGGAGTAACCGGTGAAGGAGAAGCGGGCGTCCGGGCACGCATTGGCTAGGCGGGTGACAGTTGCACGCGCCTTGTTGTAGCCAGTGGCGGACGCCTGCTTGTACGGGGTAGCCGCGAACGGGGTGGAGCGGTACGAAACCCAGACTGGATCGATCTCGCCGGCGGTGCCGAGCTTGGTCAGGATGCCCGTCATGAACACGTTGCCACCGTGCGGCACGTAGTCCGGGATCCCCTCAGCCGTGTTCGCCCCGCCCGGCACCGCAACCAAGTAATGCGCGGAGCACCCCTGCTGCTTGAAGGGCTGTGCTTCCGCAGTGGTGGTTGCGGTGGCGATGACGCTAAGGGCAGCGACGCAGGCTGCGAGAACATTTCTGAGTTTCATGACATGTGCATCCTAACCCTGCTCGTCAGGGTTTCGCACCTTCATCGGTCCGGGGGTGTACAGGCCGGAACGCGTGGTCACCTCGGTATCCACGTGCGCCAACTCAGGAACGTCGCCCGCAGAATTACGGCGCGGCTCGTACTGCGCCACCGAACCCCAGTCGCGCTGCCAATCGTCCTTGAGGTAGCCCGGGATCTCATACGAGGTGTTCACGGCCTCCGCAGGGGCGAGCGCGCCGCCGCCGAGGAAGTCCATGAAGCCAGAGAGCTGCTGCTTGCCCGGGCCGTCCGGCATGACGCGGAACTCCGGAATCTCGGTGACACCGTTGGCGTGGAAGAACGGGCGCTGGCAGGGGTATTGGAACGCGACGGTCCAGTCGAGCAGGCCCGGGGTGTCGGAATCGAAACGCTCAGACAGTGGGATCAGCTTCGGGTTGCGCAGTGGCGTGACCGCCAGCCAGTCCTTCTCCGCAAGGGAGGTGTCCTCGCCGACGAGACGCACCACGTTCGCCTCCTCCGGCAGGTCCGCCAGCGGGAAGCGCAGGTTACGCCACAGCGGGGTTGGGCCCTGGTCCAGCATCTCTACCTCGCCGAGCTTGCGCACCACACCGTCCTTGTTGGTGCCGTACTCCAGCTTCAGCTCGGTGCCTTCCTGCTCCACGCCGTTGATGTCGTGGTGGGCGATGCGGCCGGCGACGGAGGTGACCAGGAGAGGGCGGTCGTCGCTAAGCTGCGGCAACTCGTACCACGTGGTCTCCAGCGACGCGGACTGCTTCGGCTCATCATCGAAGGTGCCGGCAACCGGAATGCGGTTGTAGTCCAGGCCGAACGGCAGGCGCACGGTCGAGCCGTTCACGCCGCGCATCGACTTCGGACGGTTGCCCTGGGTGTTCACGCGGGAGGTGGACTGGGCTTCGTCGGAAGCGGGATCGACGTCGGCGGTGTCGTCGTCAGACTGTGTGTCGCTCAGCGTGCGGTCCGAAGTATCGGCCGTCTCCGAAGCGATGAACGCCGGCACGCCGTCCGGAGTGAAGCCGATGTTCTTGCCCGCATCCAGGGACTTGCCCAGCGGAACGCCGCCGACGGGGGTGAGGAAGGACTCGTTCGTGTCGTCCTCCAGAAGCACGTCGCCGCCGAGGGCACACACGTCGCCCTTGAACGACTTCACGTTGCCCATACCCACCGAATACGCCGGAGCTTGGGAGACGAACGACTTCACAAACGTCAGGCACGAGAACGTCACCATGAGGATCGCAAACACGGCGATCGGCGCAGCCATCACGCCCGACCAACGGGTGCTGATCGCGCGCGGGCCGCGCATCGACTGCACCACACCAATTGCGAACACCACCAGGGCGATCGCCAGCACCACAGTGTTGGCCTCGATGGCCTTGAACTGCACAGTGCGGTCCCACCACGGCACCGCGAACGAGGACACGTACCACCACGCGTTCCAACCCGCCAGGGTAAACGCCATGAGGAACAGCACCGCAGCCATAGCGAACGTGCGGTTGCGGTCCGACTTCATCGCAATCCGGGAGAGCACCACCGCACCCACAGCCGCGATCGCACCGCCGAGACCCGCGTAGATGCCGAAGTGGTGCGTCCACTTCGTCGGGGTGAACAGCAGGAAGAACGTCGCCATGCCCAGGATCAGCATCATGCGCTTGGTCGTGCCGGTCGTCTTGTCGCCCTTCGCCAGCGCCCACAGGATCAGGCCGGTGCACAGCAGCAGCGCGAACATGGGGAAGCGGCGCGACATGGAGCCGTCGACGGTCTGCTCGAGAAGCGTTGCGTAACGGGTCCACTCCTCAAACCAGCTCAACGCCGGGCCGACCTCGGAGCGCACCTTCGTCGCCTCCAGCACGGTGGCCAGGGTTTGGTCGTGGAACACCGGCACCATCACGGCCAGGCCCGCGCCCATAAACGGCGCGACGTAAGAAATTCGGGGCTGCGGGCGCGAACCGATCATGCGCAGCACCGCAGGCAGCGAAATCAGGAACACACCAACCGCTGCGAGGCCGGTTGGGCCGCACGCCAGGGTAAACGCGGCGGTCACGGTGCCCCACGCTGCCGGGGTGAGACGGTTCGTGGCAATCGCGCGCTCGAACAGCGCCCAGGTAGCCATCAGGCCAACGGCGATAATCGGCTCGGGGCGGGTGCCGTTGTTGTACGGCAACCAGAACGCCAGGAACACAAACGCCGCCGTCCAGTGGGCGACCCTGCGCTCGGCGATCTCCGGGCCCAACTTCGGCAGAATCTCGCGCGACAGCAGCCACCACGTGCCCAGCGCTGCGAACAGGGCCGGCAGGCGCATCCACATCGACGCAGTGGTCACCTCCGACAGCAGCGACAACACGTCGTAGAACGGGGAGCCGAACGGGGCTTCCGGCACGCCGTACCAGCGGTAGTAGTTGGCCATGTAGTCCGTGTTCGCGGCCACGCGCGCCATGGTCAGCAGGAAGCCATCATCGGAGGTGTTCGCGCCGAAGATGTGCCAAAAGCCAAGGACACCGGCTACGACGCCGTCGAGAGGCTTCAAGCCCCTTGCTTGGCGACGACGATAGCGCGCCGGACCATCCAACTTCCGCAACGCCCACAAACTGACCAGGGCGCTGAGCAGGCCGCCCCACATCGCAATGTTTTTGATCAGCGTCGGGGAGGACGTGAAGCGGGAGTTGATGTTCATGTGGGCGGCAAGGCCGTCGTCGATAAGCGACTGCTTATTTTCCAACTCCGTGTACATACCCGTGACCTGCGGGCGGTAATCATCCTCGCTGGTCTCCGAGTGGGACGTGCCCGGGATCTCAACCGTGGTCTCCTCGTGCGTCACGCTGACGTGCAGCTTCGCATCGTCGGGGAGGTTGCGGACTTCGGCTGGGGTGAGCTCGAAAAGGACGTCGTTGAGGGAAGTCACCACCAGGCCGCCGTCGGGAGCGGTGATGAACAGGCCACGGTCCGTCGCCTTATTCGACGACTCCGGCAACGTACCGAAGATCAGACTCTGGCCCTCACGCAGTTCGCCGACGCTGCTGGCCGGCACCGTGACCTCAAGGTCCTGCGGAGCCAACGAAATCAGCGGCGCGTTGATCGAACCAACCGTGTCGTTCTGCGGCCACGACACGCTCGCCTCCGTCTGCTTCACCGGCAAAAACGGGGTGAGCAGCAGAAGCACAAACGCGATGAGACCAGAAACGGTCGCAATAAGACGAGTAGATCCAGTTTTCACTCCGGTCACCTTACTTCCTCACCGCGACAGCAAACGGTCCGATGAACTTCACGTCCCAATTCGCCTTGTCAAACGCCTCCGGGTTGAAGAACAACCCTTGGTAGCGCACGTTCGGCTGGCTTGGGTAAATGTCGTGGGCGATGTGGGTCTTAAAGTCAGAATCCTCACTGCCGCGGAAAATGAAGGCAGTCGGCGGCTCCCACTGACTGTTGTCCACGGCCTCGGTGAGCTTCTTCGGGTCGTCGTAAGAAATCTGTGACCACGACTCCAGCTCACCGTTGCGCTGCTCGAACTCGCCGAGCGGGTTGGCGTAGTGGCTGGTAAACGCGTTGAATCCGAAGAATGGCTGGAAGGCCATGAAGTTGATCTCGTCGGTGTAGATCACCGCGTCGTTCTTCATGTGGCCGTGCTCTTCGATGTAGTCGGCGATCTCGTTGTAGTACTGGCCCGCATCCGGCGGGAAGCGGTCCGCGCGCTCGCCGTAGCCGTCGGTATCGGCGTAGGCCTGGTCGATGTACGCCTCGTTCTTCACCGCAATGTGCTGCACCATCTGCAGCGACGCCACAGCCACCAGGACAATCGCCACCACGTTCAAGGCGGTCTTATTCTTCACCTGCTGCTCCAGCCAGGTCAGGCGGAAGTTCGCCACCGCAATCACGCCGAGGGTGGCAAACAGCAACACAACCAGCACCTCGAGGCGGAAGCCCAGCAGGGAGGTACCCAGCAGCGTGATTGCCATGGAGGCGAGCGCCCACACGTAGCTCACGCCAATCGCCGCGCCCAGGGAGGCGATCTCCGGGTCGCGGAACCGCACGATAAGTCCAATGAGGCCGAACAGGCACAGCAGGCCTACCAGGGACAACGACAGGAACGGGAGGGCGAAGTAGGTGCCCTCGATGGGCAGGAAGTGGTTCGCGGTAGATTTCAGCGCCTCGTCACCGGTGACTACACGCCAGATGTACGGGCCCCACGAGATCGCAGCGATGGCCATGGAGGCGAACCCGACGATGAGCAGGTGCTTCAGCGGGGTCAGGGTGCGCTCGCCGGTGAAGAACATCACCACCGCGATCACCACAACCGTCAGCGCGCCAATGGCGGTGAACAGCGTGTAGAACGACGCGGAAATGCCCAGGTAGATCGTCAACGCGATGGTGGCTGCCCACGAGCCACTCAGCGCCCTGTGGGCCCACACCGCCGCGGCCGGGAGGAACATCGCCACGATTGCCGCGTAAGGCTCCTCTGGGACTTCCGTCAGCACGATCGCGGTGGTCACCACGGCAATCGCGGTAGCAACCGGCAGGGAACCGACGAGCCTGCGCCAGATCGGCGTCAGCATCGCCGCACCCGCCGCCAGGGTGGCAATCGCGTACGGCTGATACACCTCCCAACCGTCCATACCCAGCACGTTGGCCACGCGTCCGCCGACCCAGAACCAACCCATCGGGTAGAAGGTGGGCAGGTCCTTGTACGCCATGTCCGCGTGGCTCAAGTTTTCGGTCATGCGGGACAGGAACTGCGTCCTAAACCCCTGGTCAACCTGGATGCCGTCGAGATACAGCTTGGTGGCAGACAGCGGAATGCCAAGCGTTGCGACGACCAACCCCGCCGGCACCAACGCCATCACCGCAGAAATAATCCAGTGCTGCTTCCCGCGCGTCCACAGCACCGCCAGCACAGCGGCGATGCCCAACAGGACGAACGACACACCGGTGGCCAACGACCTGGTCACCATGGAGGTATTGAACGCCGGCAGCGAGATCTGGTGCAGCACAAACCACGCAGCAAGCGAGAGAATGCCGCCTGCGAGCCCCGCCGCGACGGTACGGACGGCTGCCTGCCCCGGTGACAGCTCGTCGGGATGATAAGCGGTAGTCATGCGTAATAGTGTCGCATACGCTGCCGACACTCACCCCACGCCACGTTCCGCCAGGTACATGAGGATGGCGCGGACGCGACGGTTGTCCTCGTCTGGGGTGAGCCCCAGTTTGGAGAAAATGCTGGACACGTGCTTCGCCACCGCCGCGCCGGAGAGGTAGAGCTTGCCCGCGATCTCACTGTTGGACAGGCCTTCTGCCATAAGTTCGAGCACCTCCACCTCGCGAGGGGTGAGCGTGGTTAACCAGCGTGAGCTCGCCGCCATCAGCGCACTTGCCACGTCTGGGTCGATGACCACGCCGCCGCCTGCCACGGTTTCGCAGGCCTGGATGAAGTCCTTCACCTCGGCGACGCGGTCTTTGAGCAGGTAGCCGGTCCCGCCATCGCCACCGGAGAACAGTTCCCGCGCGTATGCAGGCGCGACGTATTGCGACAGCACCAGCACATTCACTGGGCCGCGTTTGCGCAGTTCCAGGGCGGCTTGGAGGCCGTCGTCACGCATGTTCGGCGGCATGCGCACGTCCGTGATCACCAAGTCGGGCCCATACTTATCGACGACCCCCAGCAACCCATCCGCACACTCCACCTGCGCCACAACCTCGTGGCCGCGCCGGGTGAGCAACCCTGCAACACCCTCCCGCAGCAGCGCGGAGTCGTCCGCGATAACGATCCTCATGGCGCAATCCCACTTTCTCCTCGGAACAACAGCAACGGAATACGTGCGGTGACGGTGGTCGGGCCACCGTCCGGCGAGTGCAGCTCCATCTCACCGCCGAACGCCGCGATGCGTTCTCGCATACCCTCCAGCCCGCCGCCGGGCGTGATGCGAGCGTTGCCGCCGCCCTGGTCGGTGACGGAAACATTCAGGGTGTGGTCGCAGGTCACGAGCACGCTGACGTTTTCCTTGGGTGCATGCTTCGCGGCGTTGGTTAAGGCTTCGGTGGTGAAGAAGTAGGCGGCGGCGGTGACGGAGGCGTCGATACGCGGCAGCTCGTGCGGGGCACGGACCGTGACATGCGGGCCGTGCTGTGCGGCGGCGGTCTCGATCGCCGCAACCAATCCGTGGTCTGAAAGTTCCCGCGGGTGGATGCCGCGTACGGTTCTTCTGAGTGCGTCGAGGCCGTTGTGGAGGTCGCGGGCGGCGTCGTCGAGAAGCTGCGATGCAATGTCCAACCTTGCCTCGCCCAACTTCATCGCGGCAGCCACAAAATATTGCTGCGCGCCGTCGTGCAGGTCGCGCTCGATGCGCAGCCGCTCCACCTCATATGCCTCCGCGATCCTGCGCCGCGAAACCGTCAGCTGGTGGATTTTGGCGGCCGCGCGCTCCTCGTGTTTATGTCGCCGCATGGCCCCGAGCGTAGCCAGGTAGAGCTAGCACTACCCATATTCGGGAGCCAGGGCCATAGTGCTTATCGACGACCACCTGTGGAATAGAAACCATGCTTGAACTCAACGACATCACGAAGTCCTTCACCCAACAACGGGTCCTCGAAGGCATCAGCCTGACGGTTGGCGGCGGCGAATCCGTCGCGATTATGGGGCCCTCTGGCTCCGGCAAATCGACCCTGCTGCACTGCATGTCTGGCGTGCTCGTACCCGACGACGGCCAGGTGCGCTTCAACGGCCAGGACGTGTCGGCCATGAACGACGCGGAACGCTCGCGCCTGCGCCTGGAAAACTTTGGCTTCATCTTCCAAGACGGCCAGTTGCTGCCGGAGCTGACCGCCACCGAAAACGTCGCCCTGCCGCAGATCATGCGCGGGGTGCCGCGTGCGGAGGCGCACGCCGAGGCCATCGACATGCTGACCCGGTTGGGCTTGGGCGCCTTTGTGGACCGGTACCCGGGGCAACTCTCCGGCGGCCAGGTGCAGCGCGTGGCCATCGCGCGCGCGTTGGCCGGGCCGCCGTCGGTGGTGTTCGCTGACGAGCCGACAGCGGCGTTGGACCAAGCCACCGGGCACGAGGTCATGCAGCAGATCGTGGCAATCGCGCAGAAGTTCGGCGTCACCCTCGTGCTGGTCACGCACGACCCGAAGATCGCCGACTGGTGCAGCCGCCGCGTCGAAATCCGCGACGGCCTGATCCACTCGGAGGTGGCGCGATGAGTGCAGTGACGTTGATGCGCTCGGCGGTGTCGTCGACAAGCGAAGGGCGCTCGCAACGGCAGATCGGCGAACGCTGGGTCCGCGCGTTGTCGCTGGTGGCGGTAACCGTAGCGACCTGGATGCTGTGCACGCTCATGGGCGGCACCTGGATGTTCCTCGCCCGCGACCTGCACCCGCACGAGGCGCTGGTGGAAATCGCAGAGTCGATGGGCGGGCCCATTTCGATCGCGTATATCTTCCTCGCACTATTCGCGTGCGTGCTGCTCGTGCCAAGCCTGTTGGGGCTGCTCACCCAAGCCGCACGTGCGAACCTCGGCGGGCGCGAGGAGCACCTGGCGGCGCTGCGCCTCATCGGCGCGACCGCCGGCGAGGTACGCGGGATGATGATCCTCGAATCGCTGCGCCAGGCCCTGGTTGGGTTGGTACTCGGGTCGGTGCTGTACGTGGTCACGTGTCCCGCGTGGTCGCTGCTGACGTTCCAGGACAAACCCGTCGGCGCCTGGGAGATGCTCACCTGGTGGGTCATCCCCATCGCGTGGATCGTGGTGTTGGTACTAGCCGCGTGCTCAGTGTGGCTTGCCTTGCGACGAGTCGCCGTCACCCCTCTCGGCGTCACCAAGAAAATCCCGCCAAAGGGACAAAACATGATCACGCTGGTGCTGTCAGTGGTTGGTGCGGTGGTGCTGTATCGCTACCTGAGCTCGCTCACCATCGCTCCGCAGGCAGACGCGTTGGAATTCGGCGCCTTGTTGGTCGTGGCAGGCGGCATTCTCACTGTCAATGCACTGATCGCCGTCGGCGTGATCCAACTCCTCGCACGCCTGAGCTACCGAGTCCCCGGGGCCGCGAACTACGTGGCCACGCGCCGGGTCGGCAGGGGAGCGAAAACCACCTGGAAGCGCGTCACCGCCCTGTACTTCGTGGCGTTCATCGGCGGCGTCGGCGCCTGGATCTCCGCGGTGCCGGAGATCGACGACCAGCCCGCCCTGAAGATGATCACAGGGGACATCCCCTCCGGCGTGGTCATCACCGCTGTCTTCGCGGCAGTCCTCCTGGTCTCGTCCACCCTGCTCACCCAGGCACTTTCCGTGGTGGAGCAGAAGCAACTGACCAAATCGCTCTACTTCATTGGAGCGCCCGCTGCCTTTCACACCAAGGTGGCCGTGCGCGAAGTTGGGATTCCCATGCTCGTGGTGGCCCTGCTGGGATTCGGCATGGGTGGCCTGATGGGCACCATCATGGTCATGGTTTACGCCAACGTGCTGGACAAGGTGGCGCTGTTCGCTGCGCTTGTTGCGGTCGCGCTGGTTGGCTGTGTTTTGGCGGTGGTGGGGACCGGTCGGCTCCGCGAGCAGGTGCTGCTGGGGATGGGCAGGGCTAACGACTAGAAAATAGTTCCCGGGGTGTGAACTATCTTCCAACAAGACGAAAACGACCTGCAGAAAGTGAATGTTCTGCAGGTCGTTTTTGAAGAAAGTTCCCCGGCTGGGAACTATTTTGGCGCTAGAAGTTCAGCTTGCTCATGATCGGCGCCGGGATCGCCTTCAGCACCAGGGAGATCGGCCCGAAAAGCTTGTGCACGAACACGGAGGGCTTGCCGGCCAGGGCGGCCTCCACGGCAGCCTCGGCGACATCTTCCTTGTTCACGGTCAGCGGGGCCTCGTCGAGACCATCGGTCATCTTGGTGCGCACCTGGCCCGGGCGGACCACGGTGACCTTCACGCCGCTGTCCTTCAAAGCTTCACCGAGCTGCAGGTAGAAGCCGTCGATGCCGGCCTTTGCAGCACCGTAGACAAAGTTGGAACGGCGCACGCGCTGGCCCGCCACGGACGACAGGGCGATGATGTTGCCGCGGCCCTGACGCTTCATCTCCTGGCCCAACAGCACACCGACCGACATCGGGGCGGTGAAGTTGGTCTGCGCCGAGGCGACGGCGGCAGCCTGGTCCTGCCAGAGCTGCTCCTGGTCGCCGAGCGTGCCGAAGGCGACGACAGCGACGTCGACCTCGCCGTCCTCAAACGCCGCATCGATCACGGCAGGGTGGGAGGCGAAATCCAGGGCGTCGAAATCGACCAGGCGTACGTGGCCTGCGCCGGCGTTCTGGACTTGGGCGATGGCGTCGTCGATACGCGGGGAGTTCTTGCGCGCACACAGGGTGACGGTGGGGCTGCCGCCGCGGGAGACGAGCTCGCTGACAATCGCGAGCCCGATCTCACTCGTGCCGCCGAGGAGGAGGATGTGTTGGGCTTGGCCTACTGCGTTCAGCATGGGTACTCCTTAGTTGAGCTCAAGACGGCGGGACATGTCGGATGCGAACACGCCGGTCGGGTCGATGTCGCGGCGGGTCTTCAACCAGCCTGGCAGTTCCGGATACATCTTGTGGAACTTCTCCGCGCTCGTGCGCGATTCCTTGGCCAGGTAGAGGCGGCCACCGAACTGCATGACCTGGTCATCCAGGCGGTCGAGGAACTCGTTGAGGCCCGGACGGATTGGGAAGTCCACGCACACGTTCCAGCCCTTCATCGGGTAGGACAGCGGTGCCTGGTTGCCTTCGCCGAACAGCTTGAACACGTTCAGGGCGGTGTAGTGGCCGGAGGACTGGATGTCGTAAATGATGTCCTTGAACGGCTCCACAGCGTCGGTCGGGACGACGAACTGGTACTGCAGGAAGCCAGCCTTGCCGTAGCCGCGGTTCCACTTCCCGATGAGGTCCAGCGGCTGGTAAAACTGCGTCAGGTTCAGCACCTGGTTCCGGGCGGGGGAGCCCATCATGTAGTACGCCTCGCCGATAGCCATCAGGGAGAGCTTGTTCATGGTCCAGGACGGGAAAATGTCCGGCACCGTCATCAACTGCGGGGCGTTGAACTTCAACGGGTCCTTAGCCAGCTTCGGGGCGAACTCCTTCAACTGATCCAAGGTGGCCAGCGAGCCGCGGGAGATGGTGGAGCGGCCCGTCTTCGGCGGTGCGGAGATCGCGTCGAACCAGGCCGACGAGTAGGTGTAGTTCACCTCAGAGCCGTCGGAGTGCACCGCGATCGTCTCGTCGAGCGTGTTGGTGCGGTCGGTGTCTGCGATGAAGTAGGCGGTCTCCGTCTTGGTCATCTGGATCCGGGCGCGCAGGATGATGCCGGTCAGGCCCATGCCGCCAACAGTGGCCCAGAACAGCTCGGCGGTCTCGCCGGTCGGCTCCAGGTGCAGCACGCGGCCGTCCGCCACCAGCAGCTCCATGGACAACACGTGGTTGCCAAAGGAACCCGCCGAGTGGTGGTTCTTACCGTGAATATCCGGGCCGATCGCGCCACCGATGGTGACCTGGCGGGTACCCGGCAGCACCGGAACCCACAGGCCATACGGCAGGGCGGCCTTCATCAGTTGGTCGAGGCTCACGCCCGCGTCGACGTCGACAATGCCGGAGTCCGGGTCGATGGAGTGGATCCGGTTCAGCGGAGTCATATCGACGACCAAACCGCCACCATTCTGGGCGGGGTCACCATAGGAGCGACCCAGACCACGGGCGATGACGCCGCGGCGCTTGTGCTCGGGCAGGTCCGCGTTCTCATCCGCGACCCGCTTGACTGCCTCCGCAATCGTGTCCACGTCAGGGGTGGACAGGACCTGGGCGGTGGACGGGGCGGTACGGCCCCATCCGTAGAGGGATTGGGTTGTCAGTTCCATGCCCACAACCCTACCGCCGGACTAGAGATCCATAATGCTACGAATCTCCGCGGGCAGTTCTTCTTGGTTCGAAATCACAGGTCCGTCGTGTTCGCGAAGAATCTCATAGATACGTGTGCGGCCTTTGGAGTCCACAAACGGCAGCTCCTCGGCCATCAGGCGCACCATGAAGTCGGACAGGGGGACGTCGACACGCTGTGCTGCCTCGTGGATCGCGTCCGGGTCATCACCTTTGTAATGCTTCCTCATGGCACACGAGCCTAGTAGGGTAAACGCCCGTGTCCTCGAACGCTTCCCTAAAACAGCAGCTCATCCCGTTTTTGGTCATCGGTATCGGCTGCGCTGTCATCGACTTCGGCATCACCAACACCCTCGACCAAGCCCTCGACGTCCAGCGCGACCTTGCCAAGGCCGTGGGCTGGGTCTTCGGCACCATCTCCGCCTACGTGCTGAACTCCAAGTTCGCCTTCAACGCCAAAATCGACGCCAAAAAGCCAGCGCCGTATTCATCCTCTACGCCACCACCTTTGCGGTGCAGATGCTGCTGTGGAGGGTGACGGACGAGCCGTTGTCGTCGCTAGGCCACCATCCCCGGCTACGCCGTGTCCTTCGTCATCGCACAAGGCGTAGCGACGACTACCAACTTCCTCCTCCAGCGCTACTGGATCTTTAAAGGCGCTAAGGGCGGCGAAAGTCCTCTCGTGCCCCCCGCCTAAGCAACTTCAGCCAATCGAGGAAGCCCTTCGGATCCTTCTTCTCCACCAGGAAGAACCACCCGAACCGGACAACCTCCTGCAACTGCATTTTCCTCATGCCGCGCTGATTGATGATGTAGCCACGGTTGCGGTACGTGAAATACCGCTTCGTCTCATTATCCGGGAACTGCGCATGCGCCCGCCCACCCATAATCGGATGGAACTCGTCCGACCCATCCGGATGCAGATAAAACGCCGTCAACGCCGTGCCATACTTCAGCCCCGACTGCGCCAAACGACGGTGATACTCCACCTCATCGCCCCTGATAAACAGACGGTAATCCGGCACGCCGATGCGCTCCATCGCCTTCGCCGAAATCAACGCGCCATTAAACAGACTGGCGTACTGCGGCAGAAAATCGCCCTGCAGCTCATCAACACGCCGGTGCCACGTCGTGCCCTGCCGCAGCGGAAACGCCAGCTTCTCCGGGTCGTTGATGTTCGCTACCACCGGCGACACCTCCGACAACTGATGCTTCTCTGCGGTTCGGTACAACACCTCCAGCACCGTGTGATCCCGCGGGCGACCATCATCGTCCGCGCACCAAATCGCATCCGCCCCCAACGCCAGCGCGTGCAAGAATCCGTAGGCGAAGCCACCCGCCCCGCCCAGATTGGTCTTGCTTGGTAGGTAGACGCCCTTGTCGTGAGCGAGCTCGTCGACAAGCACACGCACCGCATCCTCATCACCGTTATCCACCACAATGACCCAATCCACCGGATGCGTCTGCGACACCACCTGCTCCAACGAGTTCCGCAGCAGGTCAACACGCTTATGGGTCACAATCACGGCAGCAGTCGTACCGTTGCGATTCAAGGCAGTCATACATTTATTGTGCCCGAGGGATCCCAAACCGTCGTTCTTGCGTCTAATAACCATGACCAACCTACGAAACGGCATGAGTGTCGACATCGAAGCAATCCTCATCCACGACAAACAACGCACACCCGACCTCACCTACCACCAAGTCAGCGCCGACCGCTACCTCGCCACCGAACACTGCCGTGAAGAATGGCGGGTGGACAACGACGCCCGTCACCACCCACGCGGCGTGCGCTACCACGGCTGCGCCGCCGCCCGTGCCATCGCCCACGCCGTCGAACGCCCCGGCAGCATCGTCTCCGGCTTCTCGGCACTCGCCCTCTATGGCTTGCCCTACCTGGTCGAAGGAGCCGACACCACGCTGCTCGCCTCCTCGGGACGCAACCAACTCGCAGGGCCTTGCTTACCGACGATCCGACGCCACTCCCGAGCAACCTTCCCCATTTGGAAAGTCACCCACCGTGGCGTTGGCCTTCGGACGGCTAGCCCAGTGGCGGCAGTTGTCCAGGCGTTGATCCAGGTCAAACGCGGGGAGCACTGTTGGAATGTCGTCGATGTAGAGGGCCTGTCTGCCGAGGAAGTCCGAGCGGTGCAACTCGTCGACTGTGTCCGTCGCTTCTGGGGCATCACACTCGCCGACATTACGGCAGCTGCCCGCCACAAAATCAACGCCAGTTGGTTAAGGAAGGTCTTGCGGCTCAGCAGCTCTCTTGCTGATTCCCCCAAGGAGACCGAGATGCGCCTTCTCGTTGCGGTGCTCGCGGCTCGGTATGGCCACGTCGTGCAGGAGCAGGTGCCGCTGGTCGTCGACGGCAGGACAGTGACCACGTTTGACCTGGCCATTCCTGATCTGAAGATTGCCGTGATGTACGACGGCGAACACCACTCGGACTATAAGCAGCGCAACAAAGACTCTTCCATCAACCTCAAGATGACCTTGGCGGGATGGACGCCCGCGAGGTGCTCGTCCAGGACGATGTTTGAATGCCTAGGCCTCGTCGAGTCCCTGATGCAAAAAAGTTCCCAGCGATAATGGGATTCGTGGAACTTTTACGGGGTGTGTCGCCCGGCGTCCTGGGGAAAGTGAAACTTTTGGGGGCCGAAATCGAAGAAAGTTCCCGGGCGGGGAACTTTCTTCGGGAGATGGTTGACACCTACCCGTGGAAGCGCTGCACCAGTTCTGCGACGTGGTCGCCGGCTTCGGGGCCTTCGTAGGCGCGGACGACGTCGGCAACCAGGCCGGCCTCCCTAATCTCGCCCTTGTCCACCCACAACGCGGTGTTGCAGAGCTGCGCCAGGAAGTCGTTGGAGTGGGAGGCGAACACGAGGATGCCGGAGCGCTCCACCATTTCGGCCAACCTCACGCGGGCTTTGGACATGAAGGCGGCGTCGACGGCGCCGATGCCTTCGTCGAGAAGCAGGATCTCGGGTTCGATGGAGGTGACCACGCCCAACGCCAGGCGGACGCGCATGCCGGTGGAGTAGGTGCGCAGGGGCATGGAGAGGTAGTCGCCGAGTTCGGAGAATTCGGCGATGTCGTCCATTTTGGCTTTCATCTGTTTGCGGGTCTGGCCGAGGAAGAGGCCGCGGATGATGATGTTTTCGTAGCCGGAGATTTCGGGGTCCATGCCGACGCCGAGGTCGAAGACGGGGGCGACGCGGCCGCGGACGTCGGCGACGCCACGGGTGGGTTCATAGATGCCGGAGAGCAGTCGCAACAAGGTGGTTTTACCTGCGCCGTTGTGGCCGACGAGGCCGACGCGGTCGCCCTCCCTTAAATGCAGGTTGATGTCGCGGAGTGCTTCGACGACGACGGTGTTGGAGGCGTTCTGGCCGATTTTGCCGCCGGCCGAGGACATCATGGCCTTTTTCAGGGAGCGGGATTTGGCGTCGAAGATGGGGAAGTCGACGCAGGCGTTGTAGGTGTCGATGGAAACCATGTGTAACTCCTAGACCCAGTACGGCACGCGGAAGCGCCACTGTTTCATGGCCAGCAGGGTGATGAGTACGCCGACGATGGTGCAGGCGATGACGATGAGCCAGTGGTAGGCGGCGACGGGGTCGTCGATAAGCGGTGCTCTGACGATTTCGAGGTAGTGGAACAGGGGGTTGATCTCAGCGAGCATTGCACGCTTCTCGACGACACCACCCTGGTCCTTCAGCGTCCTCGTCGTCCATACGATCGGGGTGACGTAGAAGAGGAGTTGGACGAGGGCTTCGAGCAGCGGGGCGACGTCGCGGAAGCGGGTGGCCACCATGCCGAAGAACATGGCGACCCACACGCCGTTGACCAGCAGCAGGGCCATACCCGGGATGAACAGGAGTGTGTTCAGGGTGATGGGGATGCGGAAGATCAGGGCGAGTAGCACCCAAATGACCATGTTGTGGGCGAGGAACAGCGTTTGGCGCCACACGAGCCGGTAGATGTGGACCGACAGGGCGGAAGGGAGCTGTTTGATCAGGCCTTCGTTTTCGATGAAGACGTTCGCGCCGTCTTTGATGCAGCCGGAGATGAAGCCCCAGACGATGAAGCCGACGGTGACGTGGGGGAGGAACTCGGCGACGTCGATTTGGAACAGCATGGAGTACAGCAGGCCGAGGGCGAGCGACATCACACCGGTGGCGATGGTGATCCAGAGGGGGCCGAGCGTGGAGCGTCGGTAGCGTTGTTTGATGTCTTGCCAGCCGAGTTGGAGCCAGAGTTCGTGTTGGCCCCAGCCGCGGATGAGGTCGTCGAATGCCCGCCGGAACGTTTTGGATGTTGATGGCGGGGTGTTTTCGCCAGGCGCGCTGGTCATCCGGGCGACGTCATCGCGCAGTTGTTCTACGTTATGCACGCAGTTCACCCTAGTGCACATGTTTCGTGCTCCCGAGCTGGCGGTGTGCGCTGTGTCGGACGTGCGTGCATAATTAGGGGCGTTCTTGCGTGAAGGAGGTCTGCCGTGGCTTATGACGTGTGGGGGGTCCGTGGGCTGTACGGGTCGTTGGGTGGCGGTTGGACGTATCTGAATGCGCATGTGTCGCCGCAGGTGCCGGAGAAGGTTGCGGGGGCGGTTGCGCGGAGTTTCCGTAATGCTGCGTCGGTGCCGCCGCCGGAGCCGGTGTTGGGGTCGCATTCGCGGTCGGATGTTGGTTTGCCGGAGGGGGTGGAGTATCCGAAGGCGGCGCGGTCGGCGATTGCGGATTTGGCTGGGGTGATGCCGGAGCAGGTGGTGTTGGGGCCGAGTGTTCCGGCGTTGTATTCGGCGTTGGTGTCGGCGATGCGTCCGATGTTGCGGCATAACTCGTCGATGGTGCTGAATCCGGTGGATCGTCCGGTGTTGTCGGGGCGTTTGCAGCGCGCTGGCGTATCGACGATTTGGGCGCAGGCCGATCTGGCTACCGGCGATTTGCCGGCGTGGCAGTACCGCGACATTGCGGACGGGTCGACGCGTTTGGTGTCGGTGCCGGCGGCGCATCCGGAGTTGGGCAACGTTGTGGGCGTTGCGGACATTGTGGAGGCGGTGCGTGAGAAGTCCCGGGCGTGGGTGCTTGTGGATGCGTCGGCGTACGCCCCGTACCGTCCGTTGGATTTGGATGCGTGGGGTGCCGATATCGCTGCGGTGGACATGGCCCAGTTCGGCGGCCCGGAGATCGCGGCCCTGATTTTCCGTGACGCGGCGATGTTTAAGCGTTTGGACCGTGAGGCTCTCGAGTTGGAGGTGTCGCCTGGTCTTGCTGGTGGTGTGCCGGCTGTGGTGGAGCACTATGCGTCGTTGGTTGAGGGGGCGGCGGGGAGGTCGTCGAGACGCAATCGCTTGAAGTACTCGATGGGGGAGACCACCGCGTACCTGAACGGGCTGCGGGATGATCTGCATACGTTTTTGGGCACGCTGCCTGCGGTGCACATCGTTGGTGTGACGGGCGAGGCAGCGGAGGGCGCGCGTGTGGAGCGCATCCCGCGCCTGGCGTTCGGTGTGCGAGGCGTGCCGTCGGAAACCGTGCTGGATCGCTTGGTCACGCACGGTATTGTCGCTGCTCAGACGACGCAGACACAGCTTCTCGACGACATGGGCGTCGCCGACATGGGCGGCGCCGTCACCATCGCCATGTCGCCCTTTAATACCCAGAACGACATCGAGCAGTTGGTGCGCACGGTCGCCTCGCTGGCGTAGCCTACGCGATCAAAAGGATTTTTCCGGTGTTGTCGCCGGAATCCATGTGGTCGTGGGCCTTGGCGGCGTCGGCGAGCGGGAACGTGGCGGTGATGTTGGGCTTGATCTGGCCGGACTCGATGAGCGGCCAGACGTTCTTCACCGTCGAGGCGACAATCTCCGCCTTCATCGGACGTGGACGGGCGCGCAGGGTGGTGGCGTGGACCGACAGGCGCCGCGGCATCATCCGGCCAAGCGACAGCGTGCCCTTCGGCCCGCCCTGCACCGCAATGACCACGAGGCGACCGTCGGTGTTGAGCGCCTTGATGTTCTGCTCCAGGTACGGCCCACCAACCACGTCGAGGATCACGTCCGCCCAGGCCTTGAGTTCCTCGGCGAAGTCCTGCTCCTTGTAGTTAATAAGGACGTCCGCGCCGAGGCCCTTGCAGTAGTCGAGCTTCTCCTGGCTACCCGCAGTGACGGCGACGGTGCAGCCCAGCGCCTTGCACAGCTGGATGGCGAACGAGCCGATGCCGCCCGCGCCGCCGTGGATGAGCACGTTGTCGCCCTTTTGGATGCCGGCGAGCATGCCCAGGTTCGACCACACCGTGCAGGCTGCCTCCACCACGCCGGCGGTTTCCTCCAACGTGAGGTTCGCGGGCTTCGGCGTGAGCTGGCCCTCCGGCACTGCGACGTATTCGGCGTACCCGCCGCCCGCCAGCAGGCAGCCGACCTCTTCGCCCTTTTCGCGGCCGGTGGTGCCCGGGTCCTCGATCACGCCGGCGCACTCCAGGCCAATAATTTCCGACTCGCCCCTCGGCGGCGGGTACTTGCCCTCGGCCTGCACGATGTCGCCACGGTTCACGCCCGCCGCCGTGACCCTGACCAGTACCTCCCCGTCCTGCAGTTGCGGGGTGTCCACTTCGGTGAGTTCGAGGGAGCGGGGGTTGGTGTCGTCGATAAGTGTGATCGCTTTCATGCGGCCAGGCTACCGAGATTGAGCGACGCGCGACGTGTTGTAGAGTATGTGCGTCGCACTTGCTTTGCGACGAGGAGACGTGGCAGAGCGGCCGAATGCACCGGTCTTGAAAACCGGCGAGGTTTATCCCTCCAGGGGTTCAAATCCCCTCGTCTCCGCCAATTTCTTTTGGGGGGTGCTTCAGGGGGCTGTTCCTGAAATTTAGGTGAATTTCTCCATAAACGCTGGCAGCGTTTGTCAAGCCTGACGTAGGGTTCTTCACAAGTCTGCCTCGGTGTTGGGGCAGCGTATGGCGAAAATATGTTGCTCATGGTGGAGGTAGAAATGAGCGAGAAGTTCACTACGAGGAAAGGCCGTGTGCGTCGCAACGTTGTGGCGCTACTGAGTGCAGTAGCGCTGGGCGTCGGCGGGGTAGCGGTGCCGCAGACCGCGGGTGCTTGGGTCCAGCAGGATATCGAGCGAAACTATGGGGAAAAGCCCGACCCGGTCCAAGAAACGAACGCGATTTTTGAGACCTTCAAGCCGGAAACAATGCAATCCGATGGAAGCTACACCTACACCATTGGAGGCAAGGCTAAGGCGCCGAAGCCACTCCCCGACCAGAATGATCCTGATTACGAGCTAAAACAGCGTGGTGCGTCTGACATTCTCACGATGACGGTGTGGGTTTGGGCTGCGACCCCCAATACAGTCTTGGAAGAACCCACTGCGGACGACTTCAAGTGGGCTAGCGGTCAAACACGTCCGTTTAAGAGTATTGAGAAAGTCAGGGCCGACGATGGTGTTTACACCGATCAAGACGGCAATAAGATCGGCGGTGGCGACGGCTACAAGATTGAGTTTGATATCAACGCAGCAGAGGACAGCTTTACTGCGGAGATTCAAGCGAAGTTGAAAGCAGATATTCCTGCAGGAGCCCTGGTCACGGCTGCTACTTACGTGGAGACGACGATTAGCCCCCGGGTTATCTGGGAGCATGAAAACTCGTGGTTGACGACAGATCCCAACGATTCTGACACGTGTGCAGGTATCGCACACGGACGGCACCGTCTCCAGGGCGGAGGTTATGGCCAGTGGATGGCTGAAATGTATCTCGGTTCGTTGAATGGAAACCTGGAGCTCAGGGGTGCGCCGCGTGTTACATTCACGCTGCCTAACGGTGACACATTCAGCGGTGAAGAATCGGGCATGACTCAGGGTGACGTTTCGTCCCAAGCTCTCGACGCAAACTACAAAGCAGGCTTTGAGAAGTTAAATCCCAACACCGTTTGGGGACAGAAATTTGACTGGCCCTTTGATAAAAACACGGCGACAGGTAAATTTTGGCTCCCCACCGGGACCATCTTCGAATTCGAGCAGAATGTTTACGACAAAGACAAACCCTGCTCGGATGCCAAGTGGGGAGGCGACAAGCTCCACCACCGTGCGATGCTGACATCCGTGAACCCGCCTATTGTCAGGGCCGACACTGCACAAACGTGGTTCAAGATGCCAGAAGGTGAGGAGCCGTGCGACTGCGAACTGGGCTCGGTGGGCGACAAGGTCTGGATTGATAAGAACAAAGACGGAATCCAGGACGAAGACGAAACGCAGGGCGTTGCCGGTGTAAAGGTGGTTCTCAAGGACGCGTCCGGTAAGGAAGTTGCTCGTACGGTGACGGATGAGGATGGCAACTGGAATACCAATGTGAAACCGGGTCACTACACGGTCGTGTACGAGCCTGGGAATAACGTGCCTACGAAGCCGGAGCAGATCGAACGCACCGTCACTATCAAGCCGGGTGAGAAGCGTGACGATATTGACCTGGGTATTCTGCCGTCTGGTTCTGTTGGTGACCGTGTTTGGAATGACGCTAATGGTGATGGCAAGCAGGATGAGGGTGAAGAGGGCCTCGAGAATGTAGTTGTGTTGGTGTCGCGTGATGGTGAGCCGACGCGTTCTGCCGTGACCGATAAGGACGGCAACTGGAAGATCGAGGGTCTTAATCCGAACGCTGAGTACGACATTCGTTTCATCCAGCCGGATGGTTGGGAAGTCACGGGCAAGGTGCCGGGTTCGGATGAGTCGGGCCTGGTGTCCAAGGTGACGGTGAAGCCGAATGAGTACAACGACACCTACGACCTTGGCTTGAGGAAGACCGACGTAACCTGCGATTGTGAGCCGGAAGCACCGGGCACGCTTGGCGACCGCGTGTGGGTCGATACCAACGGCAACGGCAAGGAAGACCCGGACGAGACCGAGGGTGTCGAGGGCATTACGGTGATCATCCGCGATAAGGATGGCAGCGAGGTCATCCGTACGGTGACGGATGAGGATGGCAACTGGAAGGTTGACGTCGAGCCGGGCGACTACACGGTCGTGTACGAGCCGGGTGATCGTGTGCCGTCGGAGCCGGGTCAGGTCAGCACCAAGGTCACGATTAAGCCGGGTGAGAAGCGTGACGATATCGACCTGGGTATTCTGCCGTCTGGTTCTGTTGGTGACCGTGTTTGGAATGACGCTAATGGTGATGGCAAGCAGGATGAGGGTGAAGAGGGCCTTGAGAATGTAGTTGTGTTGGTGTCGCGTGATGGTGAGCCGACGCGTTCTGCCGTGACCGATAGCAATGGTGATTGGAAGATTGAGGGTCTTAATCCGAACGCTGAGTACGACATTCGTTTCATCCAGCCGGATGGTTGGGAAGTCACGGGCAAGGTGCCGGGTTCGGATGAGTCGGGCCTGGTGTCCAAGGTGACGGTGAAGCCGAATGAGTACAACGACACCTACGACCTTGGCTTGAAGAAGATTGAAACGACCTGCGATTGCGAGCCGGAAGCACCGGGCACGCTTGGCGACAAGGTCTGGGTGGATACCAACGGCAACGGCAAGGAAGACCCGAACGAGACCGAGGGCGTCGAGGGTGTCACGGTGATCATCCGCGATAAGGATGGCAACGAGGTCATCCGTACGGTGACGGACGAAGGCGGCAACTGGAAGGTTGACGTCGAGCCGGGCGAGTACACCGTGGAGTACAAGACGCGTGATGGTTACACCCCGACGGATCCGTCGCAGGTGTCGTGCAAGGTTGTTGTGGAGTCCGGTAAGGAATACCTGGACGTTGACCTTGGTGTGAAGCCGGGGGAGAAGACCCCGCCGACCCCGCCGGTGACCGAGACCGTCACGGAGACTGTTCCAGTTCCGACCCCGCCGGTGACCGAGACCGTCACGGAGACTGTTCCAGTTCCGGCCCCGCCGGTGACCGAGACCGTCACCGAAACTGTTCCGGTTCCGACCACCAAGGTTGAAAAGCCGAACGGCAAGACGGACAACGGTGCCTGGGAGCGTTGCGTGGCTAACGCTGTGGCGTCCCCGCTGCTGTACCTGGTGCCGATTGCGGTGCTTGGTGCCGTCGGTGGCGAGTTGGCTCGTCCGTACATGGGCGCGATCAACGAACAGTTGGCCAAGGTCAACGCTGACATTCAGGCGGCGATGCGTCGCGATACTCCAGATCGTGGCCACGGCGGCGCCGGCCGAGACAACGACCAGTTCGCGGACATCCGCGCACAGCTCGATGCTGCGAACCGTCAGATCCAGGCGATTGGCAACGACCCGAACATCCAGCGCTTCGGCACCATCGCACTTGGCGTACTTGGTCTGGTCGCTGCAGGTGGCGTGCTGTACGACTGGTGCTCGAACGAGAAGGGTGAGGCGTTCACCTCGATCAAGGGTGGTTCGTCCGAGCCGATGCCGATCACTACGGCACCGGTGACGACGACTCCGGAGAAGTAACCGCCAGCAACAAAGCCGACCTCGAGGGACTTAAACCTCGGGGTCGGCCTCTTTTACGGGAA